>RFGU01000220.1 GCA_003696955.1 Deltaproteobacteria bacterium | reverse complement strand
GGGCCGCAAGGGCCACCGCGACGAACGCCACCAAGGCCGGCACACCGAACCCCCACACGCACGCCCCCCACGCCAACGCGATCGCCGCGGCGGCCGCCACCAGCGTGGTCCTCGACCGAAGCATCCCCCAGGTGCGCGCCACGCCGCCGCCGCGACCCGCGGCGATCACCCCCGTGATGCTCGCGGCCACCAGCGCCCCCGTACCCGGCCACAAGGTCCACTGGACGACCTCTCGGAACCCGCTCCCGGTGATCGCTCCGACCGAAACCGCCCAGCTTCCCGCGACCCCGGGCCCGAGCAGCGCCCCGATGGCAACCCCGACCGCAACACGTGGTCCGACCAGGACCCCGACGGCCGCCGGCACGGTGCTCGCCTCCAGGGCGAAGGCCGACCACGTGCCGCCTACGCCCATCGCCGAGAGCAACGCGCCGAGCCACGGTATCGCATGGGGCAGCGCGAGGCGGCTCCACCCGACCTCCCCCGTGGCGGCCGCAATCGATCGCACGCCGGGGCCGAGCAGCGCGACCGCCCCGCCCACGCCGAGACCGACTAGCAGGGCGCGTCGGCCACCACCTTCGTCGCTCCTCCGGAGGATCGCTCGGCTGGCCGCGGCGGCGGCGGCCCCCGTCGGAAACGGCAGGCCGCCCCGATCGAGGACGACGCCCCGCATGCGCGCCGCCAGCACGATCCCCAAGAGCCCGGCGCCGGCCAGGTAGCCACCCGCAGCCGCTACGGATGGGTGGCGCCCCGTGATCATGGCATGGGCGGCAAGCGCCGAGACCACGACGGAGACCGTGGAGGACGCCCCCGCGGCCAGGCTGGTCCCGTAGGCCACCGATGGCGCCACACGCTCACCGCCCTGTCGCCCTGCCGCGGACAGGGCCACCGCGGCCAGCAAGACCACCCCGGGCGCCCAACCGGTGCGTAGCGCCACGTGGAGACTCGCGAGCGCGAGGCCTGCGGCCACCAACGGAGCGAGCACCGCAACGGTCGCGGAGCCGCGCGGGGGGACGGGGGACACGGTCCCACTCCTACCATGCCCGGGCGATGCCCGGGCCGAAGCGGACGCGCAGCCCGACGATCGCCCCGCGAACGCCCAGGGGGCCGCCCGTCACGGCGAAGTCGCGGCCTGCGTCGAAGGCACGTCGGCGTGCCCTGCGACGCAACCCGACCCCCAAGAGGGCCGCCCCCGCCGCGGCCAGGCCGATGCCGTAACCGACGCGCACCCACGAAAGGACGTGGAGGCTTCGGCAGCTCGAGGCGTCCAGGCGCGTGACACGGTCGCAACGGGCCGGATCGGTGGCCCACACGCCCGCCCCGGCCGCACCCGCGCCCACCGCCCCCAGGGACAGGAGCGCCGCCCCCACCCCGATCTCCCAACGGCCGTCGGGCGGCGCCACGCGGGGGCGTTCCCCCGGCGCCCAATAGCCGCCGATGGGCTCCTCGCCGACCTTCGGCGCATTCGGGGCCGGAGGTGTCGCGAGCAGCACGGCCGCGAGGGCGAACGTAGGGTTCATGGCAACGCCGGGCGGCCCGGACCTTGCGCCGCCATCTCGGCCCGCCGGGTCCGGTAGAAGGTGCGCCCGCCTGCGGCGGCGATGGCACGGTCCATGTGACGCAGGGCCGCGGCGCGGTCGCCCGACAGGAAGGCGAGCTCCGCGGCCAGGTAGGGGAAGTCCGGGTCGTCGGAGGCGATCGCCCCGCCCTTCTCGGCGGCGCTCCGCCCGAGGTCGAGGAAGGCTCGATTGCGGAAGCAGAACCACGCGACGTTGGAGAGCACCCTCGGATCCTCCTCCCCCTCCCGCAGAAGTGCCTCGATCTCGGTCCGTGCCGCCTCGGGCTTGCCGAACCGAAGCAGGCACCTGGCCACCCGCCGCCGAGCCGACAGCGCGATCGGATGGTCGGGGAAGCGGCGTGCCACGTCGCGGTAGGCCCCAACGGCCCGCTCGCAGTCGCCGTCGAGCTTTTCGATCATCGCCGCACGATCGAAGGCGACCTTCGGCAAGAGCCCGAGTTCCCCCTTGGGATCGGCCAACTCGATGGCGGCGTACCGAGCCTCGGCCCCGGCACGATCCGCCGCCAGCATGTGGGCATGGGCCACCCGATAGGCCAGTTCGAGGTCGTCGGGTTTCGCGGCCGCCTCGGCGTCGAGGCGGCCGAGCACGTTCCCGCCCGCGGCGATGGCCGAGACCTGCTCGACGAAGGCGTCCGGGGGGACGAAGTCCACGATCCTGCCCTTCTCGAGGCCGCCGGTCTCGAGAACGAGCATCGTGGGATAGGCCATCACGTGGTAGCGCTCGGCCACCTGCGCATCGTCGCTGCGCTCCACGTCGAGATGGAGCGGGACGAAGCGTTCCGAGAGAAGCGCAACCACCTTCGGGTCCGAGAACGTCTCCTCGTCGAGTCGCTGGCACGGCGGACACCAAAACGCCCCCACCTCGACGAACACCAGCTTGCCCTGGGCCCGGGCGGCGGCGAGGGCCTCGTCGAAGGAGCCGCGAAACCATGGCACCTTGGCCTCCGCCTGCTCGCGCGGCACCTCGGCCCGATCCGGTGCGACGACGCGCGACCGCTCGGCGCTGTCGGAGGCCGGCGGCTCCCGCCGATCACCCGACGGGGCCACCTCCGCCGTGCGCTTCGTCTCGCCACACGCCGCCGAAAGCAGCGCCGCGGCGAGCAGGGCTCCTTGCGTGCGCGTAGGCACGCCGGCCAGCGTGCCCCTCGCCCCCCTTTTTCGCAAGCGTCCCCTTGCGCATACGGCGACCGTGCCCATGTTGCCTGCGAAGCCGGCACGCCGTCCGCGGCCGGTGGATGGGAGTTCGATCATGGCTACGTTTCAACCCGAACAATCGACCGTCAAGACGCGACAGGCCATCGCCCACGCCCAAGCGATGGCACGGGAGCTGGGCCATCCCGAGGTGGGCACGCCCCACCTGCTCATGGCCACCGTGACCCAAGAGGGCGGCCTGGTGCGTCCGTTGCTCGAGCGCTCCGGCGTCCACGGGGCCGCCGTCGAGCGCGCGTTGCAAGAGTGGTTCGCCCGCCAGCCGAAGGTGCAAGGCGGGGAGGTCCGCCCGACCCGCGAACTGGTCGCCGCCCTCGACCTGGCTGCGAAGGAGGCCGAATCCCTCCACGACAAGTACGTCAGCACCGAGCACCTGATCCTCGCCTTCCTGTCGGACGATGCGGCGCGCGCCGGTATCCGGGCCGGCGAGATCCTGCGCGAGCTCGGCGCCACCCGGGACCTCGTGCTCTCCGCCCTGCGCGACATCCGGGGCACGCAGCAGGTGGTGGACGACAATCCCGAGGGCAAGTACGAGGCCCTCGAACGCTATACCCGCGATCTGACCAAGCTCGCTCGGGAGGGCAAGCTCGACCCCGTCATCGGTCGGGACAACGAGATTCGCAGGGCCCTGCAGGTGCTCTCGCGCCGCACCAAGAACAACCCCGTGCTCATCGGTGACCCGGGCGTGGGCAAGACCGCCATCGTCGAGGGGATCGCCCAACGCATCGCCAGCGGCGACGTGCCCGAGAGCCTACGGGACATGCGGCTGCTGCAGCTCGACCTCGCCGCCCTCGTGGCCGGTGCCAAGTACCGCGGCGAGTTCGAGGAACGGCTCAAGGCCGTCCTCAAGGACGTGTCGGCCGCCGAAGGACGGATCATCCTGTTCATCGACGAGCTGCACACCCTGGTGGGGGCCGGCGCGGCCGAAGGCGCCCAGGATGCGGCCAACATGCTCAAGCCCGCCCTCGCCCGCGGTGAGCTGCGGTGCATCGGGGCGACGACCCTCGACGAGTACCGCAAGCACATCGAGAAGGACAAGGCCCTCGCCCGCAGGTTCCAGCCCGTCCTCGTCGACGAGCCGACCGTCGAGGACACCATCGCGATCCTCCGCGGCTTGCGGGAGCGCTTCGAGACGCACCACGGCGTGCGGATCCAAGACGCCGCCCTGGTGGCCGCGGCGCGCCTGTCCCACCGGTACATCCAGGACCGATTCCTTCCCGACAAGGCCATCGACCTGGTGGACGAGGCCGCTGCGAAGCTGAAGATGGAGGTGGAGAGCGTGCCGCTGCCCATCGACGAGCGGGAGCGTAAGATCACCCGACTCGAGATCGAGAAGGCGGCCCTCGAGCGCGAGAAGAAGACCAAGCAGACCAAGGAGCGTCTGGCGGAGATCGAAAGGGAACTCGCCCAGCTGCGCGAGGAAGTCGCGGCCATGCGCTCCAAGTGGCAGACCGAGCGCGAGAAGATCGCCGAGATCAAGCGCCTTTCGGAGCAGATCGAGAACGTGCGCGCCCAGGCGAAGCAGGCCGAGCGGGCCGGCGATCTCAACAAGGCCGCCGAACTCACCTACGGCGTGCTGCGCGAGCTCGAGCAAGCGCGGGAGAAGGCGCGCGAGGACCTGAAGAAGGCCCTCGAGAGCGGCGAGTCCTTCCTCCGGGAGGAGGTCACCGCCGAGGACATCGCCCAGATCGTCTCCAAGTGGACCGGGATCCCCGTCTCCAAGATGCTCGAGTCCGAGCAGGAGAAGCTCCTGCACATGGAGGAGAACCTGCACAAGCGGGTCGTGGGCCAGGACGAGGCGATCCGCCAGGTCTCGGCGGCGGTCCGCATGGCCCGGGCCGGCCTGTCCGACCCCAATCGCCCCATCGGGTCCTTCCTCTTCCTCGGCCCCACCGGCGTGGGCAAGACGGAGCTCGCCAAGGCCCTGGCCGAGTTCCTCTTCGACGACGAGCGCAACATCGTGCGCATCGACATGAGCGAGTACATGGAGAAGTTCGCCGTGTCTCGGCTCATCGGGGCCCCGCCCGGATACGTGGGATACGAAGAAGGCGGCCAACTCACCGAGGCGGTCCGCCGAAGGCCCTACAGCGTCGTGTTGCTCGACGAGATCGAAAAGGCCCACCCCGACGTGTTCAACATCCTGCTCCAGCTCCTCGACGACGGCCGCCTGACCGACAGCCAGGGGCGCACGGTGGACTTTCGCAACACGATCATCATCATGACCTCGAACATCGGCTCGGAGCTCGCCGGCGCCGGCCTTTCCGGCGATGCCCTCGAAAAGGCCCGGATGGAGGCACTCAAACGGCACTTCCGGCCCGAGTTCCTGAACCGCCTCGACGCCATCGTGTCGTTCCACCCGCTCGAGCAGAAGCACATGCGGGCGATCCTCGAGATCCAGCTCGAACGCATCCAAAAGCGCCTCGCCGACCGCGAGATCGTGCTCGAGCTGACGGACCGGGCCAAGGACTACCTGGCCGAGGAGGGCTTCGATCCCGAATTCGGCGCGCGGCCACTCAAGCGCGTGCTCCAGCGACGCCTGCTCGATCCCCTCGCCCACGCCATCCTGGCGCGGGAGATCCTGCCGGGCAGCCACGTCACGGCGGACCTCGAGGGCGAGGGCGACGACGCACGGATCGTCTTCCGCGCCTCGCCGGCCACGGCAGCCGCCTGACGGACGTTCGGCGACGAAGGCATCGCGGCGGCGCCCGCGAGGCCCTGCCGCGATGCCTTCTTGGTGTCCTCGCCGATCCGCGGGTGTCCCGTGGCCTGCGGCGATGCGGTACGCTCGCCCTGCCCGATGAACGACACCCTCAAGATCCTCGTCCTCGCAGCCGTCACGGCCGCCGTGGTGCAGGTGTTGCTCGCGCCCTTCGTGCACCAGTTCTACGGCTACCCGACCGGGCCGGCCGAGGTGCCCGTGGCTGCGGCGGTCGGTCAGGCGGCCGGGAGCCCGGCTCCACCGCCGAGCGAGGCCCCTACGCGGGCCGAACAGCCCACGGCGCCCAACATCCAGGGCATGAAGGTGGACGCCGCCCGCGAGCGGTTCCGGGCGCAGGGCATCGTCGTCATCGAAGACGGCGCCCGCGAGGACGACTCGGTGGAACCCGGCACGATCCTGCAACAGCGCCCACTGCCGGGCGCGCCGATGCCGGTCAAGGAGTTGCGGGTGATCGTGGCCACCGCGCCGGCCGGCCTCGAGGTCCCCGGCGTCGTCGGTCGCCCGCAGGACGAGGCGAAAGCGGCCCTCGAGCAACGGGGGTTTACCGTACAGGTCGATCGTGCCCCGGCCCCCGACGCCGCGCCCGGCACCGTCGTCGATCAGCAGCCCCCCGAGGGCGCCCGCGTGCCCAAGGGCGGCAAGGTGCGGATCGTCGTCGCCGAGGTTGCGACGGTGAAGGTCCCCAAGGTCACACGCAAGAAGCTCCCGAAGGCCCGCCAGATCCTCGAAGAGGCCGGCCTTGCCGTCGGGCGCGTCCGTGAGGTGGAGGACCCGGAACTCGGCGGTGGTACGGTGTTGCGCCAGACCCCCAAGCCGGGTGCCGAGGTCGCCCCCGGCACCGAGGTCGAACTCACCGTCGTCGCCCCGGACTGATCGCGCCGGCCGCTCCGACCGCCGGGTGGGCTACCCCATGGCGCGTACGAGGAGGAAGCCGCCGATGAGGAGGATCGCACCGACGACCGTCAAGAGGTTGAAGTAGCGATCGATGATCTCCCGCGCGCGGTCGCCGAACAGCCGCACCACGGTCCCGACGAGGAAGAACCGCCCGCCCCGACCGGCGATGCTGGCGGCGACGAAGGGCAGGATCTCCAGGTGGGAGACGCCGGCGGCCACCGTGAACACCTTGTAGGGGATCGGGGTGAACGCGGCCGCGAAGACCGCGAGCCCACCGTACTCGCGATACTTGTCCGTCACCGCCGCAAAGTCCTCGGGCGCGATGATGGGCCCGAGCAGCCACGGCTCGAAGAGGTTCCACATCCCATAGCCGATGTAGTAGCCGAAGAGCCCGCCGAGGACGGAGCCCGCGGTGCACACGGCCGCGAAGGTGAAGGCCCGCCCCGGCGCCCCCACGGCCAAGGCGATGAGCAGCACGTCCGGCGGGATCGGAAAGAAGCTCGACTCGAGGAACGCCAGCACGAACAGCGCCCAGGTGCCGTAGGGCGAATCGGCCCACGAGAGCACCCAGTCGTAGAGGCGGCGAAGGGGATTGGGACGATGGGCGTCCGTCACGGCCGGCAACCTAGCCCAAAAGCGCCCCCCGCGGGAGGCGCCTGCGGGCCAGCGGAAGCTCGCCTCATTCGATCGGGGTGAACCCGTCGAGTTCGGCCCGCCGCAGCGGCAGGGACATGGAGACGCCCCCGCCGCCGGTCGGCTGGTTGGGATCGCACGTCGGCCTCGGGCCGTCCTGGGGCACCGGACCGCACACGCCGTCCTCGCACGCTCCACCGGTGACCTGCTCGACGCTCACGAGGGTCAGCCCCTTGTTGGGGATCCCGTTGAAGTCGATGCCACCCCCGGCGCCGTTCGTGAAGTCGAAGCCCTTGGTGTCGTCCACCGTCAGCCGGAAGGTGATCACGTAGACGGAACCCTCGTCGAAGTACCAGGTGTCGTTCTGCTGGTCGTAGAAGCGCGGGTCGCACTCCCCCGGCCCGGGCTCGTAGACGGTGAACTCCACCTCCATGATCTCGAACTGGTCGTTGAGCTCGAAGCCGCCGCCGTTGTCCACGTTGGTGCCCGTGACCTTGATCTTGGGCGGACGGATCGGGCGTGCCCGCCGGCTGAACGGGGCCGGCGGCTCGGTGATCTCCGACGCACCGGGATAGGGCGTGAACGTGCGCTGGCGCTCGATGTCCGAAAGGGCGATGCGCATGTACTTGGCATTGGTGCCCGGCGGCGCCTTGGGGGCCCCGTTCGGGACGGAGAGCCCGCCCTTCTTGTCGAGCTTGTGGTCGTCGACGAGGATGTAGAGGCTCGAGTGGAAGTCGTTGCCGTCCACCGACCAGTCGATCTTGTCCTCGTTGGGCGATCCGCTGGCCAAGGCGATGAGGAACTGATCGTCGTAGGTCGTGTCGGGATTGCCCGTCTGACCGGTGTCGATGCGGTTGAGGGCCGTGACCGCAGGTCCGAACACGAAGACGTCGCGCTTGTTGTTCGACTTGACCGAGCAGGTCTTGCCGGTGCCCGTACAGGCGGGAAACTCCGCAAGCGGCAGGGCCTGTCCGTTCCACTTGCCCCCGGAGTCCGACTCGTGGTTCGCCCCCGCGCCCAGATCCCACCGGAACAGGCGCCCCGCCGGATCGACCACGTAGGTCTCCTGCTTCTCGGCCCAGTAGCGCGACCGGCAGTGGCTGCCGACCGCCGGGTCCACGATGGTCCCGTACTCCACCTCGTAGACCGGGGAGGTGACCTTCGGCAACTCGGCCTGCTCGAGGATCTGGCCCGTGATCGCATCCGCCATCACGAGCACCCTTCCCTTCTCGTCGTTGGGGTCGAACGTTCCCGGTTGGTAGCCGGTACCGAAGACAACCTGGCTCGTCGGATTGTTGGCCAGGTCGTCACCCGGAACGTCGTAGGTGAGCGCCGGACGGGCCCACGTCTCGCCGTTGATGTCGTCGTAGGCGCTCTTGAGCAGCGGATCCTCCGTGGTCCACAGCACCTCGAAGGGCCCCTTGGGCGAGCTCGGGCTCATGTGGGAAAGGTCGAGGGCCACCAGCTCGGTGCCGCCCTTGCCCATGCCGAAGACGCCGACGTGACGGTACGCGTCGGTGTTCGGGTCGTAGACCCAGCCGTGGTTGACGGTGGAGGCCAGGCCGTAGATGTGGTCCGCGACCTGCTTGGGCTGGCCCATCGTGGCCGGCCCGATGTCGGCCTGGGCCTTGGCCGATCCGAAGAGGAACGGTGGGATGTAGCCCCAAAGCTCGTTGCCGCTGTTCCACTGGAAGGCGTGGAGCACGCCGATGTCGTCCCCGACGAGCACGGCCTCCTGGTACTCCCAGTGCTTGGACGGCGTGTTGATCTTCTTCGTCTCGTCCCAGGCCTCGATGGCGAAGTTCTTGAGTTCCATCGGGATCTGGGTGTTCGTCACCGCATCGAGGAAGCGCCCCGCACAATGGGGGTCGCGAATGGGGACGGCCGGCACGAAGTTCTCGTTGAACCTCGGGATCCGGCGCACCACCACCGGCGCCGAGTTCGCAAGCCCCGGCAGCTTCCAGTCGTCGGGGAAGTCCTTGCCCAGGATGAACTGGGCGATCTTGTTGGCCTTGGCCTGGGTGTTCGGCGCACTGATGACCCCGCGGGCGACGAGTTCGTTGACGAACTTGGGACTGGCGTTCCCGCTCGCGTCCGAGATCCGGTAGAGGTTGCCGCTCGCGTCCGAGCTGTAGATCCGCCGCGCCTTCCAGTCGGTGAGCTGGAGGCACTCGCCCGCGTCCCACTCGTGACTCTGCGGGCACGGCCCGAAGGTCTCCTCGAGTTCCTCGGGCTGCCACTCGGGTACCGGCGGCACGCAGTAAGGCGCCACCTCCGTCGTGTCGCCGTCCTCGTCGATGTCGAACACGTCCTGGTCGTCGCACAGCTCACGGGTGACGTGCCCACGCCACTCGGGCCAATCGGTCCAGGCGTTCACCTTGCTCTGGAGCTGCTCGCCCTCGCCGATGTTGCCCTTGGCCCCGACGCCGAAGTCGTTGACCGTGGCCCCCGGCCCGGACGAGACGTCCGTCTGCACGACGCCGTCGATGATCTCCGTGACCGCGTCGGCCAACTCGTCCGGCGAGGACGTCACGAACGCACACTTGTTCCAGTGATCGTTCGGGTCCTGGCAGGTGTCCCAGTCGTCGGCGGGGGTGCCGCCGCACGGATTGTTGCCGCAGCCGCCCTTGCAGGAGCCCGCGGCCGCGCACGCCATGCGATTGAGGACGTAGCTTCCCTCGAGGAAGCCGACCACGTAGGTCTCCACCCCGAGTTCGGTGCGCAGATCCGAAAGGCGCCGATAGAGCGTCGAGCAGTCGTACGGCCACCCCTGGGCGCAGTTCGGCTGGCCGTCGGTCACCAGCACGGCCGCCGTGGGCGCGCACAGGTCCGGCGTCTCGGCCTCGTTGACGAACTTGAGGTACGAGGCCACCGTCGTGTGGCCGAAGTGGGCGTTGGTGTCCGGGGGCGTGACGTTCACCGAACCGATGGCATCGGTCCACGGCGTACCGCCGTCTGCGTCCACGCCGCCTTCGATCATCGGTGCCACCATGGCCGCCGTCGTCGTGTCCGCATCGGCCTCGCTCGTGGGCCCGAACTTGCTCGGGGGATACTTGACCGGATCGAGGTCGAGGTAGAAGGGGCTGTAGAGCGTGGCACTGTCCGGCCACGAGTCCTCCACGACCCCGAGGCGCCCCTTGTAGCTGCAGTTCTTCGAGCCGCACCGATAGCCCGTCATGGCCGAATACCCCGGAAAGCCGTCCACGTATGGCCAGTAGTACCAATCGTGACCGCAGACCTGGTTCTTTTTCCAGTCGCCGCGGCTCTTGTTCTTGAGGTCGTTGATGACGGGATCGGAGCAGTCGGCGTGGAAGCGCACGCCCAAGAAGCGGCCGAACCACTGCACCTTCCGGTAGGCGTTCGCCGAGCTCTTCATGTCGGATTGGGCCGTGCTGATGAGCGGCGACGGCGGCACGGGGCCGTTGGCCTTGCTCGTCTTGGTGGCGGGATGCTGCCCCACGCCGAGGTTGTCCCAGCGAAGGTACGGATACGGCTGGTTCGAACCCGACTCGCAGAGCATCCAATGGCCGTTGTAACCCGCATAATGGCTCAGCCACGTCAGCGGACCGAAGAAGTAGAGTTGATACGCATCGACCCAGCGGAAACGGCGACCGTTGCACTTCCCCGGATTCGACGTGGGCGGCCGCTGCTGGTCGAAGGTCATGAGGGCGAACTTCGCCTTGTCCTTCGTCTTGTCGATGACGGCGCGCAGGGCCTGGCGAGCAGCCGCGATGCGGCTGAGCTGGGTTCCGGCACCTTCCTCGCATTGGTTGTACGCGCAGATCTCCTCGTTGGCCTGGGCCCGCAGGGCCATGGAGCCCGAGGTGTCGAGGACGAAGAGGATCCGGGGGCTGATCTGCCCGAGGCTCGCCCCCTGCACCACGTAGTACGGGTGCACCTTCGACGAGGCGGGCCGTCCCGAGAGCAGGGCAAGGCCGAAGGCCACGATGCACAACCCGAGCAAGCGAAGCAGTCCGGCGGATCGATGTGTGCGCGTGTACGCCATGGTGCGAGCCTTTCGGAGATCAGGAGCCTGTCCCGGCCTCCCCGGTGTGAAAAACGTGCAGGGTTCGTGCAGCCCGTTGCGATCGAGCGGTGGGCGTCCCCGGCCGCCGCGCCCCGGCCTGCCCCGGCGAAGGCACGCTCTGCGGGGCGCCGCACGGCACTCTTCGTGAACGGTCGAGCATGGACGGCATGAACCGGCATCGAAGCGATGCAACTTCGGTGCCCAAAACCATGAACCGCGCGCAAGGCGCAATCAGCGAAACACCTCGAAATGGGGCAGCCGCCCCCGAGGCGCGTGGAAGTAGCGGCTCGGGGAGACGAAGAGGAAGTTCGACACCCGACTGGTGTAGATGCAGGCGAAGTCCTCCACCTGGGCGCCGAACCAGCTCGTCTCGTGGCGCTCGGCGAACATGCTGCCCCAATAGGGATTGAACGCGCGGTCGACGGCGGCCTCGCGCCGCTCGAGGGCCGCCTGCACCTCTTCGAAGTAGGCGCGGGTGCGGTCGTACCGCCTGCGCAGGTTGGCCCGCGACGTCTCGAGGAGGACGTCCGCCTCGCCCGGATCCGCCCCGAACGCCACCACGTCCGCCGCCTCGAAGCGCTCGAGGGTCCGGCCCACGTGACGAAGCTGGGACAATCGCTCGGCCAGTTGCGCGCGCAGACGATGGAGGTGCTCGATGTCCGCAAGCTCGACCGCGAAGTCCCGGCGCACCGCCAGTTCGTGCTCGAGGTCCTGCACCACCAACGCCGTCCGCCACCCGGAACTCTTCTTGCTCTGCACCACGTCCCCGTAGATGTGGTCGCCCACGTAGAGCACCTCGTCGGGATGGACGCCGAGGGCACGCTGCAACCCCTCCTGTCCACCGCCTTGATAGATCCGGCCGCGCTGCGGCACCGCGACCTCGCTGCCCGAGGGCTCGCCCGTGCCATCGAGTTCCACGAACGCCGCCGGCTCGCGAAAGAAGGTGGGCTTGCGCGCCCCCACCACGATCCAGTCGAAGTATGCCTGCCACGATCCGTAGGCCGTCATCGCATCGCCGAGCAGATACGTCATCAGCGCATCGGTGTACGGCAGCAACGAGTTCGTCAGCAGGAAGAGGCGCTTGCCCGCCGAACGCAGCTTGTGCAAGGTCGGGCCGAGATCGGCGTCGCGCTCGATGAACGAGCCGGGTGCGGCCCGGATCCGGTCCTTGATCGTGCCGTCCCGGTGGGCCTCGTCGATGCAGGCACGCACGTCGTCCCATGCCTCGGCGTAGCTCGGCCTGTCACCGGACCACAGTTCCGGGTGACGGTCGAGCAGCTCGACGATGTTGGCGTAGATCGTCACTTCGGGCAGGGCGAAGAGCGTGTCCACCGGCACGAAACGTTCCCGTTCGCCGCCGAGACGTTGCGTCCGATAGGTGGCGCGGCGCTCGGCCTTGGCGAGGGCACGAAGGCCGTGGTAGGCGCGGCCCACGTAACCGTGGCGATCCTGCTTGAGCACGTTGCCGAGGCGCTTGTCCACGAGCAGGCCCCGCATGGCGAAATGGGGTTCCGGCTCGAGCTTGGACAGGCGCTCGGGGTAGCCGCGGGCGATGAGCTTGTCGATGGTGCAGGCGATCGACAGGGCCTCCATCGCGTCCTGGTCGTAGACCGCCAGGGTGTAGTCCATGTCGAACCCCACCACCGGCACGTTGTCGAAGTTCAGGTCGCGGTTCGTGAAGATCCGGCGCTCGATGGGCGGCTCCGCCTCGACGCCGGCCTCGAAGAGCAACCTGCGAACCGAAGGCGGCAGATCGGGTGCAAGGCGCATCTGCACCGATCCTAGCAGCGTTCGAGATCGGTGGGCCCGGGAGCCTGGCCGAGGGAGCTTCCTACGGCGTCGACGATGTCGCGGTCGCCGCGGGCGGTCGCCACCACGACGGCCGACGCGGGCAACTCCGATCCAGGGCCCGCGGGATCGTCCGCGGCCCCCCGACTCACGGAATCTCCGCCACCTGATTGGCCTGTTGGCAGACGTTGACGGTGGAGTTGTCGTTGTTGTGCCCGCCCCCGTAACCGTCGTCCGGGGACTGCGGCTGGTAGACCTGGGGGGCACCCGCGCTCGAAAGGAGCACCTCCTCCTCGATGGTCACCGTCGTCCCGCGCACCGTGGCCATCGCGGTGACCACCACGCGCCCGTCCCCGTCGTCGATCCAGCTCCCGGTGCCGTTGGCACCGAGCGCATCCGATGCATTGTTGCGCACCCACACGCACACGCGCGCCTCGGGATCGCCGTCCGGCACGATGGCGTTGAACGCGATGCCCTGGCCCGGTGCGCACCAGTCGAAGGGTTGTTGCGTCTGCGCCGTCGGCAGGCGCACCACGGCCCCCTGCCGCATGCAGGCACGACCGCTGCAGTCGATGGGCTCGCCGCCGGCGAGCACCGAAACCCGCTGCCCCGTGGGGATCTGGGGATCCGCCCCGGGGATGCAGTCCCGATCGATGGAGGTGCAGGTCGTCCCCTGGGGGTTGTAGCCGGCCAGTGCCGCGTCGATGAAGTTCGGATCGTTGGCCGAGGCCGTGCGCAGTTGGGCGGCGGCGTAGTCCGCCGCGGCCTGGGCCACGAGCAGGGCCCGCTCACGGGCGACGAGCTGCCCGGCCTGGGTCACCTCCCGGACCGAGCTGCGGACCACGAGGAGCCCGAGGCTCAGCAGGGAGAGCACGAGCAGCATCACGCTGATGAGCGTCACGCCGCGTTGCCGGGAACGGATCGAGGTGTTCATGATCGAAGGTCCCTTCTCCCCCCTGCCGGACGCCACGACCTCGCCCCGGCAAGAGCCGGTGGACGTGCAGGCGGAACGAAGCGGAAGGGGCGGCATCATGGGATCAGGGGATTGCGCCACCTCAGGTTCGGCGGCGCGAAGCGCTCGGTGAGAATGAAACGCTCCCTACGGCCGGGAACGAAGGAGGTCATGGCAGCCCGGTCCTCGAGGGCGGGCACGACGGTCGAAGCGATGCCTCCGCCCGCCGACGGCGTCTCGGCCGAGGCCACCAGGGTGATCCGGACGAGCTGCGGGCTCATGCGAAAGTTCGGCGGCGGGTTCAGGTTGCCTTCGATGGTCCCCCAGGCGCTCGCGAAGTACTGGGCCGTGCCGTAGAAGACGCAGTCGGGGGCCCACGACTCGCCCGGCGTGTTGCCGAGCCACTCGTCGATGTTCGGTTGATCGGGAGGCTCGTACTCGTCCACGACGAAGTTCGGAACGCCCTGGTTGGGCCCGCTGGCGGGGCCCTTCTCGCCGAAGTCCTGGGGGGTCGTATCCGGCGGGGGAATCGGGTTCGTCACCGCGGCCGCCCCGGCCGCCGAGTACCCGTCGCAACCGACGGCGACCTGCATGTCCTCGATCATGGGCCCGACCGCCACCGCCCCCGGCGGCGACTGCCCGCCCGGCAGATGGAGCTGCGGCGCAGGACACTGTCCCTGCTGGCAGAAGGGATAGTCCATGGTGGAACCGAGGTTCGCCGGATCGCCTTCGAGGAAGCCGATGATGTCGCGCCGCACGAGGTACGGAAGCCCCGGAGCGCTGTAGTCGATCTCGTAGCGCGACCAACGCAGCCGGCCGAGGGGCACGACCAGGGCGCCGACCGTGTTGACCCGAGCGGGATCCCAGTCGTCGAGTTGGAACCCCGGTGGATTCTCGGGAGGCGTTCCGTTCTGATCCTGGTTGAGCAACGCGTCGAGATCCGCGTTGAACCCCGAAAGGCTCGACACCGGCAGGATCCACTCGTTGCTCGCGGCCCCCGGCTGCACGTCGTCGGTGATCTGCAGCACGGGACACTGGCTCTGGGCCTGGGGTTCGAACTCGGCGCCTCCCTGGGGCGGCGCTGCGATCAGGAAGAACGTCCCGGGCGGAAAGAGCTGCCGCACTGCGGCCAGGTGTTGACCGTTGCCGTTGTCGAGGGCAGTGGGATGAGTCTGGATCACCACCTGCTGGGTCGCGGGATCGACCGACGCGGACAGGGTGAAGGCGCCCACCGACTGGAGGTAGTTGGCCTCGGCGAAGATCACGTCGAAGCTGTCGGCCGCGCTGTCGACGGCGGCGCTCGTCCCCTGGTTGCCGTCCCAGGAGGTCGCACCGTCGCTGTCCCAATGGACCTGGATGCCGTCCCGAAGGACCCAGTAGGCCTCGTCCGTGATCGCGTCGCGATACGCCTGATTGGGAGACGGCGCCGCCCCGGGGTTGATGAGGCGCGACTGCGCGGCATCCCAGATCCGAAGCTCGGTGCACGTGCGAGCAAACCCCAGCCCCGCCGACCGCACGTCCCGGCCCATGGACCACATGGCCCCCTCGAGGGCCTGCTGCATCCGCACGTCCCGCTGGTGCATGGCGCTCGTGGTCTGCTGGATCGTGGAGAAGGCGAAGACGCCGAGCACCACGATGGACGAGACCACGATGGCGATCATCAGCTCGATGAGCGTAAAGCCCCGCGACCGAGGCGAGGGGCCCGTCGTCGGCAGCACCTTCGTCATGGTCCCGTACCTCCTCCGGACCCGAGCACCACGTCGTTGATCCGCGTGGTCCGCAGGCGCACGTGGTTGACCCATGGTTTGAAGTTGGCGCTCGTGGGATCGATCATGTCGGGCAAAAGGTCCACGACCCGCGCATCGGCGGGCGGCGGGAACGTCGGGTTCGTGCGGTCGATCCACAGGACGAGAACCTCGAGTTCGACCCCGAGGATGTTGGGCAGGTCGCTGGTCGCGTTGGGATCGTCGAGGGGCGGAAGGATCGGCGGATTCGACACGTTCGGCACCGCGTTGGGATCCACCTGCAGGCGTACCGTTCGAAAGACGAGGAAGTTGTCGCGCACGCGCAGGGGGTTGCCGGCTCCGTCGGGGACGAAGCTTCGGGAGAGATCGCGCAGGCGCTCGTTCGGGGGCACGTTGTCGTCGTCGTAGGGAAACGACGGCCCCGTGTTGCCCGCGAAGTCGTAGCGCAGGAGGTCGATGAAGCCACGGGAGAGCAGGTTGGCCATCTCCTCCTGGGCGATCCGCTCCGCCTGCCGGATCTCGACGGCCAGCTTCTGGGCCTCGATGCTCCGCCCCTCCATGGCCACCAGGCCCACCACCGAGATGACGAACACCACCAGCGCCATCATGACCTCGAGGAGCGTAAAGCCCCCCTGCCGGCGAACACGGCGAAGCTTGGCGTCAGTCCACATGGTCGAACGTCCGGATCAGGCCTCCCGGGAAGACCTGGATGAGTGCGAGTTTCGGTTGTGTGGCCAAGGATCGATCCCCGATCCAAATGGTGGCGCCCGCGTTCGGCACGCCGATGACGCCGTCTTGGACCGTGAAGGTCCCGTCGGCCTCGAAGGTGATCTGTACGGACCCGGTCATGCAGTCGTTGGGCGTGGGCACGTTCTGCGCCACGGACGGCGCCTGGGCCCCGGCCGCGACGCCGAAGATGCACACGTCCGCATTGCCGGTCAGGATGCCGCCATCGACCTCCCCCACCCGATTCGCCCCGGCGGCCACCCAGTCGTTGGCGATGTGATCCCACTGGCGCATCTCCACGCGGTCCTTGTAGAAGTCGAGGCGGACCCGCGTCGCATTCTGCACCGCCGTGTCCCGGGCGAGCACGATGCGGGCGGTCACGTCGTCGATGAAGGTCTTGTATCGGCTCGAGACCTCGTCCTGCCGGATCGCCCCCACGGCCAGCGCCGACACGATCCCGAGGATCACCACCACCACCATCAGTTCGATGAGGGTAAAGCCCCTGTGCCCCGCGCTCCCACGATTCCCCACATTGACCGGCCTGTGCCGGTTGTGAACCTTTTTCATAGTCTCGGCCCGCGTCGGCGTGGCCCCGGTGCCCCTTCGGGGCCCGTCGGACGGCGGCAGAAGCCCTCGCGGACGCCCTTCGAGTCGATTGGGTGGCGAATGGGAGTGCATGGCCGTGGCGCCGGCGCGAACCGGGCGCCCCGAAGCAAAGCAAGTTCCATGCCCACCCGCTGGTCCCCTTCTACCGCGGGCCGGCACCAAGAGCGCTGAATGCGCCGACAGCCCTTTGAGGACCGTGTGTCGCCCACCTTACACTCCACGCAGCATGCAAAAGACGGACACGTCCCCGCCCGATGCCACGCGGACGCTGTGGTACCTGCGCAAGATTCCGTTCTTCTCGGGCATCTCCCCCGACCGCGTCCGTGCCCTGGCCGAGGAACTCGAGACCCGCGAGGTCGCCCAGCGGCAGGTGGTCTACCTGCCCGGCGATCCGGGGGACCGGGTGTTCTTCCTCGTGGGCGGCCGCGTCAAGTGCAGCAAGGTCAGCCGCGACGGCAAGGAACTCATCTTGGCCTACCGTCGGGCCGGGGACATGTTCGGCGAGCTGTGCGTCCTCGACGGGGCACCGCGCGAGGAGATGGTCGAAGCCGTCAAGAGCGCCATCGTCGTCGAGGTCCCGCGGGAAACGTTCGCCGGCCTGTTGCTCGAGGACGCAGCCCTCGCCTTCGAGTTCGCCCGGATCGTCGGCCAGCGGCGCCGGGCCGTCGAGCACCGCGTAGAGCACCTCATCTTCCGGGACGTGTCGGCCAAGCTCGCAGCCCTCTTGCTCGACCTTGCGGCCGAGTTCGGGACGCAGGACGGCGACGGCGTGCGGATCGACCTTCGGATCACCCACCAGGAGATGGCGAACCTGGTCGGCTCCACACTGGAGACCGTCTCGATGATGCTCGCCCAGTTCCGCAAACGGGGCATCGTCGAGACCGACGCCCGCACCTTGCGAATCGTCGATCCCCAGGCCTTGCGCGCCTTGTCGTGACCGAGCCAGCGCCGACCGTCACGGCACCGACTGTTCGAAACAATAGAAGTGCCCACCGGCATTGGAACACTTCGTCGCCGCCAGGATGTCGAGCCACGACTTTCCCGCCTGGTAGGGGTTCCCGGTCTCGCCCTTGAGCGCTTCGTCTGCGCTGGTCCAAGCGTTGCAATCGTTGAGTGTCGGTTGCATGTCCTTGTCGAGGCCCGTCCATGCAAATACGGTGTCCCCGACGAGGAAGGCCGTTCCGTCCGCCTTGACGACCAGCGGCATCGACGGACCGTTCAGCACGAGATCGACCCAGCTGTCGGCGAATGCCACGTAGTCCGCCCGGCAGTAGCCGTTCTCGGAGCGAAAGAACGACGCATCGTCGTTGGGGCCCACCCCGTCGGCGCCGAGCAGAGCCCGGAAGGTCCCCGGTAACCCGGCCTCGGCCGCCTCCTGGTTGCAGATTGCGTCGGCGCCTTCGGGCCCACCGATGTCGCCCGTCCCCGCGTGGCGGGTGATGAACACGATAGGGGTGCGCTCTGTGCAATCGGCGTTACAGCATCCAAGATCATCCGTATCCCCTTCGTCGCACACTTCGCCGGGTTCGATCACTCCGTTTCCACACACGGCCCCGGCCGTTCCGGCCGTCGAACCCCCGGTCGAACCGGTCGATCCGGCACTCGATCCCATAGTCGTCGTTTGGGTCGTGGCGCCCGATGCGGTCGCCGAGGTCTCCATCGACGTCGTGGATCCCGGCGTTCCGGACGTTTCCGTGGCCATGGTCGTGCTCGTCCCCTCCCCTCCCGAATCGTCGAGGCTACCGGCACAACCGCCGCCGAAGACGACGATCGGAACACAGAGCCACGCCACTCCGGCACCTACACGA
Source organism: Deltaproteobacteria bacterium (assembly GCA_003696955.1). Lineage (GTDB taxonomy): Bacteria > Myxococcota_A > Polyangia > Nannocystales > Nannocystaceae > J032. The sequence goes on along the minus strand of RFGU01000220.1, from coordinate 12,902 downwards.
CGTGAAGATAGCGAAGATGCCGCCATGCCCCCATGCTAGCGCGGGTCGGCGACATCGTCACCATGGCCGTCGATGCAGAACGCCCGGGTCTTGACCTCGGTCTCGACGCGTTCGGCCTCGGGGTCGCTGTCGGCCACGATGCCGCCACCGGCGAGCAGCTCGAGCCCCTGGGGGTGGGCCAACCCGGTGCGGATGGGGATGCTCGCCGCGAAGCGCCCGCGCGTCGCGACGAAGATGGCGCCGCAGTAGACGCCGCGGGCCCGGTCCTCGAGGGCGTCGATGATCTCGACGGTGCGCCGCTTGGGCGCCCCCGTCACGCTCCCACCGGGAAAGAGGGCCGCGAACACCCGGGAAGGCGGCGTACCCCGATCGAGTGCGGCGGCCACCTCGCTTTCGAGATGGTGGACCGTGGGCAAGGTGACGAGGGAGGGCCGGGACGGAGCGACGACGGTGCCGGGGCGGGCGACGCGACCGAGATCGTTGCGGACCAAGTCGACGATCATGACGTGTTCGGCCAGGTCCTTGGTGCTACCGAGGAGTTCCTGGCCACGACGGCGATCGTCGGCCGCGGTCCGCCCGCGGGGCCGCGTCCCCTTGATCGGCCGAGAACGCGCCACGACACGCTCGCCATCCTGCTCGACGACGAGCAGCGTCTCGGGCGCGTTCGACACCACGAACACGTCGAAGGCGCCGTAGAACGCCCCGAAGGTCGCCGGCGAACGGCGGCGAACGTGCACGTAGAGGTCGGCCGCGGCCTGACCGAGCCCGTCCTCGGCGACCGTCCGGCTCCACGGTGCGAAGAACGGTTGGGCCAGGTTCACCTGGTAGGTCTCGCCCCGTGCGATGGCGTCGAGGGCACGGCGCACCCGCGCCCGGTGCACCTCTTCCGGCAGGACCGGTCGCATGGGTTCGAGGGGGAATCCGCGGGCCTCGTGGGGTTCGGTCCGCGCAAGCCCGGCCTCGAGGGCACGACCGGCGGCTCCGTCCCCGCGGACGTCCACGACCCGGTCCCGTTCGACCTCGAGCCACGCCGGATAGTGGCGCACGAGGACGGGGGGGACGTGGGCCGGGCGGGCGGTTCGACCCAGCAGCCAGGCGACGCCGGCGTCGTAGGTGACGTGTCCCATGCAGATCCCGCCACGCCGTCCCCCGAACACGTCGTCCACCATGCGAAGGTCCTCGAGCCCGGAGCCGTAGACGACCGCGTCCGGCTGATGGGCGAAGTACCCCCGCCCCTCCGGTCCGCCGTCGAGCCACATGGCTTCCGATGCGGTGTCGCAACAAGCCGCCAGGATGCGCTCGACGAGGTGTTCCACGGCCCCTCCGCCGTCAGGTGCGTGCCGCCGCCCGCTCGCGCAGGGCACGACCGAACCCGACCGTATAGCTTACGGCGCTGGTGATCGAAAGCGCCACGGAGACGTAGAGGAACGCCATGCCCACGCGCCAGAAGTCCAACGTCGCATCGAACGGGATCATGCGGTACTCGTACCGCGCGAGGACGCAACAGATCCCGAGGAGTTGGAACACCGTCTTGGCCTTGCCCCCTTCGCCGGCCGCGATGACCACGCCTTCGGATCCGGCCACGAGCCGCAGGCCGGACATGTAGAACTCCCGGCCGAGCAGGACCACCACGATCCACGGTGCGACGAGGCCGTGGTGGACGAGGTACACGAGCACCGCCGCCACCATGATCTTGTCGGCCAGCGGGTCGACGAACTTGCCGAAGACGGTCACCAGGCCGTACTTGCGGGCCAGGTATCCGTCGAGCAGGTCGAGGCCGCTGGCCACGGCGAACACCAGTGCGGCGATCAGGTTGCGAGCCGGGTCCACCGGATCCATGAGCCAGATGACCGGCGGCACGAGGAAGAGCCGGCCCAGGGTGATGAGATTCGGCGCGTTGCCGATCTCGCGCTTGAGGCTCTCGTAGCTCATGATGGGGCGGACGAACCGTCGGCAGGCGCGCGCGGAAACCACACGAGGACCGCGCCCTCGCCCTCGCATCGCAGAAACGGACCTTCCGGGTCGGCCCGTGGGACGACCGCGCCCACCCAGCCCACCAGGCGGTCGCGCGCGATCCGGATCGGTCGGTCGTCGGCGACCTTGATGGCCACCAGCCGACCCGGCACGCGAAAGGCCAACATCCCCTCACCGGCCGCACGCACGAGGGGGATCGGGCGGTCGCGCCGGGTTCCCGGAACGACGCCCACGTCCCACAGGAGCCCCGCGTCCATGGCCCACAGGTAGGGCTCGACGAAGAAGCAAAGGTCGCCTTCGAGGTCCACGACGTGGAACCGCTCCCCCTGGTGGGCGAGGACGAGGTAGCCGTCCCCTTCGAGGGCCGCCAGGCGGGCGAAGACCTCGGGGACCACGCGCCCTTGCATGCGTCGCGCGAGCGGCCGGACCACGAGGTTCTCGGTGCATACGAGCAGGCCGTCGGTGCGCGTCATGGTCTCGCCCGCGACCCGCACGAGCAGATGGCCTTCGTCCGTGCACGAAAGGGTCGCGGCGCGTTCCTCCGGCTCGAGCATGCAGCCGAGGGCGAACTCCGTCAGGCTCTTCGCGGCCGGTTCCACGGATCGGGACTCTACACGATGGACGCTGCGCCGCACCACGGCGCCACCGCCTCGACGCGACCGGCTCCAAGACGGCGGGGCGACGCGGCGCGGCGGGCCCCGCCCCCCTACGGGGCCAGGTGGCGGCGCGGCTCGACGCGCGCGGCGGCCTCGAGCTTTCGTGCGCGCTCGTAGGCGTGGTAGCGCCGCAAGACGGCGCGGACGTAGGCGCGGGTCTCGGCATAGGGCGGAATGCCCCCGTACTTCTTCACCGCCCCCGCCCCGGCGTTGTACGCCGCGACCACGAGCACCAGGTCGCCGTCGAAGTGGTCGGCGAGCAGGCGCAGGAATCGCGTCCCCCCGTGGATGTTCTGCCGGGGGTCGAAGGGATCCCGCACGCCGAGGAATCGCGCGGTCGCGGGCATGAGCTGCATGAGTCCCATGGCCCCCGCCCGGCTGCGGGCGGTCGGCACGAAGGCGCTCTCGGTGTGGATCACCGCCCGGATCAAGGCCTCGGGGATGTCGTAGCGGGCCGCCGCCTCCCGGATGATGGCGTCGTAACGGTGGATCCGCTCGGCGGGCAACACGCCGCGCCGGGCACCCCGCGCCGGCCGGCCGCGCCCCTTCGTGCCCGACCCGGGCAGGCTCTTGTAGAGTTCCCACCGGCCGGGCCTGCCCCGCACGTTGGTGATGTGCAAGACCCCGTTGTCGTCCACGTACCGGTAGTACTCGTTGCGCCCCGAGGGGCCGTCGCCCGCGACCGCCGCAGGCGGGGCCAAGAGGAAGGCCGCGCCGAGGAGCGCAGCGGCCGCGATGGTACGCTTCGCCATGGTCCCCTCCGATGCTAGCGTGCCGGCCGCACGCCGCCAAATGTCGTTCGGATTCCTCGACGCGAAGCCGCCTGCGCCCCGCGCGGCGCACCGTGGACCATGAAGGTCCTCGTCTGGGCCACCACCTTCGGCGCGGACCTGTGGTCGCTGGCCCGCCGCCTCGACGCGCGCGACGACGTCGAGCTTCGCATCGTGCTCGACGATCCCGACCGTTTCCGTCGTCAGGCCGTGGCACGGCTCTTTCCCCTGCGGGCGCCACTGATCCGCCGGGGCCGCCTGCGCACGTACGCCGGTCCCCTGGCCGTGCCCGGATTTCGGCCGGACGTGGTCGTGCTCGACAATTGGGTGCCCAAGGTCTCCCCCGCCCGGCGGGGCTTCGTGCTCTGGCACGGGTTCGGCTGGAAGGGTCCCAACGACCGTGAGGAGTTCGCCCCCCTGCACCGGCAACTCGCCCGCGCCTTCGGCGACCCCCTGCGCCCGAACCCCAACTTTCGCTGGCATTGCTTCGGCCCGTCCGATTTCGAGCATCGCACGCAGGTCAGCGGCTTCGCCCCCGAGAACTGTCGGCTCGTCGGCGCCGTAAGCCACGACGACCTGCGCACGCCCTTGGACCGAAGCCTCGTGCGCGACGCCTATCCCTTCGACGTGGTGAAGCGACGGACCGTGCTCATCGCCCCGACCTGGCACTACGGCGAGGTCTTCGCCCACTGGGGAAGCGACGCGGCCATCTTCGACCGCCTCCTCGAGCGCATCGCCCACCACGGCGCCAACGCCATCGTGCGCTTCCACGATCGCCATCGCTACGATCCGAACTACCTGCGGACCCTCGAGGATCTCGCGCGGCGACACGGCAACACGATCCTCAAGTTCAAGGATCGCGATCCCGACAACTTCGTCGATCTCCAGGTGGCGGACGTCCTCGTCACCAACTTCAGCAGCATCGCCAACCTCTACTACGCCACGCTGCGCCCGACGATCCACGTCTACCCGGTCCGCAGCGCCGACGAGGCCTTCACCTGGAGGATCCGGCGCAGGGGCGGCGTAGAGACGCGGCAAGTGGCGTCGGTGCGTTACGTCTGGAAGTTTCCTCCCGAACGAAACGGCGGGCTGCTCGTCCACGATCCCGACGAGATGATCGCCGCCCTCGACCGCGCCTTCGAGGACCCGCAGTGCTGCCGCGAACGCGCCCGGGCCTTCCTCGACGCCCACATGCTCGGCGCCGACGGTCACGCGGCCGAGCGCGCCTTCGCCGTCCTGCGCGAGTTGGTCTGCGGCGATCCCCCCCCTCGCACGACCTTGCCCCGGCCGCTACCCTGCGAGCCGTCGCCATGACCGCGGCCACGTCCATCGAACGCTCGCGCCACCTGGTCCTCGGAAGCGGCCTTGCCGGGCTCTACTTCGCCCTCGAGGTGGCCGACCGCGGGCCCGTGACGATCCTGACCAAGGCGCAGCTGCAGGACTCGAACACGCGCATGGCCCAAGGCGGCATCTCGGCCGTGTTCGACCCGGCGGACACGCCCGCATCCCACGTCGAGGACACCCTGCGGGTGGGCGCCGGGCTGTGCCACCGGGAGATGGTCGAGCGGGCGGTCAGCGAAGGCCCGGCCCTCGTGGCCCGGCTCGCCGATCGCTACGGCGTGCGCTTCGACCGTGCCGACGAGGACCCCTTCGCCCCCTACGAACTCGGCCGCGAGGGTGGACACAGCCATCGCCGCGTCGTCCACCACCGCGACATGACCGGCGCCGAGATCGTCCGCGGGCTCGTCGCCGCCGTGCGCCGTCACCCCAACATCCGGGTGGTGGAACACGCCGTCGCCGTCGATCTGCTCTCCCGCGAGAAAGTGGACGGTAGGCCCGGATGCTTCGGTGCCTACGCCCTCGACACGCGCACCGGCCGCGTGACGGCCCATGTGGCCGACGTGACCCTGCTCGCCACGGGCGGTGCCGGCAAGGTCTACCGGTACACGTCGAACCCCGACGTCGCCACGGCGGACGGCATCGCCATGGCCTATCGCATCGGCGCGAAGGTGGCGAACCTCGAGTTCATGCAGTTCCACCCCACCTGCCTCTACCACCCGGAGGCCCGCAGCTTCCTGCTCTCCGAGGCCCTGCGCGGCGAAGGCGGCATCTTGCGGCGGGCGGACGGCTCGGACCTGATGGAAGGGCGCCATCCCATGGGTTCCCTCGCCCCCCGGGACGTCGTGGCGCGGGAGATCGACGCCGAGATCAAGCGCTCGGGTCACCCCTGCGTCTACCTCGACATGACCCACCTCGACCCGGAGTTCCTGGTGCGCAGGTTCCCGGGCATCCATACCCGCTGCATGGAACTCGGCATCGACATGCGGCGCCAGCCCCTTCCCGTCGTGCCGGCCGCCCACTACATGTGCGGCGGCGTCGTGGTCGATCCCGACGGCCGCACGACGATCCCGGGGCTGTTGGCCGCGGGCGAGGTGGCCATGAGCGGCATGCACGGCGCCTGCCGCCTGGCCTCGAACAGTCTGCTCGAGGCCGTGGTGCTCGCCGACCACGCCGCCCGCGTCGCAGCTGAGTGCGCGGTGCCACCGCCCTCGGAGGTCGCGCCATGGAAGGAGGGCGATGCCGTCGACTCCGACGAGGCCGTGATGGTGACGGCCAATTGGGCCGAGGTGCGCGCCGCCATGTGGAACTTCGTGGGCATCGTGCGCTCGGATCGGCGGCTCGCCCGGGCCCGACGCCGCATCGAGATGATCCGCGACGAAATCCGGGAGTACTACTGGTCCTACCGCGTCACCCGAGACCTCGTCGAACTGCGCAACATCTCCCTGGTCGCTCACCTCATCGTCGAGTGTGCCGAACGCCGCACCGAGAGCCGCGGGCTGCACTTCACCCTGGACCATCCACGGACGGACCCGGCCCAGGCCCACGACACCGTCCTCGACCGCACCTCGGGACCGCCCCCATGAGCCCCCGCCGGATCCGCCGCATCTTCCTCATCGCCGGGGCCGTCGTCGTCGGAGCGTGCGCGGGCCGCACCCCGACGCCCACGCACCTTGCACGCGCCTTCGACCAGGCCGTCGAGCGAGGTGACGCGGCAGCCGCCTACGCCCTCCTGGCCCCCGAGGTGCGGGATCACACCGACTTCGACGCCTTCGCCACCCGGTTTCGCGAGCTCTCCGACGCCTTCCGCGACGCCCGGGCACGGCTCGACGACGGCGACCGCGTGGCCCTCACCGAGATCACGACGGCCCACCCGAGCGGCATGCTGCTCGACTGGGTGACCGACGGCACGACCACCTATCTGCTCGCGGGCCTTCCCGCCCTGCCCCGCACGGACACGCCGGTCGCCGCGATCCGGAGCTTCGTGGCGGTCCTTCGCGCCGGCGTGGCCCCCGATCTCGGGGCCGTGGCCACCGGCGATCTCATGGGCCGACTCGAGCGGGACTGGGAGCAGAGGGCCGCCCGCATCGAAGCCGCCCTCGCCGACCCGACGAACCTGTCCGTGTCCGCCGACGGCGGACGCGCCATCTTTCGCTACGGCGACGGAGGCGCGATCCGTCTGGTCCGTACGCCGGCGGGATGGCGCGTCGACGCGTTCGAGTGACCGTTCGAACCGCGCATGCGGCGCCGTCGCGAACGAGCGTGTGGCAACTGTCGTTGCCATGTGGGGCAACGAACCACACCTTCCCACCCGAATTCGGCCACGGACCCGTCCGAAACACTGTTCTTGCAAGGGCACGGAACTTGCACAGGCGTGGCTCCGCCAACTCGAGGAGACGCCATGCAACACGCTGCACGATTTCGTCCAGGTGACAAAGCCGTCTATCCCGCCCACGGCGTGGCCGACGTCGTCGACGTGGAGACCAAGACCATCGGCGACCAGGCCCTCGCCTTCTACCACCTGAAGGTGCAGGGTTCGGGCCTCAAGATCATCGTCCCCGTGGACAAGGCGGAGGAGAACGGCATGCGTCCGGTGGCCGACCCCGAGGAGATCGAAGAACTCTACGAACTCTTGCGGGACCACGAGATGCCCTCGGATCGGCAGACGTGGAACCGCAGGTACCGGGGCTTCATGGAGAAGATCCGGACGGGGTCCATCTTCGAGATCGCCGAGGTCTACCGGGACCTCTCCCTGCTCGGCTCCAAGAAGAACCTCTCCCACGGCGAGCGACAGATGCTGCGGACGGCCCGGCAGCTCCTCGTGCGGGAACTGGCCGTCGCCAAGGACGCGAGCGAGGAGGAGATCGGCGCCGAGCTGGATCGCCTGGTCCTGAACTGACCTACGCTCCTACCTGGACGAAACGCGCCCCGTGCCCTGCACGCGGCGCGTTTCGTCGCGCTGCGGCCGCGGTGGCGGGGACTCAGCCGCTCGGCCCACCCGCCACGTTCTTGAGGGCCCATCCGGTCATGTCGCTGTAGGTGTACGGCCCGACGAGGCCCCCGACCCATTGGGCCGTCTGGGTCGTCGGATCGTAGACCCAGGCGCCGCCGCCGTCCTTGGACTGATCGACCATCCACACGATGCCGTCGACGTCCACGCTCGCCCCCGTCGGGGTCGAGACGCCGGGTAGCTTGCTGGCATCGACGATCTCGACCACCGTGGCCGTATCCGAGTCGATCCGCACGATCCCCTGGGAGGCGCCGAAGAGCGCCGCCCCCCAGATGTGCCCGTTCTGGTCCTCCATCATGCCCCGGGTCAGCGACGTATAGTTCGCCGGCACGGTCACCTGCGTCCACTGTTGGGTCATGGGATCGTAGCGGTGGACGAGGCCGTTCCAGCCGCCGATCCACGACCGGCCCTTCGAGTCCACCGTGAACCCGTAGGCGCTCGAGGTCGCGATGGGCATGGGGATGATCTCGTACGTAAGATCGGTGATCCGCACGTGGACGAGGGGCCCCCCGCTGTAGACGACACACCAGAAGTCGTTGTTCTGGTCCACCGCGCCGCCGTAGCAGCCGCCGAGCCCCGAGCCGGCCGGGACCGTCACTTGATTCTCGATGGCGCCGGTGTCCCCGTCGATGAGGTACACCATCGTCTGACCGCCCGTGGGCCCCGTGGCCCAGACCTTGGCGTTGTCGTAGATGGCGTTGCCGCACTCGTCCTCGCCCACCTTGTCGCCGGTGGTCCAGGCGACGGGCCGCGACGCCGGCAACAGCGGCGTGTTCCAGGCCACGCACTCGTCCTGGCCCCAGGGCAGCACGTCGTTGGGGCCGGTGGACGTGGTGATCACGTTGTCGTTGTTCTTGTCCTGACAACGCTCGGGGATCGCCCAGATCTTCGTGATCCCCCCCTGCCGATTGACCACCGCGACGTCCCCGTCGAGGTTGACGGAGGTTCGCGACGGGTCCTGGGCTCCGGGTGGGCCCGAGGTGTATCGCCCCTCCTCCACGAGCGTCCGGGTGTTGATCTTGGAGACCGTGCCCTGGCTCGAGTTGCTGATCCAGATGTACGAGAATTCCACGTCCGCGTCGCCACAGTTGGGCGGAGCGTCGGGAAAGCTACCGAGATCGAACTTGAACCCCGTGGTCGACGTGGACGTCCCCGTCGTTGCGCTCGTCGCCGACGTGGCGGAGGCCCCGCCCGTCGCCGAGGTCCCGGAACCGCCCTCGGAATCGGAGCCGACCGAGGCGGACGTCGTCGCTTCCGTCGTGGCCGCCGTCGCCGAACCCGCCGTGACCGTCGTGATGCCCGAGGTCCCGGACTGCCCGCCCGCCTCCCCACGACCGCCTTCGTCGCCGCACGCCACGAGGGAGAGGGCAAGGATGGAGATGGATCGCGTCTTTCGCATCATGGTAACCCCCAACCACCCGGCCCGGGTGGTCCACCCCATGCTAAGGGAAATCGCCCTCCCGGGACCAGTGCCGCAAATCGCGCACACCCCCTCGAACCGGCGCATGGCACGGAGGGACCGCCCCCCGCCCCCGCCCTTGTCGGCCGGGGGCGGCGTCGGCTAGATCGGCGGCGTGTCCAACGACAACGTCGAACTCGTCGAGATCGCCATCTGCACCGATCCCTGGGAGACCGTCGAGGTGGACGCCTTCGTCTGCCCCACCAACAGCGAAGGTCGTCTCTCCGAGTACCCGGGCTCGAAGATCCGCAAACTCGCCGGGATCGACGTCGAGACCCCGGTTGCGCAACACGCGCCCATCGCGGTGGGCGCGGCCGTGGTGACGCCCGCGGGCAACATGCGGGCCAAGCACCTGGTGCACGTCCCCAACACCGAAGCACCGGGCGGCAAGGTGCAGGTGGAGGACGTCCTGCGGGCGACGGCGGCGGCCCTCGTGGCGTGCCAGGTCAAGGGATTCGGATCCGTGGCGATCCCGCTCATGGGCGCGTTCGAGAACGGGATCCCGGCCGAAGAAGCGGCCCGCGCGATCCACGGCGAGATCCGCGCTTTCCGCGCAACGCAGCCCCTGCGGGTGCTCCTGCTCGCCAAGGACATGGACGAGCTCGAGGTCTTCGAGATGGCCATCGAGACGGCCACGTAACCCCCGTCCGTCCGTCGGCCCGCGCAGCGTTTTCGCCGCGTCGGGATTGTGTTATCCCCGCGCCCGAAAGCCCCGTCCATGGCAGCCTCCTACCTCCCGGCCCTCGTCTTCATCGCGTTCGCGGCCGTCATGGCGACGGTCCTGCTGCTCCTTACGATGGTGCTCGGCCCCAAGCGGCGCACGCCCATCAAGGACGAGCCCTTCGAGTGCGGCAGCGACCCCATCGGCAGTCCGCGCGTCAAGTTCGGCGTCAAGTTCTACCAGGTGGCCATCTTGTTCCTGGTCTTCGACATCGAGGTGGCCTTCCTCTACCCCTGGGCCTCCCTCTACCGCGAGCTGTCCTGCGCGGGGCCCGTGGGCGAGGGCGGCGTCTGCCTCGGCGCCCCCACCCTCTTCGGCCTGGCCGAGATGCTCGTGTTCCTCGGCATCTTGGTCCTGGCCCTCGGCTACGTCCTGCGCAAACGCGCCCTCGACTGGGCCTGACGGCCTTCACGACCGGGCAAGGAAGGTCCCCATGAACCAACCGGCATCCTACATTCCGACGAAGCTGCAAGAAGCCGTCAACTGGGCCCAGAAGTACAGCCTCTTCACCTATCCCTTCGCGACGGCCTGCTGCGCCATGGAGTTCATGTCGACCCTCGGGCCGCGCTACGATCTGGCGCGATTCGGCGCGGAATTCCCCCGGTTCTCGCCGCGTCAGGCCGACCTGCTCATCGTCATCGGCACCATCGTGGAACGCCAGGCACCGGTCCTGCGCCGGGTCTACGACCAGATGGCCGATCCCAAGTGGGTCATGGCCTTCGGCGTGTGCGCCTCCACCGGTGGGTTCTACCAGAACTACACGGTGACCCCGGGCGCCGACCAGGTGATCCCCGTCGACGTCTACGTCCCCGGTTGCCCGCCGCGCCCCGAGCAGGTGATGGACGGGCTGATGGTGCTCATGAACCGCATCCAGGACCACCGCGGGAGCGTCCAACGCGAGGTGGGGCCGACCGCGACGGCGACGCCGATCCTCGACCGGCGGCGGCTCCCCGTGCTGCCGGACGGCACGAGCATGGTGCTCGACAAGGAGGAACGCATGCCCAAGGACGGGAGGGTTCGCTGACATGGCCGAACGCCTGCTCGATCTGCTCCTGGCCGAGTTGCCCGACGCCGTCGTGGAGGTCGGCAGCTACCTCGGCGACGAGATCGCCCTGGTCCATCGCGACCGGGTTCGCGACGTCCTGACGCTCTTGCGAGACCACGAATCGTCCAAGATGGACATGCTCGTGGACCTGACGGTGGTGGACTACCTGGGCCAGTCGCCCCGCTTCGAGGTGGTCTACCACCTGCGCAGCACCACCTTCGGCCACCGGTTGCGGGTGAAGGCCGGCGTCCCCGAGGACGACCCGACCATCGCCTCGGTGGCCGACCTGTGGAAGTCGGCCAACTGGTCCGAGCGCGAGGCGTGGGACCTGTACGGCGTGCGCTTCGAGGGGCACCCCGACCTGCGGCGGATCCTCATGTACGGCGCCTTCGAGGGCCATCCCCTGCGCAAGGACTACCCGCAGAACGCCCGCCAACCCTTGGTCCGGCGCCCCGACGCCCCGCCCACCGACGAACTGACCACCCGGCTGCGCCTGCACAGCCACGACCGACGCGTGGAGTAGCCCAGTGTCCCTCGACTCGACCGGTACCGTAACCCCCTATTCGCCGAGCGACGAACTCGCCGGGACGATCCCCCTTCCGCCGTCGCTCGCCGCCTACGCCGACGAGCCCGAACGGCTCCCCACCGACGAGGTCATCGTCAACATGGGCCCTTCGCACCCCGCCATGCACGGCACGGTGCGAATCGTCGCCCGCCTCGACGGCGAACTCATCAAGGACGCCGACGTCCAGGTGGGCTACCTGCACCGCGGATTCGAGAAGGAGTGCGAGGCGGCGACCTACACCCAGATCTTCCCCTACGTCGACCGCCTCAACTACGTCTCGGCCATGCTCAACAACGTGGGCTACGCGATGGCGGTGGAGAAACTCCTCGGCATCACCGACCGGATCCCGGAGCGCGCCGAGTACATCCGCGTCATCGTGGGCGAGCTGAGCCGGATCAGCGACCACCTGACCTGCATCGTCGCGTCCCTGGCCGAGCTCGGCGGCCTCACCACGTTCTTCTGGGGCAACCGGGCCCGCGAGCACGTCTGGGAACTCCTCGAGGACGTCTCGGGCGCCCGCTTGACCTACAGCTACTGCCGCATCGGCGGCGTCGCGTGGGATCTCACCCCGGACTTCGCGGACAAGGCGCGGGTCAAGCTCACCAAGATCGCCGACTACGTCGCCGACGTGCGCAAGCTGGTGGAACGCAACCGCATCTTCCTCGACCGCATGGAGGGCGTGGGCGTCATCTCCAAGGAGGACGCGATCTCCTACGGCTTCACGGGCCCGTGCCTGCGCGCCTGCGGTGTGGCCTACGACGTCCGCAAGGACCACCCCTACTCCGTCTACGACCACTTCGACTTCGACGTGCCCATCGCCCACGGTGGCGACAACCTCGCGCGCTACCTGGTGCGGATCGAGGAGATCTACCAGAGCATGTCGATCATCGAGCAGGCCCTGGCCCAGATCCCGCCGGGGCCCATCATCATGGACGACCCGGCCATCGCCCTGCCCGCCAAGCGCGAGGTCTACAACACCATCGAGGGCATGATCGCCCACTTCAAGCACATCATGGAGGGGATCCGCGTGCCCCCGGGCGAGGCCTACAGCTACACGGAGGCGGCCAACGGCGAACTCGGCTTCTTCATCGTCAGCGACGGAACCGGCCGCCCCTACAAGTGCCGTTGCCGGCCCCCGTGCTTCTACATCACCTCGGCGCTGCGCGACATGATCCTCGGTGCAAACGTGGCCGACGTGGTGCCCATCTTCGGCTCGATCAACATGATCGGCGGCGAGTGCGACCGCTGACGTACGGACGACACGCATGAGCAACGACCTTCCCGCCACCACCCCGACGCGCGCCGCGAAGATCCACACGGATCGGCCGCCGCACGCGGCCGAGCCCCCCCCGTCGCGGCTGCCC
>RFGU01000219.1 GCA_003696955.1 Deltaproteobacteria bacterium | reverse complement strand
CCTACGGCGCGCAGCGCATCCGCCCACGCAGAGCCAGGCGCCCGAGGCGGCCAGGAAGGTGCGGCGATCCACGATGGCCGTCAGGGTGCCACGAACCGGCGCGCGCGCAAGACGCCACCCCGCGGGTGGCGTTGCGGCGGCGCCTAGAGGAACGTGCCCCCGATCACGATGCCGAAGAGCACCTGGTGTACGCCGGCGAGGTAGTCGCCGCCGTCGCGGCTGCACGTGCGCAGGTTTCCGTCGTCGCGGCACGTGCGGGTGTGGGCGTTGACGAGGAACGAGACCCGCGCCCCGAGGAAGAAGCGTCGGGTCAGGAAGATCGTCGCCACGGGGCCTACGCGCATGGAGAAGCCCTGGGAGAACTCCTTTTGCTTGGCCTCGTTGCGAAACGTCTGCCGCGAGAAGCCGGGTGCGAGGTCGAGGCCGAGGTCGATGCGCCACAGCGGGAGGATCGGGCGGACCAGGGCGTAGACGCCGTGCTGGTAGGCGTAGGTGTAGTCGGGACCGTTGACGACGTCGTAGTCGGGCCGGAGCATGCCGAAGTCGTAGGCGGCGCCGAGCAGGACGTACTTCCACCGAAATCCCAGCTCGGCGCCGAATCCGAAGCCGAGTTTGGTGCGTCCCGGGGCGAGATCCGCGGCATCGTCGCGGGCGCAGGGAGCCTTGCCCGGAAGACACCCGGCGGCGCCCACCGTTGCGGCGGCGTGGCCCCCCGTTCGGTCGACGTTGGGGCGCGCCCAGCCGGCGGCGGGGACGACCCACGCCGCGGCGGCGGCAATCCATGGGAGGTGACGGCGCACGGCGGAAAGCGTCACCGAGGACGCGCGCCCGGCCAAATTATTCGCGGGCCCGGGGCGCCCGTGCGCTGCCCGTCCTACGCCGACCAGGCCACGTTGCAGGTGTAGGGCGTGGCCTCGACGCAGGTGCCCCCTTCGCAGGTGAATCCGTCGGCACAGCTTGCGATGCACGGCTCCCCGCCGCCCGGCAGCGGCTGGCACGTGCCGGCCTCGCAGCCGAGCCCCTCGGCGCACTGGTTCTGGGGGAGGATGTCCGGCGCGCACGCCTCGCCCTCCCCGGGGGCCGGCCCGCAGGTTTTGGTGTTCTGATCGCAGGAGAGGCCAGGGGCGCATAGATCCGGCTGTCCGAGGCAGGTCTCGCCGGCCCGGGGCCACGGCTCGCAGTGGGGGCCTTCGCCGAGGTCGATGCAGACCGCGTCGCCGGCGCAAAACGTCGTAAACTCCGTCTCGCACGGATCACCCGGGCCCGGGATCGTCTCGAAGGCCTCGCAGACCCCGTTGCCGTTGCACTGGAGGCCCTGGGCGCAGTCGTCGCTCCCGAGGTCCGCGTACGTCGTGCACGACTGGCCGGCCTGGCGTTCCCCGTAGAACACCTTGCACGGGGACTGTTCCGCCAGGTCGGCGAACACTTCGAGCGGGTCGGTCTCGCAGCCGAGGGACTCGAGCCTCGACAGGGTGCTCGCGGCGCATTCGCCGTCGTAGACGAGACCGTTGGCCTCGGCCTCGTCGAGGTCCATCTGCACCGATGCCTCCCACTCGGCTTCGCAGTGCTCCCGGCTGGTGAAGCGATCCGGGTCCTGGTGGTCGGCGCAGGCGCACTCGAAGTAGATGTCGCACATCACCTGCGCGGTCCGCCCGGGGGCGTCCTCCTCGTTCAGGGATCCGTCGCCGTCCTTGCAGGCCGCAGGCCCGAGGACGAGGACCAAGAGGCCGGCAGCCGCGGACGCGACGCGCCGACGGAGCAGCGAAGTCTGAACGTCGAAAGAAGCCATGCCGCGACTTTGACGCCGGTCCGTACGTCCTGCAAGGGCGGCGGACGTGACCGGCGCCACGATCCCGACCGCCTCGGCTCAGGCCGTCTTCGAACCGCCTCGGCAGGCCGGTGAGGGCGGCAGGTCGCCTTGGCGGGCACGAAACTCGTCGGGATCGAGGGCCTGGATCGACAGGGCGTGCAGCCCGCCCGCAAACTCCTCGGCCAGGGCGGCTTGCACCATGCGGTGGCGCTCGACGAGTCCCTTGCCCGAGAAGACGGCACCGACCACGACCACCCGGTAGTGGGTCTCGGCCCCGGCTCCCGCGGCGTGCATGTGGCTTTCGTCCTCGACCTCGAGGTGCTCGGGAGCGAGGGCCGCGGTGAGCCGGGCCACGATGCGCTCGCGCCGGTTCACGATTGCGCCTCCTTGGCGGGGGTCGATTGCGGCAGCGCCTTGGCGACGACCTCGGCCAGGTCGAGCACGGCCACCTCCTCGTCCTTGCCGTGGTGCTTGACGCCGTCGGAGACCATGGTCTTACAGAACGGGCAGGCCACCGCCACCGTGTCGGCGCCCGAGGCGAGGATCTCCTCGGTCCGGTTCAAGTTGACCCGTTTCTCCGGTTCCTCCTCCATCCACATGCGGGCCCCGCCGGCCCCGCAGCAGAAGCCGTGTTCGCGGGTCCGGCCGAGTTCGACGAGCCGGTCGGGGCCGGCCGCCCGCTCGAGGATGCGACGCGGCGCATCGTAGATGCCGTTCCAACGTCCAATATAGCACGAGTCGTGGTACGTGACCTTGGCCGCCAGGGGGTCGTCCACCGCAAGGCGGCCCGTCTCGAGAAGGTGGGCGATGAGCTGGCTGTGGTGGATGACCTCCCATGCTCCGCCGAACTGGGGATACTCGTTCTTGAGGGTGTGGAAGCAGTGGGGGCAGGAGGCGACGATCTTGCGAACGCCGGTTGCGTTGATGGTGTCCACGTTGGCCTGGGCCATGAGCTGGAAGGTCATCTCGTCCCCCATGCGGCGCACCGGATCGCCCGTGCAGCCCTCGTCCTCCCCGAGGACGGCGAAGCGCACGCCGGCGGCTTCGAGACACTTGACGAGGGCCCGCGTGGCCTTCTGCCCCACGTCGCTGTAGGCGCCCGCGCACCCCACGAACAAGAGGTACTCCGGGTCCGGGCACTCGGCCAGGGTCGGAACGTGGAGGTCCTTGGCCCACGCGAGCCGCGAATCGGCGACGCCCCAGGGGTTTCCGGCCCGCTCGACGTTGTTCTTCATCCGGGTCAGCTCGCCCGGTGTGCGGCCCGTCTCGTCGTTGAGGACGATGTGGGTCCGCATCTCGAGGATCTTCATGGGGTGATCGATGAAGACGGGACAGGCGTCCATGCAGGCACCGCACGTGGTGCACGCCCACAGGGTCTCGTCCTTGATCCTGCCGCCGACCAGCGGGGGCAGGGCGGCGAGCTCGCCGCGCAGCTTCTCGATGCGCTCGACCACCTCACGGCCGTCGTGGGTGGCCTTGGCGGCCTCGAGGATCTCGGCCTCCCGGGGGTCCGGCTCGGGCTCCATGGTGCCCGGCGCGGGTGCCGAGATCTCCTCGATCCCCAGGCGGCGGCCGAGATCCCGCAGCTTCGCCAGGCGAAAGCCCCGGTCCTTCATCTCGTCCTTGAGGTCGTGGATGAGATGCATGGGCGAAAGCGGCTTGTTCGTGGCGTAGGCGGGGCAATAGGACGTACAGCGGGCGCACTCGGTGCATGCGTAGTTGTCCATGAGGGACTTCCACGAAAAGTCCTCGATCTTGCCCACGCCCCAGTTCTCGAACAGGGGCTCGGCATCGGGGTCGTCGGGGCTGCCGTCGAAGAGTCGGCGCTTCGGCATGGCACCACGCCGCCCGTTGTCACGGATCCGCATGAGGATGTTGGGCCCGGAGCCCAGCACGTGGATGTGCTTGGAGAACGGCAGGTAGTTCAGGAACGCGAGGATGATGGACATGTGCGCCCACCAGTGGGCCTCGCTGGCGACGTGGGCCCACGTCGGATCGAAGTTGCTCGTGACGACGCCCGCTTCGACGGTGAAGAGCCCGAACACGCGGCCGAAGGTCGCCGCCACCGGCATCATGGGATCCACGGCCGCCTGGGCCGCCATCTTCCATGCCTGGTGGCCGTAGTGGGTGAGCACCAACGTGGTGATCGCCCCCAGGATCAGCATGGCGTCCAGATTGGCGGGCACGAACGGTGGCTTGAGCACCACCCGCCGGAAGATCGCCCACAGCACCGCCGCGAGGACGGCGAGGTTGGCGACGTCCACGGCCAGACGCACGACGTCGTAGAGGCGGTCGCCGAGCACCACGCCCAGGTCGAACCACTCGCCGACGAGGCCCGAGATCAGCATCTCGGTGGTGGCGAGGGAGACGGTGAGGAAGCCCCAGTAGATGGCGAGGTGGTGCCAGCTCGACCGCTCCTCCATGACCTTGCGCTGGCCGAAGAAGAAGCGCAGCAGGCTGTCGATGCGCTCGCCCCACGACTCCGTCAGGAAGACCGGCCGCCCCATGGCGGCCACCCGCGCGAAGCGCCACACGTTGTAGAAGAACAGGGCGTGTGCGCAGACGACGAGGATGGCGAAGGCGAATTGCTTGACCATGGCCGCGCGGTTTGTAGCACAGG
Organism: Deltaproteobacteria bacterium; assembly: GCA_003696955.1. Classification (GTDB taxonomy): domain Bacteria; phylum Myxococcota_A; class Polyangia; order Nannocystales; family Nannocystaceae; genus J032. The sequence continues at coordinate 14,263 of RFGU01000219.1, read as the reverse complement.
GGCCGACCTTCGGGGGCTGGGACGCAGGCGGTCTCCTGGCCTGCCGCCCACGGGCGCCGGTCCCAACGACGAGCATGCTCGGGATCGCAGCGCCGGCCCGGACCGCCGGTCGCTCGCGAAGCGCCCGAGCAGGGCGGTGCTACATTGTGCTGCGATCGATGGAACGCGTGCCTCCCGACCTCCTGCTGATCTCGGACGTCCACCTCGGGGCCCACCTCAAGCCGCGGGGGCGGGGCGAGTTCGTGCACCTCAAGGACCACGTGGACCGGGCGTTCGCACGCTTCGTGGACCACTACCTGCGCGCAAGTCGGCCCGGCGGTCTGCAACTCGTGGTCAACGGGGACTTCATCGACTTCTGGAACGTCGAGGTCGCCGCCGACGTCACCGATCCCGAGGCGCGGGCCGTCGCGCGATTGCATGCCGTGCTCGACGAGTATCCGGGGGTGGAGGAGGCGCTCGTGCGCCTGCTCGAACGGGGCGACGGCGTCGTGTTCGTGGTGGGCAACCACGACGCCGAATTCCTGTACCCGAAGGTGCGCGAGGCCCTCGTCGCCCGGCTCGAGGGGGCCGCCCACCCGGACGAGGCGTCGCGTTCGGCGACGCGGACCGGCGTCGTTCGACTCGATGCGCTCGGCGAGGGGCGCGTGCGCTTCGTGCGGTGGTTCCTCCACGAGCCCGGGGGCGTCTGGATCGAGCACGGTCACAAGTTCGATCCGACGTGCGCGACACCGGCCGCCCTGTCGCCGACGCGAGGGGGCCGCCTCGTTCCGACCGTGGCCGAGGTGGCGACGCGGAGTTTCGCCAACCTGGTCCCCGAGATCGACCACGATGCGCCCGATCACATGTCGGGGCTCGACTACGTCCGCTGGGCCCTGGCGCGTGGCGGGCGATTCACCATGCGGTGCGTCCTCCTGTACCTGCGCATGGCCGGGCGGATCCTCTCCTTGGGGCTGCGCGGCGGGCGAGCCGACCGGCTCGGGCGCAAGACCCACGAGGCACTCCTCGAACGCATTGCGCGCAATGCGAACCTGCAGATGTCCACGTTGATGGCCCTCGAGCGCATGGCTCCGCCGCCGGCCACGGCCACGGTGGCGGGCGTGATGTCCGTGGTGGCCCTCGATCTCATCCTGGCCGCGGTGCTCCCGGTCGTCGTCGCCGCGACCATCGCCTTCGCATCGGGCCTGCCCGTCGCGTACGGAACGGCGGCGGGGCTCGTCGTGTCCGCGCTGGCCGTGGCGGTGCTGCTGCGGGGGCGGACCCGTCGGGACGTCGCTGCGAAGATGACCACGGTTGCTTCCGATGTTGGCCGTACCGTAGGCGTACCCCTCGTGCTCATGGGGCACAGCCACCGCGGTCAGCTCGATCTCGTGGACGGGGTCCTGTACGCCAACAGCGGGTCCTTCCTCGACGGCACGCACCTGTACGTTCAACGGGATCGCACCGGTCGACTCGCGCGGGTGAGTCTTCGCCGGTTTCGAAACGGCGGTGTCACCGAATTGCGAAGCGCCCCGGTTCCGGCCCCGGCGACGCAGACCGTCACCCCGCCTTCCATGGAGGCGCAAGGCCTGGCCCCGTCCGACGCGGTTGCCGGCTGAATCGCCCGGTGGGCCGTGGTAGACTCGACGCCGCCGTGCCCGAGCAGAACATCCTCGTCATCGAAGACGATCCGTCCGTCCGCCTCTTGCTCCAGAAGTCCCTTTCGGCCAAGGGGTATTCGGTGGAGGTCGTGGAGGACGGACTCGAGGGCCTCAAGCGCCTCGAGGAGGGGGACGCGCCGGATCTCATCATCGTGGACATCATGATGCCGCGGCTCGACGGCATGACCTTCGTCAAGGCGATCAAGCGGCACGAGGACACGCGGCCGATCCCCGTCATCTTCCTGACGGCCAAGAACGACCCCAAGACGATGATCGAGGGGATCAACGTGGGGGCGAAATTCTACGTCACGAAGCCGTTCCAGTTCGACGAGCTGCTGAAGAAGGTGGAGAAGGCCCTCGGTTGACGCCCCTTGGGGGGCTCGGGCCTTTGTCGTGTGACCGAACTCATGTGACCGGTGCGAACCGGTGGCGGCGGACTTAGGCTCCCAAGGGCGGCGAATCGCCGAGCCCAAGGAGCAGTCCCCATGGTCTACGACGCAACGAGCGAGGATTTCGAGACGGTGGTGCTCGAACGTTCCTTCGAGCGCCCGGTCCTCGTGGACTTCTGGGCGCCCTGGTGCGGTCCGTGCCGTGCCATGGCCCCCTTGATCGAGCGGCTTTCGGCAGAGCTGGCCGACCGCATCGACGTGGTCAAGCTCGATACCGACGCCCATCCGGAGCTGGCGTCGCGCTTCGGGATCCGCGGGATTCCGAACCTCAAGATCTTCCGCGACGGCAAGATCGTGGGCGAGCAGGTGGGGGCGGTCGGCTATCGGGAACTCGTCGAGTTCGTGGAGCGGCACGCCCCATCGGAGGCCACGCTCCTCGTCGAGCGGGCCCGGGCGCTGCTTGCGGCGGGGGACCGGGAGCAGGCCCGCGGGTTGCTCGAACGGGCCGTAGAACTCGCGCCGGGGCACGGTCCGGCTCGCTTGGAACTCGCCCGCCTCGCCGTCGCCGAAGGCGACCGGGAAGCCTACCAGCGTCACCGCGACGCCGTGGCACCCGCGGCGGACGAGGCGGAACGGATCGCGAACCTCGAGGCGTTGCTCGAACTGCGGGAGGTCTGTGAGACCCGCGGCGGGATGGCTGCCACGCGGCGTGAGGTGGCCGACGAGCCCACCGACCCCGACCCCTGGTACGCCCACGGGGCCTGCCTTGCGGCGGAAGGCGAGTTCGAGGCTGCGCTGGAGGCGTTCATGGCGGCCATCGAGCGCACGACCCGGCCCCACGACACGCCGGCCCACCGCGCCCTGCTCGCCCTGTTCACGGAACTCGGTCCGGGGCATCCGCTCGCCGAGACGTACAAGCGAAGGTTGCAGATCTATCTATAGGCCGAAGGGCCCAAGAGAGGCGCGACGGGCGCCGCCGCGCCGTTCGGGGGGCCGACACGCCGGGTCCGCCGGCGAGCCTTGCCGGTACGGCTGCTAGACTCGCCGCCGTGCAGAGCGAATCGGGCGCTTCGGACGCGGACGGCTGGTCACCTTCGCGGTCGACGTTCGCGGACGCCCCGGAGGAGGTCGGCGCTCTGTTCACCGAGTTGGCCGCCGCCCGGGCCGTCGGGGTGTGCGCATCGACGACTCGGACGGGTGCCGAGGAGATCGCGTTGGTGGGCCTGTACGACGGGCGGCCGCCCGTCGGCGGTGTCGTACCGTGGGACGGGGCGGTCCACGCCTGGAAGCGAGTGTGGCGGGATGCGGCGCCATACCTGGTGACGTTTGCGGGCAAACCCCTCGTATCGCGCCTGCTCGCCGAGGGACTCGAGCCCCGGCGACTCGGCGACGTGCGGATCGCCCTCGTGCTCCTTGCGGAGGGGGCCGCGCGGGTGCCCGACGACCCGGCGACCGCCCTCGCGGCGTGGATCGATTCGGCGGAGCCTCCGGCGCTCCATCCGGCCGACGACGCGGCCGTCCGGCGCGAGGCCGCCACCGTGGCCTACGGCGCCGTGGTGGCCCTGCGAGCGCTTGCGCCCAGATTGCGCAGCCTCGGGCTCGCACGCCTGTTCGACCTCGAATGCCGGCTCGTGCCCGTCGTGGCCCGTATGGAGGCGGCGGGGATGCCCGTCGATGCCGCGGCGTTCCAGCGCATCGCGGACGATTGGGCGGCCGAACGGGCGCGTACCACGGATCCCGCGCGCACGGCCCGGCTCGACAAGCTGCTTTCGACCTACGCCCATTGGCCGCGCACCTACGTGGACCTCGACGGTCGGATCCGCTGTCGGTTCGATCCCCTCGCCGCCGACTCGGGGCGATTTTCCTGCAGCGAGCCCAACCTGCAGCAGGTCCCGACCGAACGCACCGCGCCCGGGTTGCGGGCGTGCTTTCGGGCGCCGCCGGGACACTGCTTCGTGGTCGCCGACTACGCCCAGATCGAGCTGCGCGTGGCGGCCGCCCTCGCCCCTTGCGAGCGCCTTGCGGACGTCTTTCGCCACCGGGGCGATCCCCACCGCGCCACGGCGGCGACCCTCACCGGCAAGCGGCCGGAGGCGGTCACCCCGGCCGAGCGCAAGCTGGCCAAGGCCATCAACTTCGGGTTCCTGTTCGGCATGGGGGCTCGCACGTTTCGCAGCTACGCCAAGTCGAGCTACGGGCTCGATCTCGACGAGGCCGCCGCCCGCCGGGCCAAGGACGCGTTCTTCCGCACGTACCCGGGGCTCGCCGCGTGGCATCGCCGGACGGCCGCGCAGGGCCGCGGCGCGCGCGAGGTCGTCGTGCGCACCGTCCTCGGGCGCCGCAAACGCTTCCCCCCGGGCGGCTTCTCCCTCCCGGCCGCGCTCAACGTCCCGGTGCAGGGGACGGCGGCCGAGGGCTTCAAGCGCGCCCTCGTGGATCTCGATGCCGAGTTGCCTGCCCTCGGGGGGCGCGTGGTGCTCTGCGTGCACGACGAGGTGGTCGTGGAGGTGCCCGCGTCCGAGGCTGACGCGGCCCGCGAGCGGGTGGTCGAGATCATGCGCGCGGCGATGGAGCCCTTGCTCGGCGGCGTCCCGGTGGAGGTCGAGGCCGTGGTCGCACCGTGCTGGCGCTAGGCGGCGGCGAGCGGGAACTTGCCCGCGGTTGCTCCGAATTGCCGCCCGGCCTCCCTCGACACGGGCATTCGAGCGCGCACTTCGCTACATCTCGAAGGCATGAAGGCATCGTCTTCGCCCAGCACGCTTCCCGTCGTCGACGCAGGCGCCCCGGCGGCCCGAAAGCCCCCCGTCGACCCCGCGACGCTGCGCCATCGCGAGTTCGACGACAGCGAGTTCTGGCGCGCGATCCCGGCCTACGCGGACGTTTCGCGGGAGACGTTCCTCGACCACCACTGGCAGGCCAAGAACTCGGTGACGCGCGTATCGAAGCTGCTCGACACGATTCGAGATCTGGTACCGGCCTCCTTCATCGCCGACGTCGAGGAGGGCCTTGCCCATGCCCCGATGTCGATCCGGCTGTCGCCCTACGTGCTTTCGCTCATCGATTGGTCCAATCCGGTCGACGACCCCATTCGGCGCCAGTTCCTACCCCTGGCATCGACGCGGCTGCCCGATCATCCCAAGCTCGACCTGGACTCGTTGCACGAGAAGGCCGACATGCCCGTGCCGGGGCTGACCCACCGCTACCCCGACAAGGCCCTGTTCCTCGTGCTCGACACCTGCCCCGTCTACTGCCGGTTCTGCACCCGCAGCTACGCGGTCGGGATCGACACGGAGGAGGTCCACAAGTACCACCTGCGGCCGAACCAGCAGCGTTGGGAGCAGGCGTTCGCCTACATCCGGTCGCGGCCGGAACTCGAGGACATCGTGGTCTCGGGGGGCGACGTCTACCAGCTTCGCCCCGATTACCTCCGAACCCTCGGCATGACCCTGCTCGACATCGATCACGTGCGGCGGTTCCGCTTCGCCACCAAGGGGCCGGCGATCATGCCCATGAAGATCCTGACGGACGACGCATGGTTTCGGGCGCTTGCCGACGTGGTCGAGGAGGGGAGGCGGCGCCACAAGGAGGTGGTCGTCCACACCCACTTCAATCACCCGACCGAGCTGACCGACATCACGCGCCAGGCGATCTTCCGCCTCTTCGAGGCGGGCATCACGGTTCGCAACCAGACGGTGCTCCTGCGTGGCGTCAACGACGATCCCGACACCATGCGACTGCTCATCCGCAAGATGGGGTGGATCGGCGTGCATGCCTACTACGTCTACCAACACGACATGGTCAAGGGGGTGGAGGATCTGCGGACCCGCGTCGCCGACACCGTGGAACTCGAAAAGGAGATCCGCGGCGCGACGGCCGGATTCAACACCCCGACGTTCGTGGTCGATGCGCCGGGGGGCGGCGGCAAGCGCGTGGTGCACTCGTACGAGTATTACGATCGCGTCACGGGGATCTCCGTCTATCGCTCGCCCAACGTGGACCCCGAGGCCTACTACTGCTACTTCGACCCCATCGACACGCTGCCCGAAGCCGGCCGCGCCCGGTGGGCGGACCCGGCCGAGCACGATGCGATGGTCGCCGAGGCGATCGAGCAGGCGCGTGCCCGGCGCGCCGGGGCGGGCGGCGCGGACTGAGGCCGAAGGCGCCCCTGCCGGGGGCTAGCGCCCGCGGACGCCGTTTGCGGCCCGAGCGATTGCGTCTCGGTGCCGTCGCCTGGTAACGATGGGGGGTGATGTCCCCCCGCGTTCCCTCCGTGTGTGTACTCGTATGGCTCGTCGCGGCCTGCGGCGACAAGAATGCGTCCGGCGGCACTGCGTCCGGCTCGGCCACGTCGTCCGGCGACGCCGGCACCGGTGCTTCCACGTCGACCGGTCCTACGAGTGGTGCAGCCGATACGAGCGCGAGCGCCACGGGCACGGGCGGCACGAGTTCGTCGACGAGCTCGACGACGACGAACGGATCGGGCGGTTTCGTGATGCAACCCGACAGCGGCATCGGCAACGAGTGCGACCCGCGGGTACAAGACTGCCCCGAAGGGGAGAAGTGCACCGCCTGGGCCGACGACGGGGGCAACGTCTGGAACGCCAACAAGTGCGTTCCGGTCATGGGAACGGGCGTCGCGGGGGACAGTTGCACGGTCCAGGGTGGGGGCGTAAGCGGCGTCGACGATTGCGACGTGGGCCACATCTGCCTGTACGCCGACGAGAACAACCAGGGCATCTGCGTCGCATTTTGCTCGGGTGAGAACACCGATTGCGATCCCGGCTTCGTGTGCGCCATCTACAACGACGGCGTCCTGCCCATCTGCCTCGACGCGTGCGACCCGCTGCTCCAGGACTGCCCACAGGGGCAGGCGTGCATCGACACCCCCAACGGGACGTTCATCTGCTTCTCCGACGCCAGCGGCGAGATGGGCGGGCTCGGCGACCCGTGTCCCGTCGAGGACGGCGAGAACTCGTGCGATCCGGGCTTTTGGTGCGGGCAGGGGGCTGCGGAGTGCCAAAGCCCCAAGTGCTGCATTCCGTACTGTGACCTGTCGGAGCCCTCGCCGTGCAATCCGCCCAACCAGTGCGTGTCGTTCTACGGCGATCCGAACGCGGCCCCGCCCGAGTACAAGGACGTGGGCGTGTGCGTCATCCCGTAGGCGGGCGTTCGCCGACCTCGGCGCCTGCGGGCGGCCAGTACTCCGCGGGATCCGGGACCTTCCCGTCCTCGACGAAGGTGCGCACCATCGCTTCGACGGCTCGCGTGAGCCGCTGCATGTCGCGCTTGTCGAGTCCCTCGGTGGAGATGTGGGGGCCGACCCATACGTGGACCACGCCGCCCGGACGCACCAGCAGGGAGCCCTTGCGCATGACGTCGTACATGCCGCGGACGGCGACGGGCACGATGGGCAGGCCGGCGTCCCGGGCCAGTTGCGTCACGCCCCGCTTGAACTCGTGCACCTTGCCGTCGGGCGTGCGGTGCGCCTCCGGGAAGGTGAGGATCGAGATCCCTCGGGCCGCGCGGTCCTCGAACGCCCGCGGCAGCATCCGCGCCCGTTCGAGGGGGCGGGGCGGCACCGGGATGCCGTGGGTCAGCCACATCAACCAGCCGTAGATGGGTACGCGCATCTGCCAGGCGTTCATCAAACCGCAGAAGGGGTTTCGGATGACGGCGCAGGCGGTGTGCGCATCGAAGAGGTTGACGTGGTTCTGCGCGTAGGCGCACGGGATCTCGGGCCGGTAGCCGGGGTCGTAGACCACCCGAAACCGCGTTCCGTTCAGACGCGGGGTGAGCCCCATGGGGCGCTGCACGAAGGGCACGCGCATCCACAGCCACCCGAACGCCCGCGAGATCGCCGCCGGGATCAACACGAGGGACATCCACGAAAAGCCCAGGGCCCAGTACCACACCGAATAGACGGCGAGGGCCATGCGAAGCGGGCCGGTCACGGCAGCATGCTACGGCCCGGGCCGGGGAAATTCGAGCCGGGCGACGGGCGGGGCATCGCGCCGAGGCCGCGGCCCGCGGCGGCCCCCTCGATCCCTCCGGGTGCGAGGAGTATGGTCCCGCGCCATGGAAGCACGGCGCGCACGCGACCCTGGCACGCCCCACAGGCCCTTCGCCGAACGCCACATCGGCCCCTCCGATGCCGACGTGGCGCGCATGCTCGAGACCGTGGGGTGCCCGGACCTCGACGCCTTCGTCGAGGCCGTCGTGCCGGAGGACATCCGTATGCGCGGCCGCCTGGATCTGCCGGCGCCCCGTAGCGAGCGCGAGGCCTTGGCCGACCTGCGTCGGATCGCGCGCCGCAACGTGCCGTCGCGGGCCTACATCGGGCTCGGGTACCACGGCACGGTCCTGCCGCCCGTGATCGCGCGCAACGTCCTCGAGAACCCCGGCTGGTACACGGCCTACACCCCGTACCAGGCCGAGATCTCCCAGGGCCGGCTCGAAGCCCTGCTCAACTTCCAGACCATGGTCGCCGACCTGGTGGGTCTGCCCCTTTGCAACGCATCGCTGCTCGACGAGGCGACGGCAGCCGCCGAGGCCATGACCCTGTGTCACCGTGCGCTTCGGGGCAAGCGCAATCGCTTCCTCGTGGCCGCGGACGTCCATCCCCAGACCTGGGCCGTGGTCGAGGGGCGCGCGCGTGCCCTGGGCATCGAGGTGGCGCGCTTCGACCCGGATGCCGAGATCCCCGTGGACGACGGGGTCTGCGGCGTGCTCGTGCAGCAACCGGGCACCGAGGGCGTCGTGCGTGACCTCGCCCCCATCGTCGAGGCCGTCCACGCCCGGGGGGCGCTCGTGGCCGCGGCGACCGATCTCCTGGCCTGCGCCCTGCTCGTCCCCCCCGGAGAGCAGGGGGCCGACGTGGTGGTGGGCTCGGCCCAGCGATTCGGCGTACCCATGGGCTACGGCGGCCCCCACCCGGCGTTCCTTGCGGCCAAGGACGCCTACCTGCGGCAGCTTCCCGGGCGGATCATCGGCGTGTCCAAGGATGCCTCGGGGCGCCTGGCGTACCGGATGGCCCTGCAGACCCGCGAGCAACACATCCGCCGGGAACGCGCCACGAGCAACATCTGTACCGCCCAGGTGCTGCTCGCCGTGATCGCGGGCTTCTACGGCGTCTACCACGGCCCCGACGGCATCCGGCGGATCGCCCGCTACGTCCACGATCGGGCCCACGACTTCGCGGCCGAGCTCGTTGCCGCGGGGCATCGGGTCTCGGATCGCGCCTTCTTCGATACGGTGGTCGTCGAGCCGACGGGGCGTGACGCCAAGACGGTCCTTGCGGCGGCATTCGACCGTGGGATCGATCTGCGCGACTTCGGCGACGGCCGGGTGGGCATCGCGTTCGACGAGACGGTCACGGAGGCGGACGTGGCCGACCTTCGTGCGAGCTTCGGCCTGGGCGACGGCGCCGCGGCCGGGGGGGCGACCATCGGGCGATGGCCCGAGCATCTGGATCGATCCAGTGCCTTCATGACGCACCCGGTGTTCTCGGCACATCGCTCGGAGCACGAGATGCTGCGGTATCTCCACCGGCTCGAGGCCAAGGATCTGTCGCTGACGACGTCCATGATCCCCCTCGGCTCGTGCACCATGAAGCTGAACGCCACCAGCGAGATGCTGCCGATCTCGTGGCCCGAGTTCGCGGATCTCCATCCCTTCGCACCGCCCGCCCGGGCCGAGGGATACGCCGCCCTGGCCGCCGAACTCGAGAAGTGGCTGGCCGAGATCACGGGGTTTGCGGCCGTTTCCCTCCAGCCGAACGCCGGGGCCCAGGGGGAGTATGCTGGCCTGCTGGTGATCCGCGCCTATCACGAATCCCGTGGGGACGACGGGCGTCGGATCTGTCTCATCCCGACGTCGGCCCACGGCACCAATCCGGCCAGTGCCGTCCTGGCGGGACTTACCGTCCGTCCGGTGCGGTGCGACGACGCCGGCAACATCGACCTCGAGGACCTCGAGGCGAAGGCGGCCGAGGCCGGGGACGCCCTGGCCGCGTTGATGGTGACCTACCCGTCGACCCACGGCGTGTTCGAGGCGTCGATCCGCCGGATCTGCGACATCGTCCACCGCCACGGCGGCCAGGTCTACCTCGACGGCGCCAACATGAACGCCCAGGTGGGGCTCGCCCGGCCGGGGGACTACGGCGCCGACGTCTGCCACCTGAACCTCCACAAGACCTTCTGCATCCCCCACGGGGGCGGCGGGCCGGGCATGGGGCCCATCGCGGTGGCCGCCCACCTCGCGCCCTTCCTGCCGGGCCACCCGCTCGTGCCCACGGGCGGCGAACGTCCCATCGCCCCGGTGGCCGCCGCGCCCATGGGCAGCGCGAGCATCCTGCCGATCTCGTGGATGTACATCGCCATGATGGGGGCCGAGGGACTCGCCCGCGCCAGCAAGGTTGCGGTGCTCGCCGCCAACTACATGGCTCGCCGACTCGAAGGTGCCTACCGGGTGCTCTACAAGGGGCAGGGGGGCTTCGTGGCGCATGAGTTCATCTTGGACCTTCGCCCCTTCAAGAAGGCGGGGATCGAGGCCGAGGACGTGGCCAAGCGTCTCGCCGACTACGGGTTCCATGCGCCCACGATGTCGTTCCCGGTGCCCGGGACCTTGATGATCGAGCCCACCGAGAGCGAGTCCCTCGCCGAACTCGACCGCTTCTGCGACGCGTTGCTGCGGATCCGCGAGGAGATCCGCAACGTGGAGGAGGGGCGCTGGCCCCGGGACGCAAACCCCCTCAAGGGGGCGCCCCATACGGCCGCGGACGTGTGCGGCGACGCTTGGGACCGGCCCTACGGCCGCACCGAGGCGGCCTTCCCGGCGCCCTGGCTCTACGAGCACAAGTACTGGCCGCCCGTCGGGCGCGTCGACAACGTCTACGGCGACCGCAATCCCTACTGCGCCTGTCCGCCGATGTCGGCCTACGCCGAAGACGGGGCGTGACGCTCGAGGCCCCTTGCCACCGTGCGTCCGCCCCGGCCTTCGGGCAGCGTCGGTCGGCAGGGGACCCGGCGGGGGGTCAGACGGCTTCCGTGACCTCGACCACCAGGGCCGTGATGTTGTCCTTGCCGCCGTGGGCGTTGGCGAAGCGGATCGCCTCCTCGGCGGCGGCTTGCACGTCCAGGGACAGCAGGTAGGCCAGATCCTCCGGCTCCGAGACGTAGCCGTGCAGGCCGTCCGAGCACAGCAGGAACTTGTCGCCGACTTCGACGGGAACCGTGCTCACGTCGACCTCGACGTAGTCCTTGTGGCCGACGGCCCGCGTGATCACGTGTTTGGACTTGGAACTCTCGGCCTCGGCCGGCGTGATGAGGCCGTGCTTGAGCTGGTAGTTGACCAGGGTGTGGTCCTCGGTGATCTGCTCGACCTGTCCGCCGCGGTGGCGGTAGACCCGCGAATCGCCCACCTGTCCCACGATCCCCACGCCGTGGCCCACCAAGAGGGCGGACGTCGTGGTGCTCATGCCCCTGCGTTCGGGGTCGATCTCGCCCATGCCGTGGACGAGGTAGCAGGCGTTCTGGATCGCCTGCCGCATGGTGAGGATGGCGTGGCGGATCTCCACCTCGGTCGGCTGGTGCTGCAGGGCGCGGATGAGCGACTCCTCGCGCTTGAGCCACTCCCAGATGAGGTCGGCCGTCTCGCGGCTCGCCACCTCCCCCTTGGCCCGGCCACCTACGCCGTCGCATACGATGAACACACCGAGATCGGCGTCGGCGAGGAACGCGTCCTCGTTGTGGCGTCGGCGCAGGCCGACGTCGGTCAGACCGAAGTGCCTCGTCTGCATGGGCGCCGGTCGCAATCGTAGCAGGCCCGCTAGGGGGGTGGGGAGGGTGACGCGGGGCCCGTGTCCCCCATGCCGTGGGCGGCCAGGAAGTCGACGAAGGCATCCGAAGGTGGTGCTTCGACCTTGGGGGCGAGGGGCGACAGGTCGATGCTCGTCCCGTGCAAGAGCAGGGGCAACTCGATCTCGTCCGAGGGCCCGTACTTGACGTCCCCGACGATGGGCATGTCGAGGAAGGCGAGATGGACGCGCGCCTGGTGCCGCCTGCCGGTCACGAGATCGAGGGCCGTAAGGACGTAGCGGCCGTCGGGCGAGGTGCACACGCGTCGCACTCGGGTCCGCGCCGAAGGCCCACGCAGGGAGACCGCGGCGCGGTCGCGTCTCGGACCCCGTCCGATCGGTGCTTCCACCCACACCGCATCGTCGTCGTCCGGCCGGACGAATCCGGGAAGGTCCGAAGGCCCCGTCGGGGGCCACGATGGCGGCGCGTGACAGATGGCCAGATAGCGCTTCGCGACGGCGCCCCGAGAGAACGCCTCGCGCGCGGCGGTCCATGCCTTGCGATGCCGCGCGAAGACGACGACGCCGCTCGTCTCGAGGTCGAGCCGATGGACGGCCCCGCCTTCGCGGGGGTCGGGGGAGGCCGTCGCGCACTCGGGGTGCAGGCGCGCGACGTAGTCCGCGAGCGCCGCCGGCTGGTCGGGACGTAGCCGGTGGGTGTGCATCCCCGCGGGCTTGGCGGCGAACACGTAGTCGTCGGTGACCGCTAGGATCTCTACGCTCTCGTCCGGCTCCTCACCCGGTTCGTGGACGGACCAGACGATCTCGAGCACCTGGCCGAGGCGCACGCGCGCCGAGGGCGGGATCCTGCGGCCGTCGAGGCGGACGTGCCCGTCGAGGGCCATGCGCCGCGCCATCCTGCGGGAGAGCCCCGGCATGCGACGACCGAGGACCACGTCGGCACGGCGCCCATCGTCGGCCGGGTCGGTCACCTGCAGGGTTCGCGAGGCGTACGTCACGGCCACGTCTCCGGCAACACGAGGGCGGGCAGGCGCCGTCCGGCGACGACGGGGGCCTGGGCGGGATCCGCGGGGATCCGCACCAGGAGATCGAAGGCGGCGAGCGACGACAGGTCGCCGGATGCCTGGGTCGCCACCGGATCGGCCCGGCCGTCGCGGGTCCACCGCGCGCGCAGGACGTGCTCGCGGGTACGTTCCGGAACCACCGTGCGGGTCAACGGCAGGTGTACCTCGCGCCGCATCCAAGGTGCCCCCACCATGGCCCGCAGGAGGGGACGCACCAACAGCTCGAAGGTGACGAAGGTGCTGGCCGGGTTGCCCGGAAGGGCGCAGACGATCGTCCGATCCCATAGGAAGGCTGCCGCCGGGCGCCCGGGCTTGAGGGCCAGACCGTGGAAGATGCACGTGGCGCCGAGGGACTCGAGCACGGGACGCACCAGGTCGTGGGGGCCCACGCTGATCCCGCCCGAGGTGACGACGACGTCGGCTCCGTGGCGGCGGGCCCCCTCGAGGGCTTCGGCGAGGGCCTTCGGGTCGTCGGCGACCGGTGGCAGCGTCCGCGTCACGCCACCGGCCTCGCGCACCTGGGCGTCCACCAGGAGATCGTTCGTGCCCACGATGCCGCCGGGGGGCGGCGTCGCGCCCGGAGGGTAGATTTCGTCCCCGGTGGGAAGGAACGCCACGCGGGGGCGTGCATGCACGGGGAGCCGTTCGTGGCCCGCGGCAGCCGCCAGGGCCACGTCCCCGGGACCGAGGGGTTGGCCGGCCTCGAGCACCACGGCACCGGCCAGGACGTCCGAACCCTCGGCACGGACGAAGGTCCCGGGGCCGAAGTCCGGGGGGATCCGGAGGATCCGAACGGTGCCCTCCTGCACTTCGGTCCACTCCTGGGGGACCACCGCGTCCGCGCCCGCGGGGAGCACCGCCCCGGTCGAGATCCGTACCGCTCCGCTTGGCGGCAGTGTGCCCGCGAAGGGGTGCCCCGCGGCGCTCTCGCCGACCACGGTGAAGGCGCCACCGCGGGACACCTCCGCGGCCCGCACGGCGTAGCCGTCCATCACGCTCGCCGGATGGGGGGGCAGGGGGTGGCGAGCCCGAAGGGCGCGGCCCGCCGTGCGGCCGCAGGCCGAACCGACCTCGACGAATTCGATGGGAGTCTTGCGGGCCACGCCCAGGAGCCGATCGCGGGCCGCATCGACGGAAAGCGCCATGGAACGCCACCGTTCATAGCATGGCGCCGGGATGCGGGGGGCGGCGGCCGCGGTTCGGGCGAAAATCCCGGCCCCACCGGGCGAGCCGCTACCCGGTCAACGCCGACGGCGGCCGGGGACGGACGCGCTCTCGGGCGTGGACGGAGCCGGTTCGGCGGGGCGCTCGGGGGGGCCGTAGAGCGCCGGGGGCTCGGGGGCTGCGATCGTGCCGCGG
>RFGU01000218.1 GCA_003696955.1 Deltaproteobacteria bacterium | reverse complement strand
TGGCGGCGGGCCCGGCGACTGCATGGGCGGCGGGGGCAACGGGGACGTGGAGTTCAGCTACATCTGGATCGCCAACTCGGCCGAGGGCACCGTCTCGAAGATCGACACCAAGACCGGGGTGGAGGTCGGGCGCTACTACACCGATCCGTCCATGGGGGGCGGCAGCCCGTCGCGCACCAGCGTGAACCTCCTCGGGGACGTGGCCGTCTCGAATCGCTGGCCCGCGAGCACCACGAAGATCGCCGCCCGTCCCGAGCGCTGCGTGGACCTCAACAACAACGGCATGATCGATACCTCGACCGGGCCGGCCGACGTCCGCCCCTGGGGGCAGGACGAGTGCGTCCTGTGGAACACGCCGTTTCCTGCCGCGGCGGACTACCAGCACGGCGCGCGTCCCACCCAGTGGGAAGGCGGCGAGACCGATCAGAACGGCTGCGCCGACCCCAATCCGCGGCTGTGGGTGGCGTTCGAGGACGGCGCGGGGAACGCCCACATCGTGCGCCTCGACGGCGAGACGGGCGCGATCCTCGACGAGGTGACGACGCCGTGGGGGGCAGCCGGCATCGGGAGCGGCTACGGACCCTACGGCGGCGTGGTCAACGCCGAGGGCGACCTCTACGTCTCGGGGCTCGGCGGCAGCGGGCGCCTCGTCCACGTCGACGCCGAGACCCTCGCGATCACGGACCTCGGCAACCCGGGGACGTCGTTCTACGGCATCGGCATCGATCAGGACGGCAACCCGTGGATCGCGGGCGGCGGCAGTGTCGCCGTCTGGGATGCGACGGCCATGGCGTGGACGACCATCGCGACGCCCAACGGCTCGTTGCGGGGGATCCAGGTGGATCGCGACGGGCGGGCGTGGGCGGCGGGCAACTCGCCGTGCGGGCTCGTGTCGTTCGACGTCGCGACGCGGACGGTGGCCAACGGCCAGATCGATCTGCCCGGGTGTGCGGTGCCGGTGGGGATCAGCATCGATCCCGAAGGCTACGTTTGGTCGCCGGACATGACCGCGAACCTCGCCTTCAAGGTGGACCCCAACACCTTGACGGTGACGTTCTCGGTCACGGGGCTCAACCAGCCCTATACCTACTCGGACATGACGGGCGCCGGCCTCGGGCTGGTGACGAACCCGCCGGCGGGATGAGGAGGCTGCGCGGGCCGGTGCGCCGGACGCCGATTCCCTGCTAGGATCGCACGCGCGTGGACAAGCTCAGGCCCTTCCTCCTGCCCCTGGTGGCCGCGGCCGTGCTCGTGGCCCTTTGGCTGTGGCAGCGTTCCCTCGGGTGAGGCGTCACGGGGCGAGCAGGGTGCGCGTCCATCCCTCGTCGCTTCGCCGGAAGTGCTCCCGGACGTGCAGGCGATCGGGGCGTTCGTACCAGAACTCGATCTCGTCCGGGACGATGCGATAGCCGCCCCAGTGGGGCGGACGGGGTACCTGCGCGTCCGCGAAGCGTGCGGCGAACTCGGCCACCTTCGCCTCGAGTTCGGCGCGGTCGCGGATCGGCCGGCTCTGGGGTGACGCCCACGCTCCGATCTGGCTGCCGCGGGGACGGCTTGCGAAATAGGCGTCGGCGACGTCGTCGTCCTCCCGGACCACCGGACCTGCGATTCGCACCTGAACGCCGGTGGTGTGCCAGTGGAAGGCGAGAGCGGCGACGGGGTGGGCAGCCAGGTCGTTGGCCTTGCGGCTTTCGAAGTTCGTGTAGAACGTAAAGCCCCGTGGACCGTGGGCCTTGACGAGGACGAAACGCACGGACGGACGGCACGAGGCGTCCACGGTCGCCAGGGCCGCCCGGCTGGCGTCGAAGGCTTCGGAACGCGCGGCACGTTCGAACTCCGCGGCGAAACGGGCGATCGGGTCGTCTGCGGTGGGCACGGGCGCGAGGGTAGTCGACCCTCCGGCCGTCGAGAACGCCGTCGCAGGCGTTGCGCGCACGACGTCGTCAGGCGCCTGCGGCGTCGAGGGACCCGGTGCAGGGGCCGGCACCGGTCGTGCGGCGTGACGGCGTATCGGCGCGCTTGAGCCACTCGGCGAGGGTGCTCCGGGGCACGGCGAGGGCTGCAGCCGCCCGGCGGATGCTGCCGTGCTCGGCCACCACGTGGCGCAGCAGGTGGGCCTGCATCTCGCGATACGTGCCCCGCGGCACGACGATGACGTCGCACGCACCGGGGGCCGAGGATGGGGCCGGGGCGGGCTCCGCGAGCAGGACGTCGCCGTCGACCAGCCCGTCGTTGAGCGCAGCGGCGCGCAGCACGGCGTTCTTGAGCGCCCGTACGTTGCCCGGCCAGGCGTGCCGCTCGGCCGCAACCCGAGCCGAGGCCGTGACGTGTACCGGTCGGCCGAGCCGGCGGGCGGCCTCGGCGCCGAACGCGTCGAGCAAGGGGCCGATGTCCTCGCGTCGCTCCCGCAACGCCGGGATCCGTACGACGACCACGCTCAGGCGATGGTAGAGGTCCTCGCGAAAGCGGCCCTCGGCCACGAGCCGCGGCAGGTCGCGGCAGGTGGCCGCCACCACCCGGGCACGGTGGACCACCTCCACGTCGGAGCCGACGGGTACGAAGGTGCCGTTTTCGAGGACGCGCAGGAGCTTCGCCTGGAGTTCGAGGGGGAGCTCGGCGATCTCGTCGAGCAGGAGCGTGCCACCACCGGCTCGGACGAACGCGCCGCCCCGCGTTCGTTCGGCGCCGGTGTAGGCGCCGCGCACGTGGCCGAACAACTCGGACTCGGCCACGCCCCGAGCGATCGCCGCACAGTTGACCGCGACGAAGGGTTCGTGTCGCCGCGCGCTGCGCAGGTGCAGGGTGCGGGCCGCGACGTCCTTGCCGACGCCCGTCTCCCCGCAGAGCAGCACGGGCAGATCGAAATGGGCGATGCGTTCGAGCTTGCGCCACGTCGCCCGCATGGCAGGCGACCGGCAGACGACCTCGGGGACGGATGGAGGGATGGGGCGGGCCATGGTCGCCGTCCCCCATCGTCCGTGCAGCCGCATCGTTGCATCCGGCGATCAGCCGGGGTTCGCCCGACCTCGCAACAGGCCGCTGGACAGGACCTCGGCCACCGCGTCGAGGGCGTCGACGTGGACGAAGTGCCCCGCTTTGGGAATGGTCACCACGCGGGCGCCGACGCCTTCGAGCCGCTCGGCCTCCTGGGCGCAAACGAAGTTCGACGCCCCGCCCCGCACGCATCCGGCGATGTCCACGCCCCGCCCTTCCACGTAGGGCCACAGGTTGCGTCCCGACTCCGTGCGGTGGAAGGCCGCAAGGCGCGCCCTGTCGATCCCCCACCGTACGCCCCCTTCGTCGCGCACGAGGTTCATGCACAACCACGGCACGATGGGCCCGGGCGCACCGGCTGCTTCGAGGGCCCGCCCCATCTCCGCCCGGGAGGCCGCGGCGGCCGGGGCCGCCAAGAGCGCATCGAGCACCGCTTCGGTGTCCTCCGCGACCACCGGCCCGGGAGAGATGTCGAGCAGCCAGACGGGCACGCGATGATCGACGGCCGCCACGATGGCGACGCGCCCGCCGAGGGAGTGGCCGACGATGGCCCGTGCGCCCGCTTGCTCGCCGAGCCGGACCACGTCCGCCGCCATGGACTCGAGCGTGCCCCCGGGGGCAAGAGGCGGCGCCCCGATGTGTCCGCGCAGGGTCGGGACGACCACCCGAAGGTCGCTGCGGCGCCGCGCAAGCGCCTTGGCGAGGCTCCACAGGTTGCGGCCCGAGCCGAGGAAGCCGTGGAGCAGCACGACGGTGTCGTCCCCGGCTCCGAAGACCTTGGTCGGCAGGACGGTCACGCTTCGTCGGCGAAGAACATGTCATGGAGCACGGGCACGGCGCGGGGGACGTCCGCATCCGGCACGATCATGGAGAAGCTGATGCTCCCGTGGGCATAGCTGACCATCTCGACGTTGACGCCGGCCTTGGCCATGGCGCCGAGGATCCGGGCCCCGATCCCCGGCGTGTCCCGCAGTCGATGGCCGACCACCACGAGGATCGCGCACCCCGGCCGCACGACGACCTCGTGGCCGCGTGCCTCGAGGGCGGCGGCGAGCGGCGCGGTATCCGTGCCGTGGTGCACCGTGAACGAAACACTGATCTCCGACGTGGCGATGACGTCCACGACCACCCCGCGGGCACGGGTCTCGCCGAAGAGATCGGCGAGGAAGCCCGCAGCCTCGAACATCTGGGGCGTTCGGACCGTGACGAGGGTCTGCCCTTCCTTGTAGGCGATGGACGTGACGATGCGGTCGTTCGTGCCGGTGCGCGAGATGACCGTGCCGGGGTGGTCGGGCCGGTTGGTGTTGCGTACGTGGACCGGGATGTCGGCTTCCATGGCCGGCAGCAGGGTCGTCGGGTGCAGCACCCGGCTGCCGAAGAAGGCCAGCTCGGCGGCCTCGTCGTAGAGCATGGCAGGGATGTTCCGTGCCTCGGGAACGACCGACGGATCGGCCGTCATCACGCCGTCGGTGTCGCTCCAGATCTGCACGCGCTCGGCGCCGAGGGCCGCTCCGAACAGGGTGGCCGTCAGGTCGCTGCCGTTGCGACCTACGGTCGTCACGACCCCGTCCACCGTCTTGCCCACGAATCCCGTGACGACCGGTACCACTTCGGGATCCAGCGCGTCGACGGCCCGTCGCACGCGGCCCTCGAAACCCGGCAGGGGACGCGCACGGCCGAAGCGGTCGTCGGTGACGAACCCGAGGTCCCACGCGTCGAAGGCGCGGGCGTCTGTACCGAAGCGCCGCAGGAAGTCGGCGATCACCCGCACCGACATGCGCTCGCCGAAGGAGAGCACGTGGTCGAGGCTACGGGGTGAGACTTCGCCCACCAGCCGGATGCCCCGCAGGAGGTCCTCGAGGTCGGCCAGCAGGGGGGCGATCAGCGCTTCGTCGACCTCGAGTTCGCGCGCGATGGCCCGTTGGCGTGCGACCACGTCGTAGGGGCCTTCGTGGCCGGCCGCCGCGGCGCGTGCGGCGTGCTGCAGTCCGTCGGTGATCCCCTTGTGGGCCGAGCACACCACGAAGGGGCGCTGGTCGACGTGGGCGCGGACGATGTCGCGGACCTTCTCGATCTGCGTGCGGTCCGCGACCGAGGAGCCGCCGAACTTCATCACGATCATGGCGCGGTCTCCGTCTCGGTGGTCGCCGCGTACTCGACGAGGGAGTCGGCAAGGGGCCGGCGCTCGAGCACCGGCACCTCGGCGTCGGCCGCCGGGTAGCCCACGGGCAGGAGCATGAAGGCCTTCTCGTTGGGTGGGCGCTCGAGGATCCGGGCGAGGAAGCCCATGGGGCTCGGCGTGTGCGTGAGCGTGGCGAGGCCCGCGTGGTGCAGGGCGGCGATGAGGAAGCCGAGGGCGATGCCACAGCTTTCCTGCACGTAGTAGTTCTTGCGGCGCCGCCCGTCCGGCAGTATCTCCCAGTCCCTTCGGAGCATCACGATGAGGGCCGGTGCCGTCTCGAGGAAGGGCTTTTGCCAGGTGGTCCCGAGGGGGGCGAGGGCCTCGCGCCATTCGTCGCTCATGCGCTCGCCGTAGGTCCTGCGTTCCTCCTCCTCGGCGGCCAGTCGAATGCGCCGTTTGAGTTCCGGCGACGTGACGAGGGCGAAGGTCCACGGCTGTTTGTGGGCGCCGCTCGGTGCCTGGCAGGCCGCCTCGATGCAGCGGCGTACGACGTCGAGCGGGATCGGCTCCGAGGAGAAGGCGCGGACGCTGCGTCGAGTTCGCATCGTGTCGAGGAACCGACCTGCACGCTCTCGCATGTCGTCCACGGGAAGGCGCGCAAACTCGAGCGGCTGGAAGCGATGGGGGCCCATGACGGCGGCATGATACCGGGGGGCCGGCCGATGGCGAGGGGCGCGGGGACCGGCGACCGCCGCACGGGAGATTTCGGACGTGGCACGACGGCTAGGGACCCATGCCCACCCACACGGCGCCGGATGCGGCAAACTCCTTCTTCCAGATGGGGGCGTCGGCCTTGAGCGCCTCGATGGCGCGGCGGCAACCGTCGAACGCCTCGGCACGGTGGGCGGCCGCAACCGCCACGACCACGGCGATCTCGCCGACCTGCAAGGTGCCGAGCCGATGGACGATGGCGACCCGCGTTCCGGGCAGGGCCCCTTCGACGTCGGCGGCGATGCGTTCGAGCACGGAGCGTGCCATGGGCACGTAGGCTTCGTACTCGAGGCGTACGACGGATTGGCCGCGGGCGTGATCCCGGACCTGTCCCGTGAAGGTGACGATCGCGCCGCACGCGTCGGATGCCACGCGGTCGGCGACCGCCTGGGGATCGATGGGTTCGAACGTCAGTTCGGCGCGTCGTGGTCCGTCGTGACCGCCGCTGACGGGCGGTATGAGCGCGAGTTCGGCGGGTCGCCCCACGCAGGCCCCTTCGTCCACGAACGCTTGGTCCGCGGCGATGCGGCAACGGCCCACCAGGGGCGCAAGGGCTGGTACGGCGGCTGCCACGGCCGCTCGCACGGTCTCGGTGGTCGCGTCGGGTGGCAGGGAGATCTCGACGCGATCTCGTCCCGCGGCTTCTCGCAGGGCGGCAAAGAGGAGGACCGGGATGCGGTGTTCGGCCATAGGATCTTTCGCTCCGTGGACGCAAGTTTGTGGGGTCGACCCCAGGGTTGGCCACCGCGGTCGGGAAATTCCGGTTCGGCGCCGCCCGGATCCTAAGATGGACCCGAACACGGCCCCGGACGACGGTCGCCGCCGGTACGTTCTCGGCGGGCGCCGGGGCCCAATCCGGTGCATCATGAAGCAGTCGAGCGTTTCCGCGGCCAAGGCCGTGCGTCCCCACGTCGAAGGTACGATGACCGAACCCGCCCGCAAGACCGACGAGGTCCCGGAACCGGCCGAACGGGCGGCGCCCCCGAATGGGGGCGGGGATCGTGCCGGTGGGCGCGCACGGCTCGAGGTGCGGCTCGACGCCTACCTGCGCGGGGGACGAGCCCGGGTCGTGCTCACCGACAACCTGCGCACCATGGTGTCCATTCGCCGGGGGCAGGGGGTCATCACCTTTCGCGTACATCACATGTTCTGCGAGGCGCCCGCTCGGGTCGTGCGGGCCCTCGCCCGATACGCCGAGCGCAGCGACCGGGAGGCATCGCGGATCCTCCAGGCCTACGTCGAGGCCAACGATTGCAGGATTCGGGCGCCGGATGCCGCCCGTAGGTCCGTCCCGTGCGACACCGCCGGGCGGTACCACGATCTGCAGGAGATCTTCGACGATCTGAACCGCCGGTACTTCGCAGGCCGGATCCGAGCGACGATCACCTGGGGGCGCCGCATGAAGCGCCGCCGCAAGCGGCGTTCCATCAAGCTCGGATCCTACGACTTCGAGCAACGGTTGATCCGGATCCATCCAATTCTCGACGCCGCGGACGTTCCGAGGTTCTACGTCGCATGGGTCGTCTACCACGAGATGCTGCACGAGGTGTGCGACATCCCCATCAAGGACGGGCGTCGCGTCTACCACACCCCGGAGTTTCGGCGCGCCGAAGCGGCGTTCGAGGACTATGCGCGGGCCGTGATGTGGGAGCGGGCGAACGTCTCCAAGCTCCTCGAGCGCTGATACGCCCGGGTAGAACGCCGTATTCGCCCCTTTTCGCTCGGTGCGCTCGCCCGCAGGAAGGTCGCATCGCGGACGATGCGTCCTGCGGGCCGCCGTGCCATCCTCGTCGGCCATGAAGCCCCACGTCCGACGCAAGGATGCCCTGGCCTACCACGCGGGCAAGCGGCCCGGGAAGATCGAGGTGGTCCCCACCAAGCCGGTGACGACCCAGCGCGACCTCGCCCTGGCCTACAGTCCCGGGGTTGCCGAGCCCTGCCGGGCCATCGCGGCCGATCCGAGCAAGGTCTGGGAGTACACGACGCGGGGCAACCTCGTCGCCGTCGTCACGAACGGCACGGCCGTGCTCGGCCTCGGCAACATCGGTCCCCTGGCCGCGAAACCGGTCATGGAGGGCAAGGGCGTACTCTTCAAGAAGTTCGCGGACATCGACGTCTTCGACATCGAACTCGACGCTGCGGACGTCGACCGGTTCGTGGAGGTGGTCTGTGCGCTCGCGCCCACCTTCGGCGGGATCAACCTCGAGGACGTCAAGTCGCCGGAGTGCTTCGAGATCGAGGCGCGGCTGCGGGAGCGCCTCGACATCCCGGTGTTCCACGACGATCAGCACGGTACGGCGATCATCTCGGGGGCGGCCCTGCTCAACGCGGCGGAACTCCAGGGCAAGGCCCTCGAGGACCTTCGGGTCGTGGTGTCGGGCGCGGGGGCCTCGGCCATCGCCTGTGCGCGCTTCTACTGTGCCCTCGGCGTCCGCCAGGAGAACGTCGTGATGTGCGACAGCCACGGAGTCATCTACCGTGGTCGCACCGAGGGCATGAACCCCCTCAAGGAAGCGTTCGCGGTGGACACCGACGCACGCACCCTGGCCGACGCCCTGGTCGGTGCCGACGTGTTCCTGGGACTTTCCGTGGGGGGCCTCGTCACCCGCGAGATGGTCGAGAAGATGGCGCCCAAGCCCATCGTGTTCGCCCTTGCGAACCCCGACCCGGAGATCATGCCCGACGAGGTGCTCGCCGTCCGTCCCGACGCCATCGTCGCCACGGGACGAAGCGACTTCGACAACCAGGTCAACAACGTGCTCGGGTTCCCGTTCATCTTTCGGGGCGCGCTCGACGTGCGTGCGACGCAGATCACCGAGGGCATGAAGGTGGCGGCCGCGCGGGCCCTCGCCGCCCTCGCCCGCAAGGACGTGCCCACCTCGGTGCGCCAGGCCTACGGGGAGGACTTCTCCTTCGGCCCGCGGTACATCATTCCCAAGCCCTTCGATCCGCGGGTGCTCACCACCGTGGCCCCGGCCGTCGCGGAGGCGGCCATGGTCGACGGTGTGGCCCAGGTGTTCGTGGATCTCGACGAGTACCGGGAGCGTCTGCGCACCCGGATGGGGGGCGTCTCCGCCCTGATGCGCAAGCACGTGCGTCGGGCCTCGCGGGATCCGCACCGCATCGTGTTTCCCGAGGGGGAGGATCTGCGGATCCTCCAGGCCTGCGCGATCATCCTCGACGAGCACGTGGCGAGACCGGTGTTGCTCGGGCGGCGATCGGTCATCGAGGCGAAGGTCCGGGAGGTGGATCTCGAACTCGACCTCGACCGCGTCGAGATCGTCGACCCGGTCGAGGACCCTGCGTACGAGGATTACGTCGAGCGGTTCTACGAGAAGCGCCAGCGCAAGGGGGTGGACCGCGAGGGGGCCCGCAAGCTCATGCGCGAGCCCAACCACTTCGGCATGATGATGGTGGCGGCGGGGCGCGCCGATGGGGTGGTCACCGGCATCTCCTACCACTACCCGGAGACCATTCGGCCGGCGTTGCAGATCATCGGACTCGCCCCCGGGGTGCGGCGGACGGCGGGGATGTACATGCTGTTGCACAAACGCGGTACGCTCTTCTTCGGGGACACGACGGTCAATCTCGAGGTGGATGCGGACGTGCTGGCGGACGTGGCCGAGATGCTCGCCGACGCCGCGCGCACCTTCGACGTCGAGCCGCGCATCGCCATGCTGTCGTTCTCCAACTTCGGTTCGGTCCGGCACGTCCGATCCGGCCTGGTGGCCGCGGCGGCCGACAAGCTGCGCAAGCGCCGACCCGACCTCGAGGTGGACGGCGAGATGCAGGCGAACGTCGCCGTGGACTACGCCCTGCAGAAGCGCAACTTCCCGTTCACGCGGCTTTCCGGTCCGGCCAACGTGTTCGTATTCCCCAACCTCGAGGCCGGGAACATCGCCTACAAGATGATGCGAGAGCTCGGCGACGTTCCCACCATCGGTCCGATGCTCCTCGGCATGGACGCCCCGGTCAACGTCCTCGAACGGGATTGCTCGGTGGACAACATCGTGCACATGACCGCGCTTACCGTGCTCCAGGCCCAGCAACGGGAGCAGCGCTCTCGGCGGGCGCTGTAGGCGCACGTGCGTTGGCGCCGCCGCGGCCGCCCGGTGGGACGGCGGACCCGGGCGCCGCCGCTCGTGGGGCGGTTCTGGCAGGGCCGACGGGGGGCGGCACGGTTCGGTTGCACCTCGGTCGCCCGCGGTGGTAGGCAACCGGCCCATGGCGCGTCCGTTCCTCGCCCGCTGCGCAACCGTCCGGCTCCTCGCTTGTCTCACCGGTCCCTTCGTACTGGCCGGATGCGGTGACGACGGCGGCGGGACGGGAGGGACCACCGGTGGGACCACCGACGGGTCGGGAACGACGGCCTCGACCACGACGGGAAACACGTCGACGGGCGGCGGATCGACCGCGGCCACGGGCAGCGGTTCGGGGGACACCGGCGTGCCGGCCTACAGCCACGCCGACGACATCCAACCCATCTGGGACGCAAACTGCGTGCAGGGCTGCCACGACTCGGCCTGTGCCACGCCCGGCACCTGCGATCCCCTGGATCAGAACCTCGATCTACAGCTCGACGGCGACGGATACGACGACCTGGTCGACAAGATGAGCGTCCAGAATCCCTCCATGCTGCGGGTCAAGCCCGGGGACCCGGAGAACAGCTACCTGTGGCACAAGATCGCCGGGACCCACGAGACCGTGTGCATGGGCAACTGCGGCCAGCAGATGCCCAAGGGGGCCATGCCCCTCGACGATGCCACCCAGCAGATGATCTACGACTGGATCGCCGGTGGCGCGAATCCGTAGGGCATCCATGGCCGAGTGTTTCATCGTCTCGGTGCGCATCGAGTTCTCGGGCGCCCATCAGCTCCACGGCTACGACGGGCCCTGTGCCCGCATGCACGGCCACAACTGGGTGGTGGAGGCGGACGTGGCGGCTTCGGCGCTCGACGAGATCGGTATGGCGGTGGACTTTCGCGCCCTGCGCGGCGCCATGACCGAGATCGCCTCGCGGTTCGAGCACCGCGTGCTCAACGAGGTGCCCCCGTTCACGGAGCGAAATCCCACGGCCGAGAACGTGGCGCGGCACTTCCACGAGGAGATCGCGGCATGGCTCGCCGGCCGGCCCGACGCCCACAGGCTGCGGCTCCATGCAGTGACGGTCTGGGAGAACGGCCGGTCGAAGGTGCGCTACATGCGCAAGGACTCGGGCGGCGGCGGCGCTTGACAAGCGGCGGGCGGCCCCCCATCCTCGGCGCCCCTCGGAGGCTCCCATGGCGAACGTCTGCATGGTCACTGGAAAGAAGCCGCAGGTGGGCATGAACGTGTCCCACTCCCACATCCGCACGAAGAAGCGGAACATGCCGAACCTGCACACCAAGCGGTTCTTCGTGCCCAGCGAGGGGCGATGGGTGCGCCTTCGGGTGAGCGCCCAGGGCATGCGCATCATCGACAAGCGCGGCATCGAGGCCGTGTTGCGCGACCTTCGCGCGCGCGGCGTCGACGTCTGAACCCGGCGCTGCCCGCCGCCGAGCCGGCACTCACCGGGGGATGCCGCAGTGGCCGAGGTGCCACGCGGCAGGATTGGACGACGGATCGAGCATCTTGCGTGCGAACGTCGCGACCTCGTCTTTGGAGACCGACAGCATGGCTGCGGCTTCCCGGGTGAGGGCGTCGGTCGACGCCGACGGCGTCGTCGCCCCATCGAAGCCGTCGAGAGCGAGGGCCGTCGGGTCCTCGAAGCGCAGGGCGGCACCGACGATGCGGGCGCCGAGGTAGCGCCGGGCCGCCGCCGCGAGGGCCGCAGCCGACCACGGCCGGGCGAGTTCGCTCCGGATCCGGGCGGCCGAGGATGCGGGGAACGCCTCGGGGATCGTGGGCGTGGGGCGCAGACGGTAGACGAAGATCGCGTCGCTGCCCCGGATCGACCAGCGCACGTCGAGGTGCTCGCCGAGGTGTGCCGCTGCAAGACGAAGCTGCGCCCGCGCCTCGGGGGTGGATAGTTCGAACCGGCGCACGGCCACGAGGGCCACGGGGCCCCGCGCCTCGTCCGTAGGCTCACCCTTCGGTGGCGGGGCCGCGGCAGGTGGCGGCGCTCGTTCGGCGTGCCGCGGCGAACGGGCGGCCCGCTGGCGTGCGAAGATCCCTTCGAGTCGATCCAGGACGGCCCGCCGGTCGCTCGTTCGCTCCGCCGCGACCACGAGGACGGCGCCGGGGGCCGCAAGGCGCTGCTCGAGCGCCGATTGCACCGCCGGCAGGGGCGGCGTGGCGGCGGGGGTG
>RFGU01000040.1 GCA_003696955.1 Deltaproteobacteria bacterium | reverse complement strand
GGGCGTGACCCGCTGGCGGCGGCGGAGCGTGACCGGCAGGCGGTGGCGCCGGGCGCCGGGCCCCGGGCGGCGGGATCTGCCCGGGCGTCATCATCATGGTACCGCGGGGCGCCCGGGGCGGCCCGCCGGCCACCACGGTGCGCCCGGGGGCCGTCGCACCCTCGATCCCGCGAACCGTGATCCGGCACTGCCCGAGCCGGACCGACTGGCCGATGGCCAACTCGATGGGGCCCACGATCCGCTGGCCGTCCTCCCGAAACGACCCGTTGGTCGAACCGAGGTCCTGGAAGACCAGCTTGCCCTGTCGGTAGGAGATCTCCGCGTGCCGGCTGGAGACCTGACCGTCCCCCATCACGAGGTCGCCCGCCTCGCGACCGATGACGATCGTCGGTTTGTCGAACGTGACCTCTTCGTCGGGGCGACCGACGCGTTGTACGAGCAGGGTGTAAGACGGCATCTCCCGGGAATCCCTTCGCGGTTGCCTGGCAAGTTTCACAGAACACGAAGCCCCGCACAAGGCAGCCGCCGCGCCCGTCGAACACGAAGGCCCATCGTCTTCGCCACGGTCCGGCGGCCGCCCCCCCGCACGTCTCGAATTCTGGACGCCCCCGCAACCTCCGGGTTCGATCGCTCCACGTCGCGACGAAGCGCGCACGGAGGACGGATGCCCGACGGCCGGCAGGCGACCTTCGCCGCCGGGCACCGCGCGGTCCCCCGCACGGTCCGCCCACCGGCCGAAGACGTCGGTGAACGCGGCGGCAACGAGCCTCGGAGCCGTCGCGCGCCGTCCTCCGCGTCCTGCTAGGTTCCCGCCGTGGCCCCGTCGGTCCCGTCCCTCTTGCCGCCACCGTGGACCGCCGCCACCATGGCTCGAACTTGGCGCCACGCCACGGCCGAAGGTCGCACGTTCGACGTCTGCGTCGTCGGAGCGGGGATCACCGGCGCCGGTGTCGCGCGAGAGGCCGCACTCCGGGGCCTTTCGACCCTGGTCCTCGAACGTCGCGACGTCGCCTTCGGCACGAGCAGTCGGTCGAGCCGATTGGTGCACGGCGGCGTGCGGTACCTGGAGCAAGGAGACCTCGGACTCGTCTACGAGGCCCTCGCAGAGCGCACGATCCTCCTGCGCACCGCACCGGGCCTCGTCTCCCCCGATCGCTTCCTGTTCGCCGTCCACCGCGGCGACCGCAGGCCACTTTGGCAACTGCGCCTCGGCCTTGCCCTCTACGACGTCCTTTCCGGCTTCGCGGGCAAGAGCGAGCGCCTGCCGGCCGAGGACACGCGGCGACGGGAACCGCTGCTCTCGTCCCCCGATCTCGCGGGCGCGGTGGTCTACGACGATGCACGAACCGACGATGCGCGCCTTTGCCTATCGGTCCTGCAGGACGCCCGACGGCACGGAGCATGGGTGCAAACCCGGCGGGAGGTGCACCGCCTTTCCCGTACCCGCGAGGCATGGTGCATCGAGACGGACGACGGCATCGTCCGCGCACGCTGCGTCGTGGTCGCCACGGGGCCCTTCACCGACCAGCGGCTGCTCGGACCCGCCGGGCGCGGCCTCGTCCAGCGGTCGAAGGGCGTCCATCTGGTCTTCCGCCACCGCGACGTCCCGGTCCGCGGTCCCGTGGTGCTCGAGGTGCCCCGACGCAAACGCATCGTCTTCGTGGTGCCGTGGGCCAATCGAACCTACGTGGGTACCACCGACACGCCCTACGAGGGCGACCCGGACGCCGTCGGGGTCACCCGGGACGACGTGGCCGAACTGCTTGCCGTCGTGCGTCCGCGCCTGCCGAACGCACGTCTCGTCCCCGAGGCCATCGTGGGCGCCTACGCGGGGCTGCGGCCGTTGGTTCGGGCGGGCGACACGGGCGACGTGGCCGACGTTTCGCGTACCCACCGCATCGTCGAGCCGCAGCCGGGATGTCTGGCGATCGTCGGCGGCAAGCTCACGACCCACCGCAGGATGGCCGAGGACGTCCTGGTCCGGGTGGCCCGCCACCTGGGCATTCCCTTTCGCCGCGGCGTGTCGGCCCGCCGCCCCCTCGTGCCCGACGCCTCGCACCTCGGCCCGGTAAGCCCCTTCGAAGCGGCCGACCTTCCCGCGCGCCACGGCGCCCTGGCCCCCCTCCTGGCCGCGCGCGCCCGCAGCGATCCGGCCCTCGCCCGCCCGGTGGTGCCCGACCTGCCCGTGCTCGAGGTCGAGATCGAACACGCCCTCGCCTACGAAGGGTGCGTCCACCTCGACGACCTGGTGCGGCGACGCCTGCCGCTCGCGCTCCTCGACACCCGCGCGTGCCTCGAGGCGGCACCGCGCCTGGCGCGGCGGCTCGTGGCCTCCGCCGGCAGACCGCCGGGCGATGCGGACGCGGAAGTCGAACGACTCGCCGAAGCGATCACCCGAGAGGTGGGCGCGGCGATCCCCGGGACCCGACCGACCGAATCCGGGCCGATCAGCGCCCCGTGACGCCGAAGCGATAGCGCGACGCGCCGAGGGTGTGGCCGTCGGGGTCGCGGACGTAGACGCTGCTGGCGGTCCGCGCCACCACGCTGTGCCCGAGTGTTTCGAGGTGGCGCTCGAACGCCGACAGATCCGCCACCTCGAACACCATCACGTGCCCCGTTCCCTGGATGTCGTCCACGACGAGGTTACGCTCGAGCATCACGACCGACGAGCCCGCGCCGAGCCACACCGCACGCAGGTCGCCGGAGGTGTCGTGACGCCGTTCGACCAGGGGAAGACCGAAGACGGCGCGATAGAAGGCCTCGGACCGTTCGAGGTCGGTCACCCGCAGCGCCACGTGATGGATCGAAGGTCCGCCGGCGGACTCAGCCATGCTGGTGTTCTTCCTCGAGGGCCCCTACGGCGTCCTCCGCCCCTTCGTCGTCGGCGGGGAAGAGCGGCGGAGGCGGCGGCACGTCGCGGGCAGGCGTGAAGATGGCTCGGCCGACGAACAAGACGATCCACGCCGTGGGCATCCACGCCATGAACTCGGGCAGGGTCCGCGCGAACGCGCACAGCATCCCCGCAGCGGTGGAGATCGCCACGAACGCGGTGAACCCCCTCGACCGCATGCGCCCCGGCTTGGGGATCGGCAGGTTCGACACCATGAGGGCCGCAAGGACCAGCATCGCGGCCGGGAGCACCCGAAACGCCCACGCCCCCACGTGGACGTCCCCGAGCAGCCGCGGCCCTCCGAAGGACGTGGCGGGCGCAAAGGCCAGGGTCGGGTCGGCGTACTTGAGGAAGGTGACGAACCAGACCGCCACGGTCCCCGCGGCCAGGGTGGTGGGGATGCCGTAGAAGACGCCCGGCGGCGCCTTGTGGCCGATGACGTTGAAGCGCGCGAGTCGAACGACGTTGGCGAGCACCCACAGGATGCACGCGAGCGCCAAGAGCGCCTTGCGGCCGCCGTGGTCGTAGCCGAGACCGGGGTCCATGGACAGGGCGGTGTAGACCAAGAAGGCGGGGGCCACCCCGAAGTTGATGGTGTCGGCGAAGGAATCCATCTGGATCCCGAACTCGCTCGTCGCCCTGAGCAACCGCGCCACGAACCCGTCGAGCCGGTCGAACATGACGGCCCAGAGGATCCACCACCCCGCCGCGACGAAGTCCCCGCGCAAGGCGGACGCCATGGAGACGAGCCCGAACACGATCCCGAGGGACGTGACGATGTTGGGCGCGGCGAAGCGAAGGAGGCGGCTCATGACAATGGGAGGGAGCGTACGCGCAAGGCGCGCCCGCAGGCAAGGGCCCCTCCAAGGTGGGGCGGCCCGCACCGGATGGCAAGGCGCGGCGCAGGAACTTCGTCGCCGCGCCCCTTGGCGAACCGTGCTTCGCGATTAGGTTGGGGCCATGGACCCGCGTCATCCGGCCGTGGCCGGTCGTTTCTATCCCGGCACCGCCGCCGAAATTCGCCGCGCCCTCGGCGCCCTCTTTCCCAGTCCTCCGCCGGATGCCGTGGACGCGAAGATGATCCTGTGCCCCCACGCGGGCTGGATCTACAGCGGCGCCATCTGCGCCGAAACCGTCGCCCGCGTGAACGTTCCGCGCACGTGCCTCTTGCTCGGCCCCAACCACACGGGGATGGGCGCCCCCGTGTCCCTGTGGTCCGGCGGGCCGTGGCGGATCCCCGGCGCGGAGATCCCGGTGGACGCCGACCTCGCCCGCCGACTCGTGGCCACGGGCGGCTTTGCCCCCGACCGGGCGGCCCACCGCTACGAGCACTGCCTCGAGGTCATCGTGCCCATGCTGTGGGCGCGCAATCCGGAAGTGCACATCGTGCCCGTGGTCCTCGGCGGACTGGCCCTGGCCGACTGCCTCGAACTGGGCTCGCGGATCGCCGGAGTGCTCTCCCGCCGTGACGACCCCGTGCTCGTCGTCGTCAGCAGCGACATGTCCCACTACGTCCCCGCCGAGATCGCCCGGCGCAAGGACGCCCTCGCCCTCGCCCACGTCGAGGCCGTCGATCCGCAAGGCCTCTACACGACCGTGGTCGAGCACGACATCTCCATGTGCGGCTTCATCCCGGCGACCGTTGGGCTGGCAACCGCACGGGCCCTCGGGGCAACCCGCGGCACCATCGTACGCTACGGCAACTCGGGCGAGGCCTCGGGCGACTTCGACCGCGTCGTCGGATACGCCGGCGCCATCGTGTGCTGAGCGTGGGGCCCCACATCCTGTGGCCCGCCGGCGCGGTCCCCCGCCCGCGAGACGGCCTGCGGAGTACAGGTACACATCCAGAAGGCGGTGCCCAGCACGAAGCGCGGGATCGGTCGTTCCATGACCGAACGCTACGTGCGCCCCCGACGGTACGCACGTTTTCGACGAATTCGGCGCTCGGCGGCCGAGCGCAAGCGCCGCGCCGACCGTCGGTGATAGACTCCAAGGGTGGCCGCTGTCAGGCATCTTCGGGTCGGCATCCTCGGCCCGCTGTTCCTCCTCGCAAGTGGCTGCGCCCGCGGTGACGAGACCGCCGGTGACACGGCCCCGCCCTGGTTCGGCACGGGTGAGGCATCGGGGACCTCGGGAGCCACCGGCACGACCGGCACCACCGGCACCACCGGCGCGTCGGCCACCACGGACGGCGGTGGGTGCCCGCCTGGCGCGGCCGGTTGCGAGTGCGCCCCCGGTGACGTCTGCGATCCGGGCCTTTCGTGCGTCGACGGTGTCTGCTCGATGCCGGTCTGCGGCGACGGCATCGTCCAGCCGGGGGAGGAGTGCGACGACGGCAACATGGACGAGACCGACATGTGCCGCAACGACTGCACCGCAGCGTCGTGCGGCGACGGGATCGTACAGGTGGGCGAGGAGTGCGACGACGGTCCCGACAATCAACCGGGTGCCGCATGCCGGCCGAACTGCCGTTCGAACGTCTGCGGTGACGGCGACGTATGGGAGGGCGTGGAGGCGTGTGACGACACCAACCCGGCGAGCCTGGCCGACGGCTGTACGGCCGACTGCCTACCGGCGCCCGTCGGCGCCGAACTCTCCCAAGAAGCCGGCGCCTTCGACACGTCGTGGCGGATCGTCTCGGCCGGCGCCTACGACGGCAGCGACGCCGCCGCCGAAGAGCCCGCCATCGCCACCTACGGTCCGCGGCCGGTCTCGCATTTTCGCGAGATGCACCTCACCTCCCAAGTACCCGTCGTCCTCGTGCGCACCTGGATGGGCGGGCACGACTTCGCGGTCGGCGATGCCGCGGGACACCCCACCCTGGTCCACGGCAGCGCCTTCGACAGCCCCTACTTCCAGCCCCCGGGCGTTGCCGGCGTGCCCGAGACGGACAACCTCGCCTGCCCCCAGGACACGTGGGTCGTGGGCATGACGGTCCATGCGGGATCCCTGATCGATGCCGTGGCCCTCGAATGCGCCCCGCTCGAAGTGTCGCTGGAGAACGGCGCGTACGTGGTCCACCACGGCAATGCCACGATGCTCGGCAAGGCCGGTGGACCGGGTGGATCGGCCCAGCCGCCGCTATCGTGCCCCGACGGATGGGTCGTGGGTCAGGTCCGCATCGCCCGGGAGATCGCCGGGTACACCCAGGTGGGCATCAAGTGCCATCGGGTGGACCTGGTGTACCCGTAGCCGTCCCGCCCCGATGCACGGTGCCGAGCGGCGTCAAGGGCCCGTGGTGCCGGTCCCGGTGTCGCTGCCGCCGGTCCCGGTGTCGCTGCCGCCGGTCGTGCCGCCCGACGAACCGGCGGTGTCCGAGGTCGTGCCACCGCCGGCGCCGAGATCGGCACCCGCGATCCAGCCGAGCACGAGGGCCAGGTCCACCTGCAGGGCCGGGTCGTCCCGCGGGCCGGGCGGCATGGGATCCCCGCTGGGCTGTACCCCGCAGCGGTTGTTCTCCGGCGGCAGCAGCTTGATCGCCAGATAGCTGTCGCAGATGTCGCCGATGGTGACCATCGGGATCCCCGCCGACGACGGCCCGCCGACGATGCTGCCGCTCGCGGCGGCGTCGAGGGACAGGCCGCCTTGCGCCGTTCCCATCCCGTGGCACCCGGCGAAGGCGCAGCGCCGGTCGAACACGTCCTGGACCGGCGCAGGGATCTCCGCACCGCCGGTGTCGCCGCCGATGGGCTCGAGATCGTTCGGGCACCCGGCGAGCAGGGCGAGGGACGAAACGATGGTGAGGCGGCGGCGCGTCACAGCTTGAACCTCCGCGCGAGGTTGAATCCAAGGAAGAAGTTGGGTTCGTTGATCGCCCGATCCACGCCCGGCGTGTCGAAGGGATTGTCGGTCTGACCGCCGGGGGCCCATAGGTTCGTGTGGATCTCCCGGTTGTTGGTGAAGATCACCGTGAACACGTGCAGTCCCGTGCGGAAGGAGCCGCCGAGGGCCCAAGCGCCGACTTGCGTGAGCCCCTCGGGCCCGGCGTCCCCGCCGAGCCGGTAGAAGACGTTGGGCGTCTTGCCGTCGGGCACCGGCAGGATGTACTCGAGGTCGATCGACCACCGCTTCTTCTTGCCGAGGAAGACCGAGGAGGCCAATCCCAGGGTGATGGTGTCGCGGCGATCACGGACGAGTTCGGGACCGTCGCCGCGATCGACGATGACCCGCGGATTGTGGTTCGTGTCGAAGTGATAGCCGAAGGTCAGCATGGTGACCCACCGGTCGAACCAAAGCCGCGACAGAAGCAGCATGAGGTTGCCGGTGAACTCGTTGGCCACCTCGAAGTCGCGCAGCCACTCCATCGAGGCGTAGGCACCGAAGGAAAGGGGCATCCCGTCCTCCTGCCGCACGGGCAGGTACTTGGTGCCGAGTTCCCAATCCTTGCGGGAGTTCGTGCGCCGCAACAAGACGTCCCATCCGTCGAGGATGCCGTAGGCGAGTTGGAAGCTGATGATCGCCCCCACGTCGAGCCCGAAGGCGCCCCGCTCGGCTCCGATGCGGCCGAAGCGGTGATCGATCCGAAACAGGAGGGTGCGCTTGCCGAGGGTCGTGGTCGTCGGCAGGGCGGCCTGTTGGGTGCCGAAGAAGGGCTTGCGGCCCCGCGCCTTGCCCTTGCCTCGGCCCTTGCCCTTCCCCTCGCCTCCGTCTGCACGGCCCCGGTCGCCGCCGGACGTCCCCGAAGCGCCCTCGTCGGACCCAGCGTCCTCTTGCGGCGGGAGGGCGGCGATCCATGCCTCGACGGCGGCGATCGCCTCGTCGGACAAGGGGTCGTCGCCGATGGGCATCCGCTCGCCGTCGATACCCTCGTCGCCACGGATCTTGGCCAGCAGGTAGCTCTCGTCGGGCTTGCCCGGCACCACCAGGGGCCGACCGTTGACGGCGGATCGGACCCCGAGGAGCGACGACGGCGGTCCCGAGAGGTCCAGGGCCGCCGGGTCGCCTTCGTCACCACCGCTGTGGCACATCGAGCAGTCCTCGAGTGCCTCGGCAGCGCGCGCCTCGAGGGCGCCTACGTCCGCGTCCCGTCCGGTTTCGGGGGGAGCGACGGCCGCCGGACCCGACAGAGCCCAAACCGAGAACACGTGCGGGATCGGTAGCATGGGCCGGCGCACGATACCTTACTTTCGAGCTCGAGTCGCCGAGGCTATCCTCGGGTCGCCATGTGCCGTCGCCATCTCGTCGTCGCTGCCTTCGCCGTCGCCGCGTCCGCGTGCAACAAGGCACCCCCACCGCCCGCCGAGTCGTCGGCCGCCCAACCGGCCGACGAGGAACCCAAGCTCCCCAACGTCCACGAAGGTGCCGGCGGATCGGGCCCAGGTGCCCCGGCGTCACCGGCGGCTGCCGGCTCCACGACGGGCGCGCCCGGCGGGCCCAAGGGTACGACGGCGGCTGGCGGAGCGCCGGACCGGGACACGGGAGGCGCGGGCTCCACCACCGGCTCGGCCGAACCGCCGCCTCCCGACCCCAAGGCCCTTCTCAAAGAGGCGCGATCGAAACGGACCCCCGACGACGTGGCCCTCGCACGGCTCGCCGAGGCCGAGGCGGCCGGGGCCTCCCCGCGGGAGCTTGCGCGGGCCGCCCTCGCGCGGGGCAAGGCCCTGTTCGCCACACCGGACCGCGCCGCCGCATTCTTCACGTGGGCCAAGGACAAGGACCCGAACTACGCCGAGCCCGTCTTCGAACTTGCACGCCAGGCCGCCATGCAGGGCGACGTACCCAAGGTCAAGGAACTCCTCGCCGAGACGGCCAAACGCCGCGGCGGCAGGAAACTCCTGCAGCAGCTCGACTTCGATCCGACCTGGGACATCGTCAAGGACGACCCGGACGTTCGCGCCCTGATGAAATAGGACGAACGCCATGCACGACCCCCAGGCGGCGGAGCCGATGCGACCCGTACGCGTCCTCTTCGTCTGTCACGCCAACCTGTGCCGCTCGCCCCTGGCCGAAGGGCTCTTGCGCCATATGGCGGACCAGCGCGGGCTCGGGCACCGGATCGAGGTGGACAGCGCCGGAACCTACGCCATGGACGGCTCGCCACCCCACCCGGAGAGCGTCCGGATCGCCCGGGAACACGGCTTCGATCTCACGGGCCGCAGCCGCAGCCTCGAACCCGACGACCTGCAGCGATTCGACGAGATCCTCGCCATGGACCGGCGCAACCTCGCGGACATCGAGCGCTACGTCCGGATCTCGGCGTTCGGCCGCGTCGAGGGCCGGCGGGCGAGGATTCGACTCGCGCGATCCCTCGTAAGTCCCGGTGCCCGCGGGGCCGAACTCGACGTCCCGGACCCCTTCGCCGGTGGCCCCGACGGCTACGCCCGCGTCTACGACATCCTCGAGGGGGTCTGTGCGCGGCTGCTCGACGAGATCGCCGCGCCGGACGTGGCCCGGTAGCCGGCAGGCCGGGTTCGGGATGGCCTCGGGCCGTGGTATGAGCCCGCCATGGGAGAGACCTTCGACCTCCTCCTTCGCGGCGGCACCGTGATGACCCCGGGCGGTCGCGCCCAGATCGACGTGGGGGTCCGCGGCGACCGGATCGCCGCCCTCGGCGATCTCTCGCAGGCGGCAGCCGACGAGATCCTCGACGTATCGGGGCTACACGTGCTGCCCGGCTGCATCGACACCCAGGTGCATTTTCGCGAACCCGGGTTCGAGCACAAGGAGGACCTCGAGACGGGTACCCGGGCCGCCGTGCTCGGCGGCATCACCGGCGTCTTCGACATGCCCAACACGCGGCCGACCACCACGACCCGCGCCGCCTTCGAGGACAAGCTCGCCCGGGCCGAGGGGCGCGTGCACTGCGACATCGCCTTCTACGTCGGCGCCACGCCCGACAACGTGGACGCCCTGGCCGACCTCGAGCGGCTTCCCGGGTGCGCCGGCGTCAAGTGCTTCATGGGCAAGTCCACCGGCGATCTGCTGATCCCCGACGACGCCACCCTCGAGGCCGTCCTACGCGCGGGGCACCGCCGCATGGCCGTCCACGCCGAGGACGAGGCCCGCCTGCGCGCCCGCTACGACGCCCTCGGTGACGACGCCTGGGTGGGCATGCACCCGGTGGTCCGCGACGAGCTGACCACCCTCCTCGCCACCCGCCGCCTGCTTCGGCTGGCGCGCAAGGTGGGCCGCAGGGTCCACGTGCTCCATGTGACCACGGCGGACGAGATGGAACTGCTCGCCCATCACAAGGATTTGGCCACGGTCGAGACGTGCCCCCAGCACCTGACGCTCGTGGCCCCCGAGTGCTACGACGAACTGGGCACCTTGGCCCAGATGAACCCGCCGATCCGCGGCGAGCACCATCGCGCCGCCCTGTGGCGCGCCGTCGCCACGGGCGTGGTGGACGTGCTCGGCTCCGACCACGCGCCCCACACCCTCGACGAGAAGGCCAGGGCCTACCCGGAGTCGCCGTCGGGCATGCCGGGCGTCCAGACGATCCTGCCCCTCATGCTCGACCACGTCCACGAAGGTCGGCTGACCCTCGAACGGGTGGTGGACCTCCTGTCGGCCGGTCCTGCGCGGATCTTCGGCATCGCGCGCAAGGGGCGGATCGCGGTGGGCTACGACGCCGACTTCTCCATCGTCGATCTCGGCGCGGTGCGCACCATCGACAACGCATGGATCGCGAGCCGTTGCGGGTGGACCCCCTTCGCCGGGCGGACCGTCCACGGTTTTCCGCGCATGACGGTCGTGCGGGGCACGGTGGTGATGCGCGACGACGAGATCGTCGCCCCTCCCTCGGGACGGCCCATGCGATTCTGGGAGACCCTCGCCCCCGACGAGGGCGAAGACGGGGTTGCCTAGCCACCGTCTTCGCCGCCGTCGTGCTCGACGGTGGTACCGATCCGCACGCAATGGGCCAGGGTCCGGTGGACCGGGCACTTGTCGGCGATCTCGGCCAAGCGTGCCAGATCGGCATCGGACAGGGCGCCGCGTACGACGATCCGGCGTTCGATGTGATCCACCTTCCCGGCCCGGGGCGACTCGCATGCACGTGCATCCTCCACGTGCCGCTTCTCGTGGGCAAGGGACACCTCCACCTCGTCGAGATCGATGCCCTTGCGGTCGGCGTACATGCGCAGCGTCATCGCCGTGCAGGCGCCGAGGCCGGCGGCCACGAGTTCGTAGGGTCCCGGCCCTAGGCCACCACCCCCCGCCTCCCGCGGCTCGTCGGCCACGAAACGATGGCCGCCCACGGCGACCTCGGTGCGATAGCGCCGGCGACCGATCCGAAGGTGGACGCTCGTGGGATCGCCCTCCCGTTCGGCGGGTAGGTGTTCGGCCACGAAGGCGGCGGCCATGACGCCCGCGTAGCGGGCATCCCGGGGGCGGCGCAGCAGGTGATCCGCCCCTTCGAGGGAGAGGAAACTCTTGGGGTGCTTGGCCGCCTGGAAGATCCGGGCGGCGTTGTCGATACCCACGACCTCGTCGAGGGGCGCGTGCATGACGAGCAAGGGTCGCCGAAGCCCCGCGATCGCACGCTCCATGTTCACCCTGTCGAGGTCGTCGAAGAAGCGCCGACCGATGCGGAACCTTCGGCCGGCGATCTCCACTGCGCCCACACCGATGCGCTCGATCTCGCCGGGCTCGGTACGCAGGAGCCGAAGCACGTGGCCCGGCTCGGCCGGCGCCCCGACGGTCACGACCGCCCGCACGTCCTCGATGCGGCCGGCCGCCTGTAGCACGGCCGCACCGCCGAGGGAGTGGCCGAGCAGGGCATCGCACCGGCCGAGCCGGTCCCGCAGCGCCCCGGCCGCAGCCTCGAGATCCTCCACCTGGGTGACGAAGCTCGTCTCGGCGTGGTCGCCCCCGCTGCGCCCGATCCCGGTGAAGTCGAAACGCAACACTGCGATCCCGGCCTCGACGAACGCGTCCGCGATCACCTCGGCGGCGGGAAGATCCTTGCCGCAGGTGAAACAATGGGCGAAGAGCACGGCACCGCGGGGCGGGCCGACGGGCAGCTCGAGACGCCCGTCGAGCAGTGCCCCGCGGCCGTTGTCGAATCGAACGGTCGAACGACGCATGGGCCGACGCTACACGCAGCCCGTGCCGCCGTCCGCGCACCGCACCACGTTGCATCCCGACGGCAATCCTTTCGCACGCCCCGGCTTTACGGGCCGCGGACGCGACCTACACTTGCGGCGCCGAAGAGCGATGAAGATCCACTCCCCT
>RFGU01000217.1 GCA_003696955.1 Deltaproteobacteria bacterium | reverse complement strand
GTTTCCGCCTGGGGGGTGGCCGGGGGGGCCGCGAGGTGGGGGAGGATCGTCGGACGTGCCGCCGACAGCCGGATCCCGTCGATGAGGCTCGCGTGGTTGAGGCGGTCCGAGTAGACGACGTCGTCGGCGTGGAGCAGGCAGGACAGGGCTGCAACGTTGGCCTGGTAGCCGGACGGATAGAGGACGGCCGCTTCCGCGCCGGCAAAGGTGGCGAGGGCGGCCTCGGCGGCGCGGACGTCGTCGTGGTCGCCGCAGACCAGGCGCGATGCGGTGGCGCCGGCGGTGGCCTCGACGGTCACGGGTTCGCTGCCATAGCCGAGATAGTCGTTGCTGCAGAAGCCGACGACGATGCGTCCGTCGAGCTCGTAGCGCGTGGCGTCGATCCAGCGGACCGGGGGTACGCGACGGGCGAGACCCGCTTCGGCGGCGCGAGCCAAGCGGTCGAGGGCCCGTTCGTCGAGGACGTGCATCTGGCGGAGGATAGCCAGGGGCGGTGGAGGATGACAGCAGGGTGTGGGATGCTGGGCTCGTGCTCGATGGCCTCCTGGAAGCCGCGCTCGAGCGCTGGGGGATCGAGGGCGAGGCACGGGCGCGCCTGCATCGGTATGCGGAGATGCTGTCGCGTCAGCTGCGCGTGCGGCGTCTCTCCGGGGCGCGGGATGCCGCCGAGATCGTGGCGCACGTCGAGGAGGGGCTTGCGGCGGCGGAATTGGGTCGGGCGCTCGCCGGGAGCGGCACGTGGGTCGACGTGGGCTCGGGGGGTGGGTTGCCCGGGTTGGTGGTGGCCGCCACATGGCCGGGTCGGGTGGTGTTGGTGGAGCCGCGGGGACGGCGGGCCGACTTCCTGGAGCTTGCTTCGTTGCGGATGGGGGTGGAGGTAGAGGTGTTGCGTGGTCGGCTCGAGCCACGGGGATGGGTCGGCGAGGCTGAGGGGCTGGCGGAGCAGGAGATCGCGGTCGCGTCAGCTCGTGCGGTATTCGCGCCGGAGGAGTGGTTGGCGAGGGTGCGCAATATGCGCAATATCGAGTGGTGTTCGGTTCACACGCGACCTGGATGGACTCCAGGCCCCGCGTGGGTGTCCGGTGGTTGGCGGGAAGTAAGCGCGTGGCGGGTCGAGTTCGTGCGGCGAGACCCTGCTGCCACGTGAAACGAAAATGACGTGGAGCGTGTCGGAGACCTGGTACAGATGGTATTCATGGTGCAGCGCTCCATGAGCGCGAGGGGCGCGATCGTACGGACCGGTCTTGGGTGGGGTCGAGAGGTGTTCGGGCCTTCTGCGTGGGAAGGCCGGTGGAGGGGGCTGCACGCATGGGGCGAACGAGGAAGGGAGCATGGCGGCTGCGAGCCGGGGACGGGAGGCTGCTGCTGGTGTTCCACGTGAAACGAATTTGATCTGCTGGCGGGCGGTGGAGATGCTCCGTCACGAGGCGTGGCGCTAGGACGAATGGCGCGAGAAAGCGCGGTTGGTGTTAGGGGGCGAGGGGGTGCAGGAGACGACCGTGAGGACGCTCGCGAACCCGGCGAATCGGTACGGCAGGCGCGGGAACCTCGGGGGGATGACCGCAAGGTCGTGCGCGACCGTCGTTTCACGTGAAACGCCGCAGCGTTCCCGCGGTCGAGAAGGCGGGTACGCGGCCCGACCTAGCGACCGTGGGAGGACGGATCGTGGAGCCCCGAGATGCGCGGGGGTGCCGGGAGGGGGCGTCTCTACCAGAGGGCCGGTATGGATCGGCTCAGCCCACCGGGCCGTTGCCGACCGGCGGACACTGCTGCAGCGAGTACGCCCTCGGGCGCCCAGGTGCGACGCGGACAGCCCGCTCGAGGCGAGAACAACAGATCGGCGAGCGGCCGATCCACGCTGAGGCGGCGTTGGGGTGAAGCGGAACGGGCGCGGCAAACGGACGCCCGGACTCACTGCAATGGCGGGCGAGGCGCTTCGCGTCCCCACCCCCGTACCCGCCGTCCGGCACGATGCGAAGGTCCGACCGATGGGAGGCCGCCCCGAACATGGAACTCGACGCGGCAAGAAGGCGCCGGCGTACGCGTCGGCCTCCCCCGCAGCAGACACCCCGCCACGATGTTTCACGTGAAACGCGTACACCCGTCGCGATCCACCCAGGTTCACGCGCGGACCCACGAGCCAAGGCGTCGAGCACGAGCCCCGGCAGCCCGCCCCATCGTCGCACCCCGCCGGGCTTCGGGGACCGCCCGGATCGCGATCGACCTACGAAGCCTGACGTCCACAATGCGGCATGACCTCACGCCTCGCGCCTCCACGCGTAGCTCTCCACCCC
The DNA here is from genome assembly GCA_003696955.1 of Deltaproteobacteria bacterium. Lineage (GTDB taxonomy): Bacteria > Myxococcota_A > Polyangia > Nannocystales > Nannocystaceae > J032. Next base: position 34,728 of record RFGU01000217.1, on the reverse strand, counting down.
TCACATCCTGGATCCCTACACTCCACGACCGGACTCCGGGGTGCCCGACCGCTCACGTTCCCGCCATGGACGCACCGCCGTCGACGCACAGCACCTGCCCCGTCACGAACCCAGCGTCGGCCGACAACAGGAACAGGATCGGCCCCACGACGTCGGCCGCCTCTCCCAGCCGCCGCAGCGGCGTGCCGCGCGCGATCGCGGCCAACTCGTCGTGATTTCGCTCCCTCGTCATCTCCGTAAGGAGGAGCCCCGGCGCGACCGCGTTCACCCGGATCCCGGACGGCCCGAATTCCGCCGCAAGGGCCCGGACCGCCCCCTCGATCCCCGCCTTGGCAGCCGCGTAGCCCACGGTGCCGGCAACGCCGAGGTGCGCAAGGTTCGAACCGACCACCACCACGCTCGCGCCCTCGGCCAACAGCGACCGCGAAAGCAGTCCACGGAGCAGCAACAGCGGCGCCTCCAAGTTCGTCCTAAGTTGCATGATCAGCGGATCCCGTCGGTCGCCGTCGGTGTCCTCTGGCTGTTCGACGAAGGGGCCGTGGCGCGCAACGCCCGCGGCGAGCACGACGCCATCTAGTCCGTCTTCGCATGCCTCGAGAACCATCTCCCGTCCACCGCGTGTCGCAAGATCGGCTCGAACCATCCGCGTCCGGCTTCCGAGCTGAAGCTGAAGCTCGGCGGCGCGGCGCTCCCCGCGAAGATAGGTCCCGATCAAGGCAGCCCCTTCACGCGCAAGCGCGACGCAGGTCGCCGCACCGACGCCCCCGGACGCTCCGGTCACCAGTACGCGCTTGCCCCTCACGATGGTCCTTCCTCCGCCCGAGCCCGCGGCTCATCCGACACTTCGATCTCGTCCTCGGCCATGAAGGGCGGCACGTCGCAGCAAAAGAGCGTGGCCACCTCGTCCGACGGATTTTCGTACCCGTGCACCCTTCCACGGGGCCATTCCACGACCGCAAGGCCCTCGAGCGCCCGACCGTCCCGCAAGAGTCGCCCGCGGACGCGCCATTCGAGCTCGCGCATGACGGCATGACGATGGGGAGGAATGGAGCGCCCCGGAGCGATGTGGAGCAGGTAGAGTCCCGCCTCCGCGGTCTCGAGCAGCACTTCGGCTTCGCCGAACTGCGTCCGCTCCCGCCGCCGGAGCACGTCACCCTGGTTGCGTTGGATGGACACCCGAGCGCCACGCGCGCGGCCGTCGAGGGCCCGGGGCTTTTCGAGGCTCACCCGCACCTCCTCCACGTCCCGGTGGACACCGAGCAACATCGTCGCAACCTCCTCGGCGGCGCTCTCGAGCAATCGGAAACGCCGGAACTTGAGCATCGCCGTCACCTCCTCGGCCACCCGATCATAGTCGCAGGTCGCTCCGATGCGCCCGCTGCGTCCGGCCGCCCGCAGATCGAGGCCGAGGGAAAGATCGACGTCCACCGGTTGTTCCACCAGCCGCTCGTCGGGACGGACGCCCACGATGCACCCAACCCGCAGTCCGCGGATCTCGACCTCGTCGCGTCTTGGCCGTGTCGGCACGGCCCAGAGCATAGACCCAGCCGTGGCGGTCCCCAATCCTCGCCCGGGCATACCCTCCGCCGTCCAGCCGCCTTCGGGCTCGTGCGCCCCGCCCAGGCGGCGGCCACGGACGGCCCGTGGTAGAAGCCCTCGCCGTGACCGACGTGCCCGGATCCACGCCGCCACCCCGGCCGCGCCCCGTGGTGCTCAAGTTCGGGGGTAGCAGCGTCGCCGACCTGGACAAGATTCAAAAGGTCGCGGATCGGGTGGCCCAGCGCGCCGCCGACCAACCGGTGGTGGTCGTCGTCTCTGCCATGGGCAAGACCACCCGGGACCTCCTGGCTCGCGCCGCCGAACTCACCGACGCCCCCACCCCGCGGGAACTGGACATGCTGCTTTCGACCGGTGAACGCGCGAGCATGGCACTTTTGGCCCTGGCCATCGGCGCGCGCGGCATTCCCGTGGTGAGCCTGACGGGTTCGCAATGCGGGATCATCACCGATCACCGCCACGGCAACGCCCGGATCCTGGAGGTTCGACCCTACCGCGTGCTCGACGAACTCGACCAGGGGCGGGTCGTGGTGGTCGGAGGCTTCGCCGGGGTCAGCTATCGGCGGGACGTCACCACCATCGGTCGCGGAGGCTCCGACACGACCGCCGTCGCCCTGGCTGCAGCCATCGGCGCCGACTGCGAAATCTACTCCGACGTGGACGGGGTCTACACCGCCGACCCGCGCTACGTGCGCGACGCCCGCCGCATCGACGTGCTGGGCGCGGACGACATGCTCGCGCTTTCGCGCGCCGGGGCCAAGGTCCTGCACGCCCAGGCGGTGGCCCTTGCTGCGGAGCGCGGCATCGCCATCTATGCGCGTAAGGCCGACGGCACGGGCGGGCAGACCGAGGTTCGAACGAATCCCGCAAGCCCGGCGCCCCCGATCCGGGCGGTCACCTGCACCGATCCGGCTCACGCGGTGGAGATCCACGGTCTCGCCACCGGGGCGGCTGCGCTGCGCCGGCTCGCCCATCTACGTCTTTCCTTCGTCCACCTCTCGCCCACCGGTGCGCGCGGCCTATGGTTTCCGGGCCGGACAAGCGATCCCGCAACCGAGCGTGCCGACATGGAGCAGACCGCCGCGGCGACGGGTGCGCGGCTCCAGATCGGTCCCCCACGCGCGCTCGTCGCGGTCGTCGCCACCCAGGCGGAGCAGGCGCCGGAGATCTTCGAGGCACTTGCCGGGGCCGCCGAGCGTGCGGAGGCTCCGATCGACGGATTCGTCACGGACACGAACACCCTGGGACTTTTGACCGACCCGGGGCTCGCCCACGTCGTCGCGCGCGACGTCCACGCCTCCCTCGTGACACCGCCCGACCGCCCCGCCCGGTTTCCGACGCATGTAGATTGATTGACTGAATCGTGCCCGGGCCCCGACGTCCAACCGCGTGGCCCGACGACGGGCGGCCCCCACGACCCGCCGCCGACCCGATTTGCCTCCAGGAGACACGCTACCATGCCCATCTCGACCCGCCCCCTCGTCCTTTCCCTCGTGTTCGCGAGCGCCTGCATCATCGTCACGGACGGTGACGGCGACGGCACGGACACCGGCAGCACCACCGGAACGACCACGGCCACGTCGTCCACCGCGTCGACCTCGAGCTCGGACGGCACCGCGACGACGGGCACCGGCTCCTCGACCTCCACGACCGACGCCAGCGGTTCGGACACCGGTACCGCCGGTTCGGCGACCACCGGCGGCGTGTCGACCTGTGGATGGGGCCCCACCGGCGTTCCCGACCCCATGGAAGGCTACGTCTGCGGCGGCTCCGGGGAAGATCCCAACGGTACCTACCCCCTGGCCTGCCCCGACGGCCTCGAGGTAGGGGGGCCGTGCGGCGATGTGACCGGGGTCGGGTGCTGCGACGCCAACGGCGACCTCTGGTACTGCACGAACACGGGACAGCTGTTCATGCAGGACTGCGGGTGAGGCGAGCGGCAGATCCCGTCCTCCCACGGGGAGGGCACCGCCGAGTTCCGGCGCCGGGCCGGGGCTGTGAGGCCCGGCCTCGGCTGTTATGCTTCGCGCCCCGTCGTGCGGACGTCCATCCTTCCGCTACTCGTTCTCGGCCTTCTGGGCATCGGCTGCAGCCCCAAGATCGGTGATCCGTGCACCGTCAGCACGGACTGCTCCCTTCGAGGCGAGCGAACCTGCGATCTGTCCTATCTCGTGGGCGACCGGGGCGAGTGCATCATCGAGGGATGCAGCCGCGGCACCTGCCCCAAGGAGGCCGCTTGCGTCAAGGTGTACACGACGGCGTTCCTGTCCGTGGCGTGCAATCCCGACCGGGAGGACGTGGCCACCTACGGCGACGATCCCGACTGCGTGGACGGCGTCTGCCCACCCCTCGACGATTGCGCCCCCGAGGAGGTATGTCTGCCCGAGGGCGTGTGCGCGGACGAGGTCTCGGCCCGAACGTCGTGCCGCCGCAAGTGCAAGAAGGACGGCGACTGCCGGGATGGCTATCGGTGCGAGCGAACGGGCTCGGCGGGCGTGTATTTTGCGCCTACGCCGGACGATCCTCGCTCGGAGGACACGGTGCGGATCTGCGTTCCCGATCCCGACGCGGCCAGTTGAACGCAACGGTGTCCGATGCGCCGGTCGTCGCGTCCGGCCGACCGGTCGAGCGCCGCGTCCGGTCTCCGGATCTCCTCGAGATCACGGGGGATCCGAGTCGGCCCAGCCGTTGCTCGTGTGACCGGACATGCAACACGTCCAACGCATCCTCAAGGCCCTTTGTCTGTCCTCCCTGCTCGTAGGCGCCGTGGCCGCGCCCTGCGGCGATGCCCATGCCGCCACCGGTCCGACCGTGTTGGCCTTGGCCGGGCCGGTGGCACTCGAGGGCGTCGTCAACCTCAACACGGCGACCGTGGACCAGCTCGACATGCTACCGGGCATCGGCCCGGCCACGGCGGAGCGGATCGTCGCCTACCGCAAGCGGCATCCGTTCAAGAAGGCGATCCACGTGATGCGCGTCAAGGGCATCGGCCGCAAGAAGTACGAGCGGATCAAGCCGTACATCGCGGTCCAGGGCGAGACGACCCTGCGGGTCGCCTCGGTTGGTGGGCATGGCGCCGTGTCGGACCCCGCCCACTGAACCGCGGATTGGCTGGCATGCCGTCCGGCTCGCCGGGCACCGCAGGTATCCGCTGCGGAGCGGATGCCTGCGGTGCACCGTGTCGCCTGGCGGCGTGCGGCGTCGTCGCGTGCAGGGGCTCGAGCGAAGGGCATCGGGCGGGTTCGTCGCGAAGGCTCGGTCGACCCGCGTCGCTCCGGAGTCTACGGCGACGCGCCCAAGTCCTTCGGTGCGGCCCGCTCGTCCTGCCCACCGTGGTTCGTCCGGTGCCTGCTCGGCAGGGAAGGGCGCGACGGTGCCGTGCCGTCGGGATCGATCGCCGCGTGAGGGCGCCCCGCGCACCGTCGGGGCTGGTATGGTGCCGCCGTGCCCTCGGCGTCCAAGCCGTCGGATCCGACCCCACCTCCACACCGGTCGTCGCGGGTGGGCCACGGGATCGGACGGCGGCGTTTCGTCGCGTTGTGCGGCGCGGCGTGTGTCGCAGCCTGTCGGCCGCGCGACGGGACGGACTACCCGCGCACCCTCGTGCTCGAAGACGAGATGGTGCCCGACGTACTCGCGCCCAAGACGGACGCCGTGCAGGTACCGCGAGCCAAGATCCGCCTCGGTGTCCATCGAGGCCGTCTTGCGTTCCTTGCGCAGCGGCCGAATCGTTTCCGGGGCACGGTGACGGTGGCCGGGCAGGAGGTCCTGTCCCTGGCGTTGTCCGAGCTGGGGTACCAGCTCGTCGACAAGCTCGGCGAGCCGGCGGGCTACTACGAGGGTCGCGACGGTGGGTGCGCCATCGCCCGCTTGGCGGGAGCCCGGCTGCGTCCGGAGGCCTTCGTCTCCATGGTCTGCGGTGGTGCCCCGGTGGCCGGAGCGTTCACGTTCGCCCGGCAGGGCTACGATCCCCAAGCTCGAGCCGAGCACGTGGTCGTGCGCGACGACCAAGGATCGGTCGACCTTTGGCTACGTCCGGCGACCTCCCTGGCCGGCATGCCCTGGGTGGTCGTGCGCGCACGGCTGCCCGGTGGCGTGACCGCGCGGCTCGACGGTTGGGATCGCGTCGAGGGCGTGCTGCTTCCACGACATCTCGTATTGGAGGCTTCCGATCGCCGCCAGGCATTGGACGTGCAGGTCCGTGAGGTCGATCCGCACCCGTCGTGGGCTTCGTCGCCCGTCGGCGAGAAGACGCCCGAGACGAAGGTGGCAGGCTCCGGCCGAGAAGATCCGTCGTCGTCCGTACGGGATCCCGAGGACGCGTGGGAGGATGGGGGCGCATGGGAGAACGCCCCGCCGGACCCAGCCGAGCCGCCGCCGCCGGATCCGTCGCCGCCCGCTGCGTCGTCGGAGGCGCCCGAGGGGCTCACGGAGACGGTGCCGGCGCGCTTTCGCCTGACGCCGCCGGACGGTCTTCCTCGTCGGCGCAGCCGGTGCGACTAGGGACCGATGGCTGCCCAGGTGGGGCGACGCCCCGCGACGGCCCGTGCAGGTTCGGTGCGGTTCCCGTGGCCGTGGGAAGGCGGGCCGCAGCCTCGGCTCCGCGGATCTGGCCGCGCTTGCGCTCCTCGGGCGGCCGCGCGCGCCCTTCGCCCGGCGGCGGGGTGCGGTGCCCTCCATCGACCAACGCCGCACGCCCCGGGGACCGGGATGTGGGCCGGTCCCCGGAGCGCGCGCACCTACCTCGTGCCCACGGCCCGCTCCCGCACCGTACGCCCGTCGGCCAGTTCGCCGTGCCACGACGATCCCGACCCGCGGGAGCGGATCCTGCGCACCTTCCTCGACCTCGGTCGCTCCCGCCCCGAAGCGCCCTGACAACGGACCGACACCCCGAGCGTCCGGTGGGCGCGCCTCGCCGCGTTCGTCTCGGCGGGGGAAGGGAGGAAAGCGACCATGCACCTGCCGTGTCGGCCACCGCGCCCGAGCGTTGCACGCGGCCGCGGACTTTTTCCGCAGCAGGCTTCCTCGCGCGGGCCACCGGGCGTTCGTTCCGCCGTGCCGAGGCGTGCGCGTCCTCCCCGCGCCGGAGTCGGCGTTGGGTGGGGCGATGGCCGTGGTGTTATCGTTCGCGCGTGACCGTCGACATGGCTCGTGGCATCGGATCCCGCCGCGCCTCCTACGGCCGATGGCTTGCGTTCGGCCTGTTGCTCGCGCTGGTGGCGTGTGACGACGAGGGGTCGCGACCGCCCGCCACGGCCGAGCCTCGGAAGCCGCCCATGACTGCGCCCCCGCCATCCTCACCGGACGAAACCAAGCCCTCGCCCGCCTCGGAGGGCGGCATCGCAGCGGACATCGCCGCGCGGCAGGACGAGCGCGATCGCATGGTGGCGGAGCAGATCGAGGCGCGGGGCGTGACCGATCCGCGGGTTCTGGCGGCCATGGCGAAGGTGCCCCGGCACCTGTTCGTCCCCGATGCGTATCAGGCCGAGGCCTACCAGGACCATCCCCTTCCCATCGGCCACGGCGTGACGATCTCCCAACCCTACATCGTGGCCCTCATGACGGAGCTGGCGGAGGTGCGACCGGGCGACAAGGTGCTCGAGATCGGGACGGGCTCGGGCTATCAAGCCGCGGTCCTGGCCGAACTCGGGGCGGAGGTCTACAGCATCGAGGTCATCGAACCCCTCGCACGCCGCGCCAAGGAACGGCTCGCCAAGCTCGGCTACGACCGTGTCCACGTGCGCCATGGCGACGGATACCGCGGCTGGCCCGAGGCTGCGCCCTTCGACGCCGTGGTCGTGACCGCGGCCCCACCGGAGGTCCCCGAGGCCTTGCGTGAGCAGCTCGCCGACGGTGGACGGTTGGTGATCCCGGTGGGCTCGCGATACCAGGAACTCAAGGTCATCACCCGAAGGGGCAATCGGTTCGACGAGCGGACGGTCATCCCGGTGCGTTTCGTGCCGATGGTCCACGGGACCGACAGCGGCCCATGAAGCGGCGTGATCGGTTGCTCGTCTGGGCGGCGGCGACGGACGCGACCTTCGAGCCGGCGGCGTTGGCGGGCGAGACGGTCCTGGTCGGCAAGTGCATCCATTGCGGGCGGAAGCTGGTGGTCGGTTTCGACGGCCGGGCGCGCGGCCGTCCGGCGACCCTCGAGCACCTCTTGCCGCGCGCCGCCGGAGGGGCGGACCGGCTCGACAACCTGGCGGTCGCCTGTGCGACCTGCAATCACCACAAGGGGGTCCGGACCGACGACCACTGGGGGTCGGATCCACGGGCTCGAGCTCGGGTGGATGCGGCGCTCGCTCGCAGGATGCGGCGTTGGCGCGATCCACCGCAGAGCTGGGCGCTGCCGCGCCTTCCCCGGGACGCATTCCCGTCGAAACACGCGCTTCTTGGCGAGCACCCCTGAGCACCGCCGTCTGGGATCTGCCCCGTGCGCCCAGCTCTGCGCGTTTTGCGCTGGAGGCGAATCCCCGCAACGAACGAGGGGTCCCACGATATTGGGTCCAGGGAAAACCCTGGACAGGTGCGGCGGGTACCTGTAGCGTCCACGGCCATGCGGAAGCGGGAAACATCCAACCAAGTCATCTTCCTCGGTGCTCTGAGCGTGGTCCTGGCGGCATGTTCCGGGGACGATGGGGGCTCGGGCAGCGGCTCGGCGAGTGCGTCGGCCACGGGTACGGCCACGGCCACCGACGGCACGGGGTCGACGGGGGCTGGTCCTGCGAGCGCCACGGCCACGGGCACGAGTCAGGGCAGCGATTCGGCGTCGAGCGGCACGACGACCGATGGCACCGCGACCCAGGGCACCGCCACGCAGGGCACCGCGACCCAGGGTAGCGCCACGCAGGGCACGGCGACCGATGGCACCGCGACGGCCACGGCGGGATCGGACACGGGGACCGCGGGTACGAGCGCCTCGACGGGTGCCACCGCCGGCAGCAGTGGCGGCGTCACACCGGAGTGCGGCAACGGTCTGCTCGAACAGGGTGAGGAGTGCGACGACGGGAACAACATCGACAACGACGCCTGTTCGAACACCTGCACCAAGGTGCCGTGCGACCAGCAGATGGCGCCGGACACCTTCGACTTCAGCTACATCTGGATCTCCAACTCCCCGGCCGGCACGGTGTCGAAGATCGACACCGCCACGGCGACCGAGGTGGCTCGCTACGTCTCGGGCCCGCCCGGCAAGCAGGACCCGTCGCGTACGTCGGTCAGCGTCGACGGCCGCTTCGCCGTGGTCGTCAATCGCAACGGCAGCATCTCCATGTTCGCCGCCGAGGAGGACGACTGCGTCGACAAGAACAACAACAACCAGATCGACACCTCCACGGGACCGGGCGACGTGCGCCCGTGGGGCGAGGACGAGTGCCTGATCTGGAGTGTCGACCTGCCGTCGTTCTCCAACAACCAAGGTCCGCGTCCGGTAAGCTGGAACGTGGGCGAGCAGGATCCGAACACGTGCCAGTACGCCATGGGCGACGTCTGGGTCGGTTGGTACAACCAAGGACAGAACACCGGATACTTCCGACTGCTCAACGGTGAGGACGGCGCGACGATCACGGAGGTGTCGGTGCCGAACTGGTCGGGCATGAACTGGGGCCCATACGGCGGCGCCGTCGACGGCAACAACAACTTCTGGGTGACCGGCTGGGGCAGCAACGGCCCGGTGGTCAAGATCGACGGGCAGACGTACCAGGCCACCCACTACGGCAGCGCCGGCGGCTGGATCTACGGCATGGGTCTGGACCTTCAGGGCAACACGTGGGCCTCGGGCTGTGGCAGCGGCAACGTCTATCGCTTCGATGCCCAGAACGAGACCTGGTCCCAGGTGGCGTCGGTGAACGCGAGCTGCCTCCGGGGACTGCAGGTGGACCGCGAGGGCCGGGCGTTCATCGCGAAAAACGGCCCGTGCGGGCTTGCGGTCATCGACACGATGAACCTTACGGTGATCTCGCCCCACGTGGACATTCCCGGCTGCAGCACCCCCGTGGGCGTGAGCATCGACGCCGAGGGGTACGTGTGGGTGGTGGACCAGGGGGCGAGCCGGGCCTTCAAGGTCGACCCCGACACCTATGCCGTCGTGGCGACGGTCACGGGGCTGCAGAGCCCCTACACCTACTCCGACATGACCGGGGCGGGCCTCAACGCCCAGATCCTCCCGCAGTAGCGGCGACGAGCCACGCGTCGAAGGCGGCCTGCGTCACGTGGGCCGCCTTCGGTGCGTTTCGGGTGCGTTGCGAAAGTCAAGCCTCGGAGGCGAGGGCGAGCAGGCGTGCAAGTGGCCCGTCCGGTACGACGCGTTGCTCCCGTCCGGCGTGGATCGTCGGCACGGGCTCGAGCCGTCGCTCGAACACCCAGAAGATCTCGGGGGTGAACGGTGAGGGCAGCATGGCGTGCGCCCGGTGGGCGAAGGTGGCAAGGGCGTGGGCGCATGCCGCGGGACGAAAACGGTGGCCGGGCCCCGGAAAGGGCGGCACGATCCCGCCCGCGAGGCGCGCCGGCGAGTCGAGGCGGCACAGGGGAACGATGGCGGCGACCTTCGCGCATGGGGCCGCGAGCAAGAACCCCCGCATGGTCCAGGCCGGCAGGCGGCGACCGATCTCCAGGGCGAGGGAGGCGGGACACGCATCGTCCTCGGTGATCACCCGCAGCACGCATCGGCCGGCCCCGAAACCCTGCGGGCGTATGTGGTAGCGGGTTCGCAGTAGGTTGCGGCGCGCGATGCGGTAGAGGTCCGCGGGGGTGCGCGACCGACCGAGGAGCCCTTCGAGAGGTCCGAGGGTCCGGTCGTCGTCGGAGCGGGCCGGAAGCTCGAGGATCTCGTACAGACCCGGGGCGAGGGGGCGCCGGAACAGGGGTGGTGCGAGGTTCCGCCCGGCGCGGCCGACGACCCGCGGTCGCAGCCGGCGAAGACGAGGGTCGGGAGAGGGGGCCGTGGCCTCGTCGATACGCGGGGGCGGGTCGTGGCGCAGGCGTCGGAACATCGCGTGCGCCTATGTCGGCCGTCGTGCGCCGCCATTGCGCGGGCGCTTCGCGACCGAATGGGGCTATGCTGGCACCGTCCATGCCGCGTCCAACCGAAGGCCCCGCACGCCGAGGCTTCGCCCACCTACGGGCGGCGATGGCGCTTGCGTCGCTGGTCGCGACCGGCGGGTGCGCCGGCGAGCTGGCCCTGGTCTCGGCGGTGTTCTTCGGGCTGAGCCTCGGGGCGTGGATCGCGGGGCGGGATCGGCACCGCCGAGCCCTCGAGGCGGCCCGGGGGATGCGCCTTGCCCTCGCCTCGGGACAGCACCGGCACATCGAGTCCATGTTGCGCAAGGAGCTTCTGCTCGTGGAGGCCGGCGAGGCCGTGGGGGAGGAGCGGGAGTGGCTCGCCCGGGCCCAACTCGGCGGGTTGCTCGTGGCGGAGTGGCGCCTCGACGAGGCCGCGGAGGTCTATGGCACGGATCGGCCCGCGCGCCATCCCGCCCTGCGCGGGCTCGCGGCGTTCGGCCGCCACGAACTTTCCGTGCTGACCGAAACGCCCACCGAGGCGCGGCTCGAGCGGATCCGCACGGATCGGGACGAGACCCTGCGACACGTGCCCGCCCCGATCCGCGAGGACGTGGCCCGGGCATGGCACGCGCTCGAGGGGCTTTGCCTCGTGCGCATGGGGCGGGTGCGCGAAGGCCTCGGCTTGCTCGAAGGGGGGCTGGCCTCCCTCGAGTACAGCCCTTCGCGGGTGGTGTACCTCTTTCATCTCGCCCAGGCCTACGAGCACGTCGGCGAGCGTGAGCTTGCGCGCCGGACCTACGAGGAGACGGCCCGCACCTTCCCGGGGACGCGGCTCGCGAGCGAGGCCGAGGCCCGCACCCACGCCCTCGGCCCGGCGGCCCCTGCCAGCGTGTTCCGCGGCATGCTGCCGGAGGCCCCCGAGGCACCGCGAAAACCGGTGCCGGTCCCGTCGGGCAGGGGTGACGCTTCCGATCCGGACGAGGCGGCGTAGGGGTCCGTGCGAGGTCGGCCGTGGTCGCGCGGCAGCCGGCTACTCGGCCGAGGCCGCGGGGCGCTCGTAGGTTCCGAGCAGCCGGTCCGCAAGCGGCAACGTCACGTTGAAGTTCACCCGTGACATGTTGCGCAGCTGGTGGTGATGATGGTGATGACGGCGGACGAAACGCAGTGCCGCGGCAAGGGGGCCCCGCGAAGGCAGTGCGCGCGCCGGCAGGTGGTCGAGGGTGTGAATCGTCTCATATAGAACGAAATAGCCCACGGCCGCGAGCAGGAACGTACCCGCATGTCCCGGGCCGAAGACCAGGCCCGTAAGGACCATCAGCGGGCTGGCCGCCGCGAAGATCATCACGAGCGTGTACCAGGGCATCATGACGAGGGAGAGATCCTGCGTCGTCTCGATCTCCATGGCTCGGCCACGGAAGGCACGGTGATGGATCAGGGTGTGGTTGCAGTAGAGGATCCGCGGCCGCATGGGCCTGTGCATCGGAAAGCGGTGTACCGTCCACTCCACCAGGTTGCCCACGAGCAGGTAGGCGGGGACGCCCCAAAGGGCCCTGACGGGCCCGGAGCGCACCAGGTAGATCCCGACCGCGGCGAGCACCAAGGTGACGAAGCCCGTCTTGGTCAGGTGTCGGGCGAGGGAGAAGCCGGGATCGAAACCGCGGCTGCGATCGATGGTACCCGGATCGGGGTCGAGGCCGGTCAGCGGACGATCGTCGTCGGCCGGCGCCTCCATGACGTCAGTCCGCCGATAGCTTGCGTTTGAGTTCCTCGAGCTGCGCGTCGATCTCCTCCACGGAGATCGCGTCGCTTTCGGCCGTGCCCGCACCCTCTTCCTCGGGCGCTTCACCTGCGGCGTCCCCGGCGGAGGTCTCCTTCGCCTCGCCCTCTGCGCCGGGTTCGCCGGGTAGGGCCTTTTGATCGGTGGAACCGCCGGAAAGGGCCAAGCGCTTCTTCAGGGCCGCGAGTTCGTCGTCGACCGAACCCGCTTCGAGGGCCTTGAACTGGGACTCGAGGGAGGCCTCGGGCAAGGCCCCACCGATCTCGGCACTCGCCTCGGCTTCGGCCTCGAGCTGCGTCACCCGGTCGGCCATGCGTTCGAAGGTGTCGAACGCGGACGTGGATTGGATGTTCGACAGGGTCTCGTTGATCGTGCGCTGGGCCTCGGCGCGCTTTTGCCGGGAGACGAGGATGTTGCGCTTGCGCTTGGCCTCCTCGATCTTGGCGTCGAGGCCCCTGAGCGCTTGCTTGAGCTGCTCGACCGCCTCCTTCTGCGCGTTCCACTGGGCTTCGAGGGTCTTGGCGAGTTCTTCGTGCTCGGCCCTGCGGGCCAGGGCGGCACGGGCGAGGTCGTCGTTGCCCGCCTTGACGGCCAGCATGGCCTTGCGCTCCCAATCCTCGGCCTTGGCCTTCTCTTGTTCGTATTGCTTCTTGAGGCGCTTTTCGTCGGCGATGGCGACGGCGACCTGCTTCTTGGCCTCGACGAGCTGTTGCTTCATGTCGACGAGGACCTGGTTGAGCATCTTCTCGGGGTCCTCGGCCTTGTTGATCAGCTCGTTGATGTTGGAGCGAATGAGGGTGGCAAGCCTGGAGAAAAGTCCCATGGATCCGAAAACTCCCTAGGGTTGGCGGTCCGTGTCCGAGCCGGCGGAGAAAGCTGCGAGGGTCGGCACGTGCTGGTCGAGGGCCATGGTCATGTCGTCGAGGATGGCCTGCAACTCGGGGGCGTCGAGGGTCTCGACGGGGTGGGCCGCCGACAGCACGACCCGGTTCCCCTCGAGGCCGTAGCTCGAGTGCAAGAGGGCGGCGTTGAGCTCGAGGAGGCGCCGAAACAGCCCCTCGCGATCGGCCGTGCCTTCGGTCACGTCGAACACGGGCACCGAAAGAAGCACGATGGGGTCTTGGAGCTTGACGGCAATGGGCGTGGCCACGGCGGTCTCCGGATAGACGATCCAGGTGTCGTCCCCGACCGGTTCGTAGCGCAGACCGGACTGCAGTAGGTGGGATTCGATGCGTTCGGCGTGGCTCACGGCGTCCCTCGGTACCGCTAGCATACGGCCTTTCTTCCGTCGGGACACGGCCCGAGCCGGTTCCCGCCGCCACGGGGGCCGAGGGCGCCTTTTTTCGTGTTCGCCGCCGTGCTATCCCCCCGTGGTCCATGGCCGACGAGCCGCTTCCCGTGCCCGCCGATCGCCTACCGCGTCACGTGGGCATCATCATGGACGGCAACGGGCGCTGGGCCCGAAGCCGGGGGCTTCCCCGTGGGGAGGGCCACGAACGAGGCGCCGATGCCGTGCGCACCGTCGTCCGCGCGGCCCGCAAGATGGGCATCTCGGCCCTGACCCTCTTCGCCTTCTCGAGCCAGAACTGGGACCGCCCCCCCGAGGAGGTGTTCCACCTGATGGAGTTGCTTCGCCGCTACCTCCACGAGGAGCGCGAGGAGATCCTCGAAAACGGCATTCGGCTGGTCAGCGTGGGGCAGATCGACCGGCTTCCCGCCCACGTGCGCGAGCCCCTCGAGGAGCTGAAAGCGGCCTCGGCCAGCAATCGGGACATGATCCTGTGCCTTGCGCTCAGCTACGGCGGGCGCGAGACGATCACCGCGGCGGCACGGGACCTGGCCCGGGCGGCCCTGCGCGGCGAGGTCGACCCCGACACCGTCACACCGGAGGTCTTCGAGCGGTTCATGGAGTCGTCGCGGCTGCTGCCACCCCTCGACCTGCTCGTTCGGACCAGCGGCGAGCATCGCGTCTCCAACTTCTTCCTGTGGGAACTGGCCTACGCCGAGTTGCACTTCACCGAGACCATGTGGCCCGACTTCGGTCGTGACGATCTGGTCGAGGCCCTCGTCGACTACGCCCGGCGGGAACGGCGCTTCGGCAAGACCAGCGAGCAGGTGGCGGCCGTCGCCGAGCCAGCGCCGGCCGAGCCCGCCCACGGAGGTTCGGCGCGCTGACGACGTTCGTCATGGGCAACCTCGCCAAGAGATTCGCGACCGCCGGGGTGCTCGTACCCCTCGTGTTGCTGGCGATCTACGCCGATCCCACGCCGATCTCCGTGACGGCCCTTGCGGTCCTCGCCGCCGTGTTCGGCTACGACGAATGGCTACGCATGGCCCTACCCGTCCGGGAGGACGATGGGGCATGGTCGCTGCGGATCCCGGGCGCGACACTGTGCGCCCTCGTCGTGGTGCTGTCGGTGGTGTTCGGTCCGCTCGACGCCCTGACGCCGCTTTGGACCCTTGCGACCCTGCTGCTTCCTTCGATCGTCCTGTTTCGGCGCGCCGCGCTGGCCGAGGCGGGGCGGCACATGGCGGTGGCGCTCGCCGGGCTGTCCTACGTCGGGTTGCTGCTTTCGCCGCTTGCCCTGTTCAAGGCGGAAGGTCGGCCGGACTTGTTGGTCATGACCCTGTGCCTGGCCTTCTTCTCGGATACGGTGGCCTATTTCTTCGGCCGGTTCTGGGGCAAGCGCAAGCTCTACGAGGCGGTCAGCCCCAAGAAGACCCGCGCCGGCGCCGTCGGAGGGCTCGTCGGCGGGGTCCTCGCCACCACGGTGGTGGGCGCGGCGTGGATCGTCCCGGAGCTTCCCGTCGGCCCCGCCGTCGGGCTCGGGATCGCGGGCAGCGTCGCGGGGCAGATCGGTGACCTCGTGGAATCCATGGCCAAGCGCACCTTCGGCGTGAAGGACTCGGGCCATCTCCTGCCCGGCCACGGCGGGGTGCTCGATCGCATCGACGGGCTCCTGTTCGTGGGGCCCGTGGTCTACTGGTTCTTCGTCCTCTCCGGGTATTGACCCGTTGCCACGGGGTGCGCGCCGGCCGCTGCCCGGCCACGGACGCCTGGTTTCCGCACGTTCCGCCCCCCGCGGGCGCAGAACGGCGGATCGCGGTGGAGGTCCGACCGAGCGCGTATTCCCGCGATGCGCGAAATCGCTCTGGGGTGTCGGAGCGGGACACCACCTTGCCCCACATGTAGGATAAGGTAGACCTGACGTCCGTCGGCGCTCGGGACGACGTTCCGGCCGACCCAACGGGGGAAGAAACGATGCGGAACAAGATCTCGATCATCATCCTCACCGGAATTTCCACTACCGTGCTCGCCGCGTGCGGGGACGACGGAGGCAGTCGCGATGCGGCCTCGGCGAGCGCTTCGGCCAGCGCGACGGCAACGGACACCTTCGGGACCGACACCGCCACGACGGGCACGACCGGGCAGATGAGCGATTCGGCCAGCTCGGGCTCGACCGGGGGATCGACGACCGACGCCTCGACGACGGGGACGACCGACGCTTCGTCGACGGGCGGGTCGAGCACCGGTGGCGTGGCCTCGACGGGTGCCGGAACGACCGGCGGCCCCACCTGCGGCCCGGAGGCGTTTTCGTTCCAGTTCGAACCGAAGACGCCGAACGTGATGCTCGTCCTCGACAAGTCCCGCAGCATGTCGAATCTGTGGGACCACGACGGCGATCCGAACACCCCCGACGTGTCGCGCTGGAACAGCCTGCACGCCGTCGTCGAGTCCTTCGCGACGGCGTTCGAGGCGGAGATGAACCTCGGCGCCCAGCTCTTTCCGTCGGCCGACGCCTACCTCGACGAGCCGGTGAACGCCTATTCGTGTCTGGTCGAGGACATGCCGGAGGTGCCGGTCGGGCCGCTCCACGCCGACGAGATCATGTTGGCGATCCCTGCGGCCGACGACTTCTCGATCTCGGGCGGCACCCCGGCGACCGCGGGCTTTACCAGCGCCCTCGACCACCTCTTGTCGCAGAACCCGGAGACGCCGCGCGCCATCGTGCTCATCACCGACGGTGCGGCCAACTGCAGCCCGAACTATCCCGCGGACCAGACGCTGTTCGTCTACGACGACCAGCTTCCGGTGGTCGTCGGCGATGCATGGGCGACCCATGCGATCCCGACCTACGTCGTGGGGATCAACATCCTCGACTTCGAGGGCACCAAGCCGGCCGTCAATCCCAAGGAGGCGCTGACCATGGTGGCGGAGGCCGGTGGCGTGCCCAAGCCTGGCCCCGAGCCGTTCTACAACACGTTCAACGAACAGGAACTCGGGGACGCGATCCTGGCCATCGCCAACAAGATCCCCTGCACGATCTCCCTCGATTCGGAACCCAACTACCCGGACGAGGTGACCGTAGAGGTCAACAACGTCTTCTACGACCAGGTCACCGACTGCGAGAACCAAGACGGCTGGACCTACACCAATCAAAACGGCCCGTTCAACGCCATCGAGCTGTGCGGGACCGCGTGCGATGCGTTCAGCAACGCTGGCACCGTGAACATCGTCTACGAGTGTCCGTAGGTCGCCAAAGGTGCACTCGAAGGTGGGGTGCCCCCGCAGCCCATCGTGGCGGGGGCGCCCGCCCCAAAGGCGCGGTCGCGTCGGAGGTTGGCGAGGAGCTTCGGCCGCGGACGCTCCACCGACCCGAGCGTAGGTCTGCCCGGCCGCCGGTCCGCTGGGCCCTACCGCCTGTTCGTCCTAGCCGTCGCCGGAGCCGAGCATCCGGTCGCGGCGGGCATCGAGGCTCCGGTCGCCTTGCCGGGTGGCGTAGCGATAGCCGAGGTAGCCCGCGCCACCGAGAAGGGCCACGGGCCAGACGGCACTGAGCACGGCCAAGGCGACGGCGGTCGCGGCGCCGCCGGCGACACCGGTCGCTGCACCGAGGGCGAGGGCCTTGCCCTTGGAGGCGCCGCTGCGCCGGGCCAGGCCGTAACCGACGCCGGCGGCTCCGGCACCGAGGATCCAGGCGAGCCACATGGACCCGAGTATAGGGGCATGCTCGCGCGGCGCCACCTCGGAGGGCGCGGCGAGGTCGAACCTGGCATGCTCGCCGGCGAACATGGCGGTGCCGTTCCATGCCCTCGCGTTGCCATCGACCGTGGCATGGGCTGCCTGCGCGGTGGCGGTGCAACTCTTCTTCGAGCACCGCGGTCGTCCCGGGCCGGCCGGGGTCGCCAAGATGGCTGCGGTGGCCGGGTTCGTGGTCGCGGCGGCGTTCGTGGCGCCGACCCTGCCGGCACCGGTGCGGCCGTGGCTCTGGGCGGCGGTGGTGGCGTGCGGGATCGGCGATGCGTGCCTGGCGCTGCCGGGGGATCGCGCCCTGCTCGCCGGTATGGCCGCCTTCGGCGTGGGGCATGCGGGCTACGCCGGTGCCTTCGTGCACCTGGCGTGCAAGGGCCGTTTCGACGTGATCCCGGCGACGGTGGCCGCCGGGATCGTCACCGTCTGTGGCGTCATCGTCGTGCGTCGCCTCGCAGGCCGCGTCGCGGATGCACTCGTCGGGGCGACGGTGGCCTACGCGGCAATCATCACGGTGATGGTCGCGAGCGCATGGGGCGTGGCCACGATGCACCCGTGGACGG
This sequence comes from Deltaproteobacteria bacterium, assembly GCA_003696955.1. GTDB lineage: Bacteria > Myxococcota_A > Polyangia > Nannocystales > Nannocystaceae > J032. The sequence continues at coordinate 16,796 of RFGU01000217.1, read as the reverse complement.
CCGCCGGCGCCCTCGCGTTCGCCGTCTCCGACGTATCCGTCGCCGAGGACCGACTCGTACGCCCGAGGTTCGCCCTTCGAGCATGGGGACTGCCCCTCTACTTCGGAGCGCAGCTTGCCATCGTCTGGGGCCTTGCACCCGTTCGCTCCTGAGCCGGTCCGGCTTTCGCGTGGGAAGCTTGCGGTTGTGTGCAGCCGACCTATGATCTCGAGTCCCGCCATGCTCCTCTGGATCCGGATCGTGATGCTGCTCGCACGGGCCGTCGTCGCCACGACGGCCGCGACCGCGGCTTCGGATGGCCACGTTGCGACGTGTCGAGCGGCGCACGCGCCGGCGGAGCGTTCGAACGACGGCACGCCGGGTGAGCGGAAGGCGATCGAAGATCCTACCGACGATTTCGACGACGACGACCCACGGGACGGCACAGCGACGACGTCCCGGACGGTGGCGTCGTCCGGACGGGGCAACGTGCCGTTCGGTACGGACCGCCAGGTGGTGACGGCCGATGGCTGGGAGGTCGACGTGTTTCGTCCGCCCATCGCCTGACCGCCGGCCGAAAGCCGGGGGCGCCGCCCAGCGGCCCCTCCCATGCGCCGACGACCGCGGCCAGCCGGCAAAGGCGGCGCCGCGCCGATGCTCGACGGTACGCTGATGCAGTCGGCGATCCACCTGCGCCGACTCCGACGATGCACCGCCACGTCGTTCCAACGACCTCCTTCCCCGCACGAACCGAAGACCATGCCGAATACTCGACAAGATGACCTCTCCGGCGCCGAACGCCTGCCGGACAACACCTTCCGCGCCGAACGCGTCCCTCCCGCCACTGGTGCCGAGCCGTCGACCGTGCGGCGAAGACTCGGCCGCCCGGACCCGGGCGACTACCTGGCCTCGGTGGTGGTCTTCCTGGTGGCCCTGCCCCTTTGCATGGGGATCGCCGTGGCGTGCGGCGTGCCCCCGGCCCTCGGGATCGTCACGGGGATCGTCGGGGGCCTGGTCGTCGGGTTCCTCCAGGGGGCGCCGCTGCAGGTCTCCGGGCCGGCGGCCGGGCTCGTGGTGCTGGTGGTGGAGGCCATCGACGAGCACGGTCTCGAGTACTTCGGGTGGGTGGTCGCCATCGCCGGTGCGATCCAACTGGTCGGCGGCCTGCTCGGGGCGGGACGGTACTTCCGCGCGGTGCCCCCCTCGGTGATCCACGGCATGCTCGCAGGCATCGGCGTGCTCATCTTCGCCTCGCAGGTGCACGTCATGATCGACGACGCGCCGCGCAAGGGCGGTCTCGCCAACCTGCTGGCGCTCCCGGAGGCCGTGGCGAAGGCCGTCGCGCCCTCGGAGTCGTTGCCCCACCGCGAGGCCGCCGCCATCGGGATCGCGACCATCGTCCTCATCGTGTCGTGGCAGCGATTCGGCCCCGCGAAGGTGCGGAAGTTCCTGCCCGCGCCGCTCTTCGGGATCGTGTGCACCACGGTGATCGCCCAGGTGTTCGCCCTGCCGATCGAGTACGTCGACGTGCCCTCGGATCTGGCGGCGGCCCTCAACGTTCCCGTGTTGCCCGCGTCGTCCCAGTGGTGGGGGCTCTTCATGTCCGGGGTGGTCATCGCGGCCGTCGCCAGCGCCGAGACGATGTTGTGTACGACGGCCGTCGATCGGATGCACGGCGGCGAGAAGGCCGACTACAACCGCGAGATGCTCGCCCAGGGCATCGGCAACCTGATCTGCGGCGCCGTCGGTGCGCTCCCCATGACGGGCGTCATCGTCCGCAGCTCGGCCAACGTGCAGGCCGGCGCGAAGACCCGTTGGTCGGCGATCCTCCACGGCCTGTGGCTGCTCGTGTTCGTCGGCGTCTTTTCCCAATTGCTCACCCACATCCCGGTGTCGGCCCTTGCGGCCCTGCTCGTCTTCATCGGCGCCCGGTTGGCGAACCCCGCCGTCGTCAAGGAACTGCGGCGCTACGGCCGGGGGGTGGTGATCGTGTTCCTGGTGACCGTCGGCACCATCGTGGCGACCGATCTGCTCACCGGGGTCATCACGGGATTCGTGCTGGCCGCGGGGCGGCTTCTGCTGCAACTCGCCCGCCTGCACATCGAGGTCGTGGACGATCCGGCGTCCAAGCGCACCGTCCTTCGGCTCGTCGGGTCGGCGACGTTCCTACGGCTCGCCGACATCGCCGACGCCCTGCAGTCGATCCCCGACGATCGGGAGATCCACGTGGACGTGGACAGGCTCGACCACATCGACCATGCGATCCTGGAACTGTTCCGCGACTGGGCGGATCAGCACAAGGCGCGGGGCGGGCGCATCGTGTTCGATTGGGAGTACCTCGAGCGCCGCTACCACTTCGGCCACCACGGGGCCGAGGCAGGCAACGAAGGCGAACCGGCCGGATCGGGTGGGTGATCCCGGCCCTTGAGCCGGGTCGGCCGGCCGTGCAAGCCTGCATCGCCCGTGTTCGAGCGGTTCATCTGCCCACGGTACCTGCCGGCCGCCGCGGGGTTGGCCGGCGGCCTCGCACTCGTGGCCAGCTTTCCGCCACGTTCGTCGCCCCTGTTGGCCGTGCTCGCCTGGGCACCGGTCCATCTGGCCTGTGCGGTGCGCCGGACGGGGCTCCCCTCGCGGCTCGTCGTCGGGCTCGTCGTCGGGCTCGCCGTGGGCCTTTTGGGCGCTTCGTGGATGTACGGCACGCTACGAAGCTTCGCTGGGGTCGGCCCGGTCGTCGCGGCCGCCGGTCACCTCGCGTTCGCGCTCTACGTCGCGGTGCCCTTCGTGGTGGCGACGTGGGTCTGGGGCTGGCTGCACCGGGCGCCGGCCCTCTTGCGTGCGCTGGCGGCCGGGGCGGTACTGGCGGGTGCGGAGGCCTTCGTGCCGACGGCCGTCGGCTACCGATCGGCCGTCGGGCTTTCCGGCGCACCTTCGTGGATCCAGCTCGCCGATCTCGCCGGGGTGAGCGCCGTGACCGTGTGGCAGGTGACGTGTGGGGCGCTGATCGCAGAGGGCATCCATGCCCTGCACCGTCGCCGCGGCCGCGTCGCGGTGGGCATCGCCCTCTTCGCGTGGGTGGCGGCCAATGCGATCTACGGGCACGTTCGCATGGCCGAGGTGGACGATCGCTTCGCGGCGGCACGCATCGTGCGGGTCGGGCTCGTGCAACCGTCGATCCCCCTGCGGCACGAGGACCGCGCTGTCCAGATCGAGTTGTTGCGGCGGGCCGGCGACGCTGCCGCCGCGCAGGGGGCGGAGATCGTCGTGTGGCCCGAGTCCTCCTATCCCTGGGCCATCGAGATGCCGTGGCGCGCACCCCGTTGGGGGCCCCGAAGTCCCTTCGGTGCCGCTGCCCGCCCCCTCGTGCTCGCCTCCACCACGTACCGACGCGGGGACCCCACGCCCGAGAACCGGGCCTTCGCCCTCGCGGCCGACGGACGGGTGATCGCAAGCTACGCCAAGGTTCACCTCTTGCCGTTCGGCGAGCGCGTGCCCATCGTCGATCCGGGTTGGGCCGAAGCCCATCTGCCCGGTGTGCACCACTATCGGGCGGGGGAGGGGCCGGTCGTGTTCGCATTCGAGACGGCGTCCGGGCCGCTGCGGCTCGGCCCCCTCATCTGCTACGAGGACACCCTCCCGCACCACGCGACCGCGGTGGCGGCCCGTGGCATCGACGCCTTCTTGAATCTCACCAACGACGCATGGTTCGGGCCGACGGCGGCCCCGTGGCAGCACGAAGGGTTGGCGGTCTTTCGGGCGGTCGAGCAGCGACGCCCCATGGTGCGCGTCGTGGGGACCGGACCGAGCGGGCTCGTCGACCCTGCCGGCCGTATCGTCCAACACACCCCGGTGACGTGGCGTGCCGTCGCTCCCGACCCCCACGTCCTGGTGGTGGACGTGCCCGTCTCGGAGCCATTGCCGCCGACGATCCATGCCCGGTGGGGGCGGTGGATCGAGACGTCCTTCGCCCTCTTCGGCTTGGTGTGCGGCATCGTCTTCGGATTCGGGCGTCGGATCCGGCAAAGGGATGCGGGTGTCGGGGAGACGTTCGGTTCGTGCGGGTCGGATGCGAGGTCGGCGTGACCTGCGGGGACGCTGGGGTGTCGATACGTCGAACCACCACGTAGACGGGAATCGTGGCATGATCGCCACGCGCCGGCCCGACGCCGCCCTCCATGGCCAAGGACAACAAATTCGGCACCTTCGGCGGGGTCTTCACCCCCTCGATCCTGACGATCCTCGGCGTCATCATGTACCTGCGGCTACCGTGGGTCGTGGGCAACGCCGGGCTCTACGCGGCACTCGGCATCATCGCGGTCGCCCACGTCATCAGCGTGTGCACCGGCCTTTCCGTCTCGTCCATCGCCACGGACAAATCCGTGGGGGCGGGCGGTCCCTACTACATCATCTCCCGGAGTCTGGGGCTCCCCATCGGAGGTGCCCTCGGGCTGTCCCTCTTCCTCGGGCTCTCGTTCTCGATTTCGCTCTACGTCATCGGCTTCTGCGAGAGCTTCCTGGCGTACTTCGATCTTCCCACGGGGCCCGAGGCCATCCGCGTCGCGGGGACGATCACGGTGATCGTGCTGACCCTCATCACGCTGATCAGCACGGCGTTCGCGATCAAGACCCAGTACGTCATCATGGCCGCGATCGCCCTGTCCCTGGTGTCGATCTTCCTGGCCGATCCCTCGCAGGCGCCCCGCGAGCCCGCGATGGCGCCCGCGCCGGAGAGCCCGACGCTCGGGGAGATCTTCGGGATCTTCTTCCCTGCGGTGACGGGTTTTACCGCGGGCGTGAACATGTCGGGCGACCTGCGGGACCCCAAGCGCGCGATCCCCGTGGGCACCATGGCGGCGATCTCGGTCGGAGCCATCGTGTACTTCGTGTTGGCGGCGTTTACGGCCTACCGGATCCCGCGCGAGCAGCTCTTGACCAACACCACCGTCTTCGTGGACGTGGCTCGGGTGCCCGAACTCGTCGTCGCCGGGATCTGGGGGGCGACCCTGTCGTCGGCCCTCGGTAGCATCATGGGGGCGCCCCGGATCCTCCAGGCGTTGTCCGTCGACAAGGTCACGCCCAAGTTCTTCGCCAAGGGATATGGGCCGACCAACGAGCCGCGCAACGCGCTCATCGTGGCCTTCGCCATCGGCGAGGCGGGGATCCTCATCGCCGAACTCGATGCCATCGCGCGCATCGTGTCCATGGTGTTCCTGACGACCTACGCGGTCTTGAACTTGAGCGCGTTCATCGAAAGCTGGGCGAGCCCGGACTTTCGCCCCGAGTTCAAGATCCCCAAGACCGTCAGCCTCATCGGCTTCCTCACGGCCGGCGTGGTGATGATCCAGCTCGATCTCGCCGCGATGCTCGGCGCCATGGCGGTGATGGCGGGGCTTTTCTTCTACCTACAGCGCAAGCAGCTTCGCCTCGAGTCGGGCGACACCTGGGAGGGTCTTTGGGCCACCATCGTCCGCGCCGGCCTGTTCCGGCTGACGCGGGAACGTCGGCAACAGCGCAACTGGCGGCCGAACCTCCTGGTCTTCACCGACGTCGACGATCCCCATCGGAACGCACTGCTCGAGCTTACGCGCACGCTCGTGTCGGGCAGCGGCGTGGCGACCCACTTCGATCTCGACGGCAAGGCCGACGCGGGCGACGTTCGCAGGGCCGAGACGGATCCGAACCTCGTGGGTATGTTCCACCGCAGGATCCCGCCCGCGGACGGTGGGCTCGTCCCCACCATGCTCGAGGTGTGTCGGTACCACGGCATCGCCGGCATGGAACCCAACAGCGTGCTCGTCGACTGGTACGCCCTGCGTGACGATCCCGAGCGGCTCCACCGTCTCCTCGACGAACTCGCCGCCCTCGACGAAAACGCCCTGCTCTACGCCCCGGCGCCGGTGGGGCTCGGCAATCGCGAGCGCATCGACGTGTGGTGGGAGCCGACGTCGGGGCACCTTGCGCTCTGCCTTTCCTTGGTGCGCTTCGTGGCGAGCGAGCGCTCCTGGGCGGGGGCACGGATTCGCGTCCTGCTCGTGGCGTCCGACACGGCCGACGTGGAGCCCCTGCGCGTCGCCGCCGGCGAGATTCTCTCGGATCTGCGGGTCGATGGCATCGTCCGCGTGATCGACAACTCCCTGCGGGCCCGTGGCTACCTCGATTGGGTCCGCGAGGAGTCGGCCGACGCCGACCTCACCATCACGGGGCTGCCGGCCGACGATCCGGACGTCCTGCGCCGGCTGATCCCCCTGGTGGAGGAACTCGGCACGGTGCTCATCGTGCGTGCGGCCCCTTCGTTTCGCGAGCTGCTGCGGGCTTCGACCATCGCCCGGCGGCCGGAGACACCGAGCGACGCAGCGTCCTCGTCGGTCGACCTTGCGCTCTCCGACCGCGTCGCCGCGCCGGGTCATCCACGCCTCGCCCATCTCTTCGAAGCCCGCCGCGCCCACGTCGAAGACGTCGGGCAGCGCCTGTTCGCAGACTGTATCGGCCGCATCGAGGAGCGCGAGGGCGAACGGATCGACCGCCTCGAGGCCTCGTTCGAACGCAACTTCGCGGTGCTCGAGCGCGGCGTGAAGACGGCCAACCTGCGCCGTCTTCGGAGCCTGGTCAACCGGGTGCACAGCGCCTTCCTGCACGACATGCGTGAACTCGACGCGGCCATCCTCGACAGCGAGATCGAGGACGCACGCACCCGTCTTGCCGCCGTCGTCGACGAGTTCGTCGATGCGGAGCGCTGGACGTTCGATGCGGAGGGGGTGGTCCGGATCCGGCGCCCCGCGGCAGATTTCGCCGCCGCGGACGGGGACGACGGAGAACTGCGTCGCATCAAGCGGCGCAAGCGCATCGTCGCGCGGCTGCGGGGCGGCACGGCGGGGCTCAAGGTGCCCGTCGCGCGATACGACCGCTACCTCCACGCGGCGATGGCGGCCGACGTCGCTGCAGGGATCTTGCGCGCATTCGTGACGGGGCATCTCCAACTGGCCCTCGACGTGGGCAAGTTGATGAACGCTTCGCGCACGAGTCTCGGACTGCTGCTCGAGGGCGCCGGTAGCCCGGAGGAGGCGGCGGAGTTCTCGGCGCGCCAGAAGAAGGTGGCGCTCGAGCGTATCGGGACCCTGCGCTCGCTCCTCGTCGAGGAACAGAACCGGCTGCGGCAGATGTTCGTCGACGGGTCGTCGGAGGTGCTCGGTGGCTATGCGGCGCTGCTCGAACGCATCGACGTGGGCCGGGCCGTCGAGGAGGTCGAGAAGGCGACGAAGGTGCGCGAAGGCGTACGGGCGGAGTTGCAGCGTGTTCCCGTCACGTACGCCGAGGGCCAGCACGCGGTCTTCCGACGGGCACGCCTCGGTATCGATCTGTCCCACTTCCATCATCGCATGGCGGTGGCCGCCCTGCGCATGCGGGAGGCGATGCAGATGCGCGTACGGTCGGGCCCCATGCACGACTGCCGGCGCCTCGGCGAGGTGCTCGACAAGTTCGCCGAAGCCCTCGAAGGCACGTCCGAGCCCGCGGCGGTCAAGCTCCCGAGCATCGAGCACGGCCCCATCGATCCCAAGTGGTTCGTCGAGGAACTCCATCGCGAGCTCGAGGACCTGGTGCGCGATCTTCCGGAAGTCTTCGAGACCGTGCCCGACGCCGTGCTCCAGGCGCTCGCCGAAGGAGAGTCGGCGTCTTTCGAGACGGTCGAGATCGCGGTCCGGCGTTTGGTGGAGTACGTCTGCCAGACGGATCTGCTGGCGGTGCTCGAGGCGGAGCTGCGTGCGGTGGCGCAACGGGAGCAGGATGCCGTGCACGTGGCCCAGGACGTGGCTCGGTTGGTGGCGTTCCACGTTGCCACCTTGGCCGAAGCCACCGACGAGGATCGTCCGGAGGCCCGGTCGCAACTCGCTTCGGTGATCGAGCGGGGAGCCGAGCGCATCGAGCAGGCGGTCACGTCGATCCTCGAGGCGGTGGATCACGTGGACCGCACGGTGCTCGAGCGTGTGCGCCAGGTCATCGAGCACACCTCCCCCTACGAGTTGACGCGGGCCGGGCGCGCACTCGAACTTGCGATGCGATCCCATCGACGGCGTGGCGCCGTGGGCCGGATGCGCGATCGCGTCGAGGCGTTGTGGGCGGAGGTGCGCGACCGGGGCGTGGCGACCTTGTATCGGCGGAGCGCCGAGGCGCGCGCGGCCCTCGATCGTGCCCTCGAAGGGGATTCGTCGGCCGGTGTCGTACAGCAGGTGCTGGCGGCCACCGATCCATGGCGTCCGGCACCGGGGGTCCTCGAGGCACTGCCGTTCCACTACCGCCAGCTCTTCCTTTCCGGCTCTCCACCGGGTGAGAGCTTCTGGGTGGCCCGCCCCGAACTCGAGGAGCGCTGTCAGCGGGCGGTGGACCGCTTCACTCGTGGCCGCGCCGGGATGCTACTCGTGACCGGGGACCCGGGTACCGGAAAGACGGCGTTGCTTTCGCGGCTGGCCGACGCCCGTTACCGGCACGGCGAGGTCTACCGGGTGCAGGCGCCCCTTTCGGGCGCGGGTACCGTCGCGGTGTTCGAGAGCGCCATCCGAAGCGCCACCGGACGACAGGGGCCGATGGACGCCGTCCTCGAGTCCCTTCCCGCAGGCAGCACGATCGCCCTCGACGATCTCGAGGCGTGGTGGACCCGGGGCCCCGACGGCTGGGCGGTGCTCGAGACGGTCGCGCGGCTGGTCGACCGCCATGGGGATCACCTGTTCATCGCGGCCTCGATCAATCGGCGCACGCTCGACACGGTGGATCGGGTCGTGGCGCTACGGGATCGCGCCCTCGAGATCGTCGAGTGCACGCCCCTCGGTGTCGAGGCCATCGAGCGTGCGATCCTGCTGCGTCACTGGTCGAGCGGATGTCGGTTCCGTCTCGAGGGGCGCGAGGAGGGGCAACTTTCGAGCTTGGCCCGAGTACGCCTGTTCTCGGCCATCTTCGGCCGCAGCCGCGGCAACGTGGGCGCGGCCCTGCACGCGTGGGTCGCCGCGATCACCGACGTGGACGGGCAGATGCTCTCCGTTCGTGCGCCGACCTCGGATCGGCTCGGAGCCCTCGACGACCTGCCGCCGTCGTGGGAGGCGGCCTTGGCCGAGTTGGTGCTCCACAAGCGCTTGGACACGGGCAAGATCGGGCGGATTCGCGGCTTCGCCGAATCCGGTACGGACGTGCTCGCCGTGCTCGTGCGGGCCGGACTCGTGGCCGGTAGGCGCGATCGCGGCTTCGGGCTCGATCCGTTCGTGCGGCACGAGTTGGTGCGTCACCTCGTGGACCGGGGGGTGCTGCCGTGACCGAGGCCGAACTCGCCGCGGCGTCCGAGCTGCCATGGATGCGCGTGGTCCTGGTGGGGATCCTGCTGTGGCTCGTCCATCTTTGGATGCGCAGGCTCACCGATCGGCTGCCCGAAGGCGCGGCCATGCGTCGCCGGTTGTTGCGCTGGTTGCCCTTGGCCGTCGCGGTGTCGGCCGGTGCCTACGTGTTGTGGGTCGTGTACGTCTCGTTCTCCTGGGATCGCACCCTGGCGAGGATCGTGATGACGGTCGTGCTCGTGACGGCCGTCGCGGCGATCTGGCCGGTCGTCGCCGACGTCGTCGCGGGCGTCGTCCTGCGGGCCTCCGGATCCTGCGACGTGGGCGACCGTGTGCGCGTGGGCCCCATCGCCGGGGAGGTCGTCGCCCTCGAGTTGCGCACGACCCACCTCGAGACGGACGACGGCGAGCGCATCATCGTGCCCCACCGGCGCTTGGTCACCGAGCCCATGATCCGCGCACCCAAGGACGAGGTGGTCTCCCACGCGGTGCGGCTGCCCCTGCCCGAAGGGATCGATGCCGAGCGGGCCCGTGAGCGGTTGTTGCGGATCGCCGGGGAGCACCATGGCGTCTCCGTGGCCCGGGCTCCCACGGCGATCGTGGGCGAAGGCCACGTGACGGTGACCTTCTTCCTCGTACTGCCCGAGGCCCGCGCCTCCGTGGAACGGGCGCTGCGCGAGGGGCTGGCCGCGTTGGACGCGTCCGACCCTCAGTCGTGAATCACCACGGTGGTGCCGGGCACCGACGGTTGGGCGTGCACGCCATGCCAATGGTCGGGCAGATAGGGGGTCGTCCAGAAGAAGAGCCACTTGGCGTCGCTCGGGCCGAGGTTCACGCACCCATGGGAGCGGCGATAGCCGAAGCCGCGATGCCAGAAGGCGCCGTGCAGGGCGTAGCTGCCCTCGAAGAACATGGCCCACGGCACGTCCTGGATCGAGTAGTTGCCGTCACTTGCCGTGTTGCCGTCCATGGTCGTGGAGATGTGTTTGCTGCGGATCCGGAACACGCCCGTGGGCGTCTCGAAGGACTCTTCCTCGGTGCCCTTGCGGCCGGTGGAGACCAGCGTGGCGAAGACGGGGGTCGTGCCCTCGTAGGCCACGAGGATCTGGCGGCCGAGGTCGACGTCGATCCACTTCTCCCACGGTTCGAGACCTTCGGGGGGCGGCTGCAGGCGGGGCACGCGAACGTGGTCCGCGCGCACGAGTTCGTCGGTGGGTAGGCGGAAATAGGTCTTGCCGCGGTGCTCGACGGCTTCTTCGAGATCGAGGAACGTCCGTTGCTCGACCGTGCGGGACCGCTGGAGCCGCCCCTTGTCGTCGATGCGATAGATCTTGGTGGGCCGGTCCATCGCCCACCCGTAGGGGTGGGTGAGCCCGTCGAGGACGGCGCCTTGGAAATCCTTGGCCCGGTAGGGGGAGACGTCCGAGGCCGCCACGTAGCCGCCGCGGGCCGTGCGCCAGAACGTGCGGCCCCGCTCGTCCTTCTCCTTCTCGGCGAGGCTGACGAAGAAGCCCTTCTCGAGCCAAGGCGTGCTCGGATTGAGGGGCAGGACGATGGGCTCGGGCTCGGGCTCGGGCTCGGCCGGCGCGGTGGCCCCGGCGCCATCTTCGGATGCCGCGGGGGCATCGGGGCCAGCGGGCGGGTCGGCAGCACGTGCGCCGTCCGCCGGACGATCCGATGCCGTCGGCTCGGTCGGCTTGGATGCTGGAGGCGATGCAGGGGCCGCCGGCGTCGTACCGGGTTTAGCAGGAGCGTCGGTGCCGTCGGCGCCGTCGGCGGGTGCGGGCGGCGGCTCGCCCCGTTCGGCGGCTTCGGCGGCAAGTCGCGCGGCCTCCCGTTCGGCACGGATCCGCTCGGCCTCCTTTTGTTCCTCCACCGTCGGGATCCGCCAGTACATGGGGCTGTTCCAGCGTCGGACGTAGGCGTAGTCGTAGGGCGTGGGGTCGTCGATTCGGGGGGGAAGGGGCTCGCGGTGCATGTACGGCGGCCGCTTGTCCACCACCAGCCCCTTGCTCGCGCAGGCGAACCCGCCGCCTTCGAGGTGATGCCAGCCCTTGGGGCAGCCGCCGTCGCCGCCGCCTTCGATCTCCACCTTGTCGGTCACCCGCAGTCGGTGACCGAGCCGCAGGTACCCGAGCTTGCGTGCGGCCATGTCGGGCTGGGCGTAGATCGCCACCACCTCGTAGCCGGCGAGGCCGAAGTGGGTGAGTTCCTCGTCGGTCGGAGGCGGGACCGGGGGCACGATGACGCCGTAGTCGGGGGGGGGCTCCTGCGGTTCCACGGAGGTGTCGACCGTCGTCCCCTCGGCCGAAGGCGGAGCACCCGTGCCGCCGCCGCTTCCCGGGGATGGAGGTGGCGCGGAGGCGTCGGTCGTGGTGGACTGGCCTGCCGAGGCCGGCGCAGGCGCCGCAGCGTCGCCGGGGTCCTTGTCGCATGCGGCGAGCAGGATCACGGCCAACGGAACGCACGCGGGCTGTGACGAGCGCGACACGGCCAAGTGCATAGCAGGCAGGCCGTGCTCGGAAAAGCAATCGGCCCCGCTACGGTCCCGCGGACGGGGGGACCGCCGGGGCCGGCGCGACCTGCGGACCCGGCGCTTGCGCCCTTGCGCCCTCGGCACGGTGTGCGCCCGCACCTGCGCCGTGGGCAAGCCCCTCGAACCACAGGTCGACGGTGGGCGTGAGGCCGAGTCCTTCGAGCCGCGCCTTCGCCTCGCGCATCTCCTCGACGGCGTTCCCCTCGGCGTCGAGCAGGACGAACCAGGGGTAGGTGCCGACGGCCGGCGAAAAGCGCGTGCGCAGGTCGTTGAATTCGTTCATGCGGGTGGCGGCCTCCCAGTCCTCCTCGATGAGTTCGAGGATCCGAACGTGCCCGATGGCGCTCCTCGGATGCATGTTGCCGAGTTCGAGGTCGAGCCGCTGGCAGGCCTCGCACCACTTGGCCGAGAAGTAGGCCACGACGTGTTTGCCCTCGGCCACGGCCGCCCGCCGTTGGCGCTCGAACTGCGAGGCCAGGGGTTCTTCGTTGCGCGGGCGCAGCACCCGGACGTCGTAGCCGACGAGGGGATCGGCCTGCGAAGTGGTGGCCGAGGCCCCTTCGTCGTGCGGTGGGGTGCTGCCACACGCGAGGAAGAGGGGCGCGAACACGCCGATGAGGACGGAGGCCCGGAACATCGCAAGCGACATGGTGACCGGTCGCTCGGCGCCGTCAAGCCGGCCGCGAGAGTTCGCCCGCGAGATCCTCGGTGAACCGCCGGCGCACGCGGGCGGGATCGTCGTCGGTGCCGAGGAGGTAGTAGAGCTTGGTCAGGGCGGCTTCGGGCGTCATGTCGTGTCCGCTCGCCACCCCGAGGTCCGCGAGGGCGCGTCCCGTGCTGTAGAGGTCCTGGCGAACGGCGCCACCGTGGCACTGGGAGCAGTTGACCACGACCACGCCGCGATCGATGGCGGCGCGCAGCTCGTCGAGCAACTCGGCTTGCCCGCTCGGGAAGTTCCCGGCGCCGTAGGTCTCGAGCACGACGCCGGCCGTGGGCGGGCGGAGCATGGCGGCGAGGACCTCACGCGTGATCCCCGGGAAGATCCGCACGGCCACCACGTGGGGCGACCTGTCGAGGACGATGGGGGGCCGTACGCCGGGTCCGGGGGCCCGTACGAGGTGGTGGGCGATCCGAATGGACACGCCGACGCGGGCCAGGGGCGGCAGGTTGCCGCTGTCGAAGGCGAGAAAGTCGTCGCTTTGCACCTTCTGGGCCCGATTGCCCCGCAGCAGACGTGCCCCGAAGTAGACCGTGACCTCGGGGATCCGGCAGGTGGCGGCGAGAAGCAGCGAGGTGACGATGTGCTCCCGACCGTCGCTGCGGGGGTGGACGAGGCTGAGCTGCGAACCCGTCAGGACCACGGGCTTGGAAAGGCCGCGCAGCAGGAAGCTGAGCGCCGAGGCCGTGTAGGCCATGGTGTCCGTCCCGTGCAGCACCACGAACCCGTCGTAGTCGGCCTCGCGCCGTGCGATGGCGTTGGCGATCCGCAGCCAATCGGTAGGCGTGAAGTCCGCGCTGTCGCGCAGGGGCTCGAGTACCTCGAGGTCCCAGCGAGGGAGGTCGGGGTGGGCGAGTTCCGGCATCCGCGCCAGGAAGGCCTCGAGGAAGCCGGGGTCCGGTGCATAGCCCCGCGGGGTGCGCACCATGCCGATCGTGCCACCTACGTGGAGTACGAGGACGCGGGGGCGGGACACGCCGGGCACGCTACCAGAGCCCCCGGGCGGCGAGAATCCGGTGGAGGCTTCCAACCCTCGCCGCCTCCTTGCTCCATGACCGGCCGCCGTTTGCCGCGCCGCGCGCCGCTTGCCAAGATGCAGCCGCCATGGCCGACCAACGCGTCGTCGTGACCGGGATGGGCCTCGCCTCCCCCCTAGGCAACGATCTCCGGACGGTGCGCGACGCCCTCGTCGAAGGCCGCCACGGCATCGGTCCCGTCCCCCACTGGACGGGTTTCGAGGGCGTGCGCAGTCGCATCGGCGGATTGGTGCGCGACGTGGACGTCGGCTTCGTCTCGCGCAAGCACCTGCGCGCCATGGGGCGCGTCGCGGAGCTGGCGGCGGCCGCCACGAAGGACGCCGTCGAGATGGCGGGGCTTTCCGAGGATCTCCTGCGTTCGGGCCGCGTCGCCCTGTTCTACGGTTCGACCGACGGCTCGACCAAGGCCGCCGAGGACTACTACGGGCGGCTCTACACGACCCGCAGCTACGACGGGTTGCTCGCGTCGAGCTACCTCAAGTTCATGAGCCACACCTGCGCGGCGAACCTGGCGTCGATCTTCGGCGTGACGGGCCGGGTCGTGCCGATCTGCTCGGCGTGCACGAGCGCGAGCCAGTCCATCGGCGAGGCGTACTGGTCGATCCGCTCGGGGCGCGAGGTCGCCGCCGTCGCCGGGGGTGCGGAGGAGTCCCACTTCACGGTGGCGGGGGTCTTCGATCTGATGCTCGCCACCTCGCAGAGGTACAACGACAGGCCCGAGTGCACGCCGCGGCCCTTCGACCGCGACCGGGACGGGCTCATCCTGTCGGAAGGGGCCGGGACGCTGGTGCTCGAGTCCTACGATCACGCTCGCGCCCGGGGCGCCGAGATCTACGCCGAGATCGTGGGCTTCGGCAGCAACTGCGACGGCGGCCATCTGACGAGTCCGTCTCCGGCCGGGATGGCCGAAGCGATGCGGCGCGCCCTCGAGAGCGCACGGCTTTCCCCCGACGACGTGGACTACGTCAATGCCCACGCCACCGGGACCGACGTGGGGGACGTGGCGGAAAGCCGTGCAACGTACGAGGTGATGGGCGGCGAGATCCCGATCTCCTCCACCAAGAGCTACACGGGGCACACCTTGGGCGGCTGCGGTGCCATCGAGTCCATCTTCTGCATCCTCATGTTGCGGGAGGGCTTCTATCCGCCCACCCGCACCCTCGAGAACGTCGATGCGCGATGCGCGCCGCTCGCCTACCTGATGGGCGAGGTCCGCACGGCGCGGCCGAGACGGATCATGAACAACAACTTCGCCTTCGGCGGCATCAACACCTCCCTGATCTTCGCAAAGGTCTAGGGACAACGTCGAGACGGCCGCCGGGTTTTGCGGCGTAACGGCGTTTGGTAGCGTGCTCGTCGCCCACGGTCCGATGCCCAAGCTCCTGCGCATCCTCCTGACGGGGTTTTCGTTCTTCGTCTTCTCCTCGTTCGGCGCCTTCGTCGCGTACGTCGTGCTGCCCCTCGCCGTGCGCGGGATCCGTGATCCCCTCGAGCGCCGCAAGGCGGCCCAGCGGGCGCTCCATCGGGCTACGGGCGTCTACATCGGATTCATGCGGCGGGTGGGGCTCTTTCGCCTCTACACGCCGAAGGAACTGCCGCCAATATTGGCCGAAGCCCGGCCCGCCGTGATCATCTCCAACCACCCGGCTCTGCTCGACATCCTGTGGCTGGTGCACACGATCCCGCAGGCGACGTTCCTGGCCAAGGCCGACTGGTTTCGAAACCCCCTCATCGCGCCGATCCTCCGCCTCGGCGGGCACGTCCCTGCGCCGGGGGCCCGTCCGGGGACGGAAGGGGCCGCCGAGTCCCGCGCGGTGCTCGATGCCATGGTCGAGACCCTGGAGTCGGGACTGAACCTCGTCATCTTCCCGGAGGGGACCCGCTCGCCGCCGGGCGGGCTGCGCCCCTTCCATCGCGGCGCCTTCGAGGCCGCCATGCGGGCCAAGGTGCCCCTGGTCTGCATGGAGATCCGCGTGGATCCGCCGATCCTGCTCAAAGGGCAGCCCTGGTACGTCGTCCCCGACGTGACGCCCACCGTGTCGATCTCCGTGCGGGAGATCATCGAGCCGGAGGACTTCCCGGCCACCACCCGGCGACTTCGTAGGCTGGTACGCCAGCGGTACGTCGAGTCCCTCGGGGTTCGGGACGTATCCGGCATGGCCCAACCCGCGACCGAACCGGCGACGCTCGCCGCTTCCCCCTAGGAACGGATCGATGGCGGCCCCCGGCGACCTTCAACCCGTTCCGGGGCCGCCGGATCCACCACCGGACGCCATCGTGGTGGCTCGCAGGGTGCGGGCACCTGCCGCCCGCATCTGGTCCGTGCTCGGCGACAGCGACCGCATCGACCGTGTACTCGGGTTGCCGGCAGCCGTCTACGCGGTCGAAGTCGGGGCGGACGGCCTGCCGGTGCGGGTCGGGCGAGCGCGGCAGGGGCCGGTGCGCCTCGAATGGGAGGAGGCACCGTACGACTGGAACGCGCCGGTATGGCTCTTCGGCGAGCGGCGCTTTCGTGCGGGGCCGGTGTCGTCAGGCGGCGTGCGCGTCCTCTTGAGCCCCGAGGCGAAAGGGTCCACCCGGGTGGAGGTCGCCATCTGGGGCCGCCCACGTTCGTTCGCGTTGCGGCTGTTGGGTCCGTTCTTGCGGTGGGGCACCGTCGCGCGCCTGCGTCGGCTGCTCGACGAGGTCGCGAGGGCGTCGGAGACCGGGCCGCAAGCACTCGAACGCGCGCGGGACCGGTTGGACCGCACCGGCGATCCCATCGTCGTAAACGACGATGCGCTCGCCCGTCGACTGGCCGACGCTCGCGACGTCGGCGTACGTGCCGACGTGCTCGAGGCCCTCGAGTCGGCGCTTCGCACGTGGCCGGAGGGCAGGGTCTCTCCCCTGGACGTAGGGGCCTTGGCGGAGGCGGTTGGCCGTCCCCTTCGGGACGTCGCCTCGGACCTCCTGTCGGCCACCCGGGCCGGCCTGCTCGAACTCGCCTGGCAGGTGGATTGTCCCGTCTGCCGGGTGGCGGCCGCCCACGCCGAGGCCCTCTCCGAGGTGGGCCGCCGCGTCCATTGCGGTGTGTGCCAGGTCGAATACGACGTGGACTTCGCCGATCACGTGGAGGCCGTGTTTCGGCCGCACCCGTCCGTGCGGCCCCACCGGCTGACGGTGCGGTGCGCGTCCTCTCCGGCCTTTCGGCCCCACGTACGGGCACAGGTGCG
>RFGU01000216.1 GCA_003696955.1 Deltaproteobacteria bacterium | reverse complement strand
GGTTGAGATCGAGGAGGACCTCGTCCTTGATCAGGTCGTCCTTCATGCCCGGGTAGACGATCCCGAAGTCCTTGCGGTCGATGGAGAACTTGGCCGTACCGCGCACCGCC
The DNA here is from genome assembly GCA_003696955.1 of Deltaproteobacteria bacterium. Classification (GTDB taxonomy): domain Bacteria; phylum Myxococcota_A; class Polyangia; order Nannocystales; family Nannocystaceae; genus J032. The sequence goes on along the minus strand of RFGU01000216.1, from coordinate 3,247 downwards.
GACGGCGAGACCTCGATGCGGGCCGGGAACGTCACCTGCTTGGTGGTGCCGCGGATCGTCAGTTCTCCCGTGACCTCGTGGGTACCTTCGGGCGTCGGCTTGGGCTCGATGCGGGTGGAGCGAAAGGTGGCCGTCGGGAACTTCTCGGCGGCGAAGAAGTCGTCGGAGAGCAGATGGGCCGCGAGCTTCTCCGGCTCGGCCTTCAGGGAGTCCACGTGGACCGTGACCTCCACGGCCTTGGGCACGTCCCCGTCGAGGGTGGCCGTGCCTTCGATCTTCTCGAAGGAGCCGTCGTGGCTTGCGGTCACCTTGGCGCCCACGAACTCGACGGAGCTGCTGGCGGCGTCGAGGGAAAGGCGGCTGAGCGCCGCGGGCTGGGCGTCGGCCTTCGCGTCGGCCTTGGCGTCGGCCTTGGCGTCCGTCTTCGTCTCCGTCTTCACGTCCTCGACCTTCGCCTTGGGTGCGTCGCCCGCGGGCGAGGAGCAGGCCGTCGTCGAGGTGCAGGCAAGAAGCACGATGAGCAGGTGGCGATGCGTCATGATGGAGGATCTCCTAGCGAGCCGGCTCGACGTCCATCGAGCCGAAGGGGGTATCGAGTGGGCCAACGAAACGCTGCATCGGTTCCCGTCGCAAGGGGGGGCGGCCCGGTATCGGGATTCGCGTTGGCTGCAAGCGGCGTGGCCGATGGCTCGCGCCCGCGCGGCTCAGGGACCGTCTTTCGGGGCCTGCGTGCACGAGGCCGGCAGCGTCGCCGAATCGGCGCCGACCGAGCCCCGATAGGCCATGTGGACGCCGAGCAGCGCCACCGTGGCGAGCAAGGCCCTTCGCAGGCGCGTCGCCGGCAGCCGGGCGGCGATCCGGACGCCCACCGAGGCGCCCGCCACACCGCCTGCGACGAGGGCGAGGAGCCGAACGGTATCGATCGTTCCGGCGCTCGCGTGGACCGCAGCACCGACGACCGCAAGTCCAGCGCCGAAGACGAGGTCCGTGCCGACGACGGCGGCCGGGGCGAGCGCCGTGGTGCGCAGGAGCAAGAGCGTGCCGAGGGCACCCGCCCCCGCCGAGGAGAAGCCGACCTCGATGCCGATGGGCAGGCACAGGGCGAGGGCACCGCGCGATCGGACCGTTGCGTGATCGGGGGCTCCTTCGCGTGCGCAACCCTGTGGCCTTCGCAGCAGCCCGAGGAGGGCGGCGAGGGTCACCACCGTGCCGACGCCGACGAGTACCGGGGCGCGCAGGCTCGCTCGGTCCAACGAGCCCACGACGAGGGCGCCGACCAGCACGCCGGGCAGGCCGTACGCCAGCATGCGCCGAGCGACGGGCCATGCCACGAGCCCGCGTCGCGCGTAGGCGAAGGCCGCCGGGATCTTCACCAGGGTGCCGAAGGCCAGGGCGGTCCCTACGGCGGTCGCCGGCGGCATGTCGAACAGGACGATGAGGGCTGGAGCGGTGAGGATGCCCGCACCCACGCCGCAGGCACCGATGGCGGTCGCCACCAGGAAACCGAGGAGCACCGTGCCCATGGCCGGGACCGTAGCGCCGAAGTACCGCTTGAAAAAGCGGTACATAGCCGGATAAATAGAACGATTTTCGAATCAGCCCGAGAAAAGGCTTGAAAAGTCATACGGTGTGACTCCGTGTTTATGGTTGCGCTCATGGCGTGGCGCGCTCATGGCGCCGCCGGACGGGATAGGGTCCGGGCATGCGGCGCCCACTCGTCCCGTCGTTCGTCCCTTGCCTGCTCGTCTTCGGTCTTCCGGCCTGCGGTGCTCCGAAGGGGTCGCAGCCGGCCGAGTCCGCGAAGACCGCTGCCCCTGCCGCTGCGGCGGCGGAACCTGCGAACGAGCCGGGGCCGAAGGCACCGTCCGCACAGCCGGCCGCTGCCGCGAAGGATCCGAAGGTGGCCCAAACGGCCGAGGTGGGGAAGCCGGCTCCAGCATTCGAGCTCGTGGATCTCGACGGCAAGACCCATCGTCTCGCCGACCATGCCGGGAAGATCGTGGTCCTCGAATGGTTCAACCCCGAGTGTCCGTTCATCAAGTATGCGCACACCAAGGGACCGCTGTCGGATCTCGCCAAACGGCTCGCCGGCGACGATCTCGTGTTCCTGGCGATCAACTCGGGTGCTCCCGGCAAGCAGGGCCACGGGGTCGAGGTGAATCGCAAGGCGGTCGAAGCCTTCGGGATCGACCATCCGGTCCTGCTCGACCCGGACGGCACGGTGGGCCACGCGTACGGTGCCCGCAAGACGCCCCACATGTTCGTCGTCGACGCGAAGGGGACGCTCGTCTACGCCGGCGCCCTCGACAACGCGCCCATGGGCGAGGTGGACGGCGAGGGGCCCCACGTGGTCTACGTCGAGCAGGCCGTTGCGGCCCTTCGCGCAGGCAAGGCCGTGCCCACGCCGACGACGCCGCCCTACGGTTGCTCCGTCAAGTACGGCTCCTGACGTCGCGCGGGCGCCGGGTCACCGTACGATCCGAAAGTCCTCGAGGTCGTGTCGGGCCGGACCGCGTTCGATCTCGAGGTCCTCGACCTCGGCCGCGGGCGGGCCCTGGCGCATGGCCTCGGCGAGGGCTTCGAGGGCGTCGATGGGGCCTTCGGCCACGGCGGTGACCGATCCGTCGGGTTCGTTGCGCACCCAGCCGACGAGGCCGAGCCGTCGCGCGGCGGCCTCGGTGTGGGCGCGGAAGAAGACCCCCTGGACACGCCCCCGCGCCCTGAGGGTCCAGCGTTCGCGTCTCGGCTCCATGGCGCGAGTCTACCGAAGGCCGGATCGCCCATGCATGGGGGTGGATCGGGTAGGCTGCCGGGCCATGGAGTACGCACGCCTCGGAAGAAGCGGCCTTTGGGTCAGCCGTCTGTGTCTGGGCACCATGACCTTCGGCGAGCCCGGCGAGGGCAGCATGATGCACGGTGTGGCCTGCGACGAGCGCACGGCCCACGCGATCCTCGACCGAGCCCTCGACGCCGGGATCAACTTCGTCGACACGGCCGACGTCTACGGACCCGACGGCCTGTCCGAACGCGTCCTCGGCGACTACCTTTCGTCCCGCCGTTGCCGGGACCAGGTCGTGGTCGCCACCAAGATGCGCTTTCGCATGGCCGAGGGCCCCAACGGCACCGGAGCGTCGCGCTATCGGATCGTCCGCGCCGCCGAGGACAGCCTGCGTCGCCTGCGGACCGACCGGATCGACCTCTACCAGATCCACATGCAGGACCTCGACACGCCCATCGACGAGACCCT
>RFGU01000039.1 GCA_003696955.1 Deltaproteobacteria bacterium | reverse complement strand
GGCACCTGCACGGGCACCTGCCGCCTCGAGGCGGCCGCCACGTGCGAGGGCACCTGCCGCGGCACCTGCTCGGGCACCTGCACCGCCCAGGACGGCAACGGCAACTGCGAGGGCAAGTGCGACGGCATGTGCCAGGGCACCTGCGAACTCGAGGCCGGCGGCTCGTGCGAGGGCTCCTGCGAGGGCTCGTGCGAGTGGGATCCCGGCATGGTGGACTGCTCGGCCGGCGCCACCGCCAAGTGTGAGGTGGACGCCAACGCCAGCGTCGAGTGCAAGGGCTCGTGCGAGGGCACCGTCGAACCGCCGGAGGTCTCGGCCGAGTGCAAGGCCGCCGTCGAAGCCAAGGCCAAGGCCTCGGTGGAGTGCACCCCGCCGCGCCTCGACGTGTCGTTCCAGTTCAAGGCCGGCCTCGACGCCCAGGCCCAGGCCGAGTTCCGGGCCTTCCTCGAGTCGTTCAAGGTGCGCTACGCCGCCTTGCTTGCGGCCACGGCCAAGGCCGACATCGTGCTCGACGCCATCACCAACTCCGAGACGGGCCTGCTCGTCTCGGCCCAGGGGGCGGTCAAGGGTGCCGTGAACGCCACGCTCGAAGGCAAGCTGGACCTCAAGACCGTGGCCGGCCTCGAATGCGCCCTCGAAGAACTCGACCGGGTGGGCGACGCCCTGTCCGACGCCCAAGGGGCCCTCACCGGCTCGGTCTCGGCGGTGGCCGAGATCTCGGCGGTGGTCGGCGGCTGATCCGAAGCGATCTCCGCACCGAACGCGGCGTGACCCCCGGCGGGTCGCGCCGCGTTCTTCGTTCGGCCCCGCGCCGCGCGGTGACCGAGCGCGCGGTGCCTACGTTGCGTCGTCGATCCCCAGATCCCGGGCGATGCGAGCGAGGGCACCAGCTTCGGCGGCGCTCGTGGCGGAGCGAAACCCGAAGATCCCCCCCGCCGCCTCCGCCACCTTCCGGCACAGCGCCAAGGTGGTGAGCCGCGACGCCTCGCCCCGCGCCAACAGCAGCTCCGCACAGACCGCCCGGGCTTCGTCGAAGAAAGCGGCATCGGGCGGAGATTCGAGCAGGGCGGCGATCCGTTGGGCCGGTTCCGAGCGGAGATCGAACCCCCTGGCCCGCACGACCTCGAGAATCGTCGCGCGCTCGGCCCGCTGGATCCGACCGTCGGCCCACGCCACCTCGACGAGCGGCACGAGGTCGAAGAGCCTGGCCGCCTCTCCACCGAAGCCGAGCTGCTCGATGCGCGCCGCCACGTCACGATCCGTGACGACCTCGCAGGCCAGCCGCGAAAGACGCACGCTCGTCGCGGCCGCGTTCATCTCCTCGCGGAGCCGCTCGCGCAAGCCGGTGAAGGCCTCGTCGAAGTAGATGCGTCCCGGTCGTCGATCCACCGTTCCCACACTCTACGCCCGCCCGTGGCACCGCGCCACGTGCCTGCCGTCCACTGATAGGATCGCCCCGCGATGACCGCCCAGCGCCGCTGCAAGATCCTGTGCACCCTCGGCCCCGCGAGCCGTTCGCCCGCAGTGCTCGGCGCCATGCTCGACGCCGGGATGGACGCTGCGCGGCTCAACTTCTCCCACGGCAGCCATGCCGATCACGCCCGCACCTACGAAACGGTGCGCCGCGCGGCGGCCGAACGGGACCGTGCCGTGGCCGTGGTGGCGGATCTCCAAGGCCCCAAGATCCGCCTCGGCACCCTTCCGGACGACGGCATCGATCTCCACGATGGATCGACGGTCGTGCTGCGTGCAGGGGTGCGGGACGGCGCCGTCGTCGGTGACGAGGCCACGATCCTGCCGACCCCCTTCGAGCCCCTGGCCCGTGAGGTCTCGCCGGGCGATCCCATCCTCCTCGCCGACGGGGCGGTCGAGCTCGAGGTACTGTCGGTCGACGACGCCGACGTGACCTGCCGCGTGGTCCACGGCGGTAAGGTGGCGTCCAACAAGGGGATCAACCTGCCCGGAACGCGCCTTTCGATCCCGGCGCTCACGGACAAGGACGTCGAGGACCTGGCCTTCGCCCTGGAACTCGGCGTCGATCTGGTGGCCCTTTCCTTCGTCCGGCACCCCGACGACCTGGCGCGGGCTCGGGAGGTGATGGACCGCGTCGGGCGACGCTGTCCCCTGGTGGCGAAGATCGAAAAGCCCCAGGCCATCGAGCACCTCGAGGACATCGTCCGAGCCGCCGACGGCATCATGGTGGCGCGGGGCGATCTGGGCGTGGAGATGGGCCCCGAGGTCGTGCCCATCCTGCAAAAGCGCGTCATCGAGGCGGCCAACCGCACCGGGAAGCTCGTGATCACCGCCACACAGATGCTCGAGAGCATGATCGAGGCTCCGCGCCCCACCCGGGCCGAGGCTTCCGACGTGGCCAACGCGGTCCTCGACGGCAGCGACGCTCTCATGCTCTCGGCGGAGACCGCCGTCGGACGACATCCGGCCCTCGTGGTGGAGACCATGGCCCGGATCATCCGCACCACGGAGGCGGCGCCGCGGTACTGGTCCGAGCCGCCCGAGGCCCTGGACTTCCCCCACACCACCAACGCCATCGCGCGGGCGGCGGTGGACTGTGCGCGCACGCTGCCGGAGGTCCGCGCCATCGTGACGTACACGGGCTCGGGGGGGATCGCCCGGCTGGTCAGCGACTACCGCCCCCACGTGCCCATCTGGGCGCTCACGCCCAACGAGCGCACGTTCCACGCCCTGGCCCTCTACTGGGGCGTAACCCCCCGTTACTACGTGCCCGACAGCACCGAAGGCGACCGCATGTTCGCCGACATCGACGCCGCCCTGCTGCGGTACGGTTTCTCTCCCGGCGACCAGGTGGTCATCACCTTCGGCCATCCGGTGGAGGCCCATACGTCGGTGAACCTGCTTCGGATCCACCGCGTGGGCAGCTTCGCGGCGACTCG
>RFGU01000215.1 GCA_003696955.1 Deltaproteobacteria bacterium | reverse complement strand
GCGAGCGTAGTCCGCATGTCGCATACGGTATCACCGAAAACACCCAAACCGAATTGCCAAGGCGCCCCTCGAAGGTAGCCGCCGATACCGTAGAGCGTGCCGAATGGCCAGGAGATCCCTCCGTTTTCTTGGGGGACGAGCGCGTGCCCACTACGGTCGGTGACGTGGGCAGGGCTACGCATTCGACCAGATCTGCGCATACGACGCACTTGCGGCGCCATGGAGGTCGGGTGCCCGCGCGCTGTGCGCAGATGTTCTGGCTCGTCGCCGCGTTGTGCGCGGCGTGCGGCCACCGTCCGGGCCACGGGGAGCGGATCGCCTGGACCGCCGTCGTCCTCCCCGAGGCCGACCCCGAAGTTTCTGCCCGCATTGCGCAATATGGACCGCTCGTGGAACGGGCTGCCGAGGCCCACGGGCTGGATCCGGCCCTGGTCGCGGCCGTGGTCTGGGTGGAAAGCCGCTTCGATCCGAGTGCAAGGAGCCCGGCCGGCGCCGTCGGGCTCATGCAGCTCATGCCGCGCACGGCGCGCGAAATCGGGCGCCGGATGGGGAAGCGCATACGGCGCCGAAACCCCGCGTCCAACCTCGATGCCGGATGCTTCTACCTACGCCGGATGCTCGACGGGCAACGGGGCAACGTGCGGTGGGCCCTCGCCGCATATCACGCCGGGCCCGGCAACGCCGCCCGATACCGGCGCCGCGGCCGCATGTCCGAGGCCACCGCCCGGTACGTCGCGCGGGTCCTCGAGGTGCGCCGTCGCTTTGCCGAGGCCATGGGGCCCAAGGGCCTAGCGGGCCCGTTGAACGCCCCGCGCGCCCCGGTGGATCGATCCTTTTGATAGGTTCCGCCCCATGTCGGCGGCCCCCTCCGTGACCCGTGGAACTCCGGGCCCACGCTCGAACGCCCTCGCCGAACGCGCGGCCAAGGTGATCCCCGGGGGCGTCAACAGTCCGGTCCGGGCGTTTCGGTCCGTCGGGGAGCCGCCCCTCTTCGTCGCGGCCGGCCGCGGCGCGTACCTCGAGACGGCCGACGGTGCCGAGGTCGTCGACTACATCGGAAGTTGGGGTCCGGCCATCTTGGGACACGCCCACCCGAACGTGGTCGACGCGGTCGCACGTGCCGCGGCACGCGGGCTTTCCTTCGGGGCCTCGACCGCCGCCGAGGTAGCCTTCGCCGAGCGGCTGTGCCGCCTGCACCCGGCCCTCGAAGGCGGCATGGTGCGCTTGGTCAACTCCGGCACCGAGGCCACCATGAGCGCCCTCCGCCTCGCCCGTGGGGCCACCGGACGCAACAAGATCGTGAAGATGGACGGCGGCTACCACGGGCACGCCGACGCCCTGTTGGCGGCTGCGGGATCGGGTGCCGCCACCTTGGGACTTCCGGGCAGCGCCGGCGTGCCCGAAGGCGCCGTCGCGGACACCGTCGTCGTCCCGTACAACGATGCAGCGGCCCTCGAGGACGTCTTCGAGCGCTTCGGTGACGAGATCGCGGCGATCATCGTCGAACCGGTCGCGGGCAACATGGGATGTATCCCGCCCGAGCCCGGCTACCTCGAAGGCATGCGGAGCCTGTGCGACCGCAACGGCGCCGTGCTCGTCTTCGACGAGGTGATGACCGGCTTCCGCCTGGCCCTCGGCGGCGCCGCCGAACGCTTCGGCGTCCGTCCCGATCTCGTCTGCCTCGGCAAGATCGCAGGCGGCGGGATGCCCCTGGGCGCCTACGGCGGCCGACGGGATCTCATGGCGCACCTCGCCCCCGAAGGGCCCGTCTACCAGGCCGGAACGCTGAGCGGCAATCCCCTCGCGGTGGCCGCCGGCGACACGACCCTCGAGATCCTCGCGGCCGATCCACCCTACGAGGCACTGCGCCGCACCACGGAACGCCTCGCCGAGGGGATCGAGACGGCCGCCCGGGAGGCGGGCATCGCCGTCCGCGTGCAGCGATGCGAATCCATGTGGACGGTCTTCTTCACGGACCGGCCCGTGCGCAACTACGCCGACGCCAAGGCCACCGACACCGACGCCTTCGCCCGCTTCCACCGGGCCATGCTCGCCCGCGGGGTGTTGCTGCCGCCTTCGGCCTTCGAGGCCTGCTTCGTGTCGGTCGCCCACGGCGACACCGAGGTGGAACGCACCCTCGAGGCCGCCCGCGGAGCGTTCACCGAGATGACGTCATGAACGGGCCGGACCGGCGCCCGCGCAGGGCCCCGTGGTTTCGCTACGCCCAGGCGTCCACCGTGGGCATCGAGATGGGGCTTTCGGTGGCCGTCGGGGTCTTCGGGGGCCTTTGGCTCGAACGCAACGTCACCGGCGTTGCGCCGTGGACGAGCCTTGCCGGCCTGGCCATCGGGCTCGGAGCGGCGATCCTCGCGGTCGTCCGGGCCGCGGGACGCGTGCGCCGGGAACATCGGGAGCCGACCGCCGACGAGGGAGCCGACCATGGAGGATCCTGACCGCGACGCCGACGATACGGCGGCCGAGGGCGCCACCGAAGCCGATGCACGGCCATCCGTGGCCACCGATCTCGATCGGCGCCGCCGGGCGTTGATGCGAGCAACCGCACGCCGCGCCTCCCTGTGGACGGGTCTTGCGGTCCTCGCGACCGTGCCCTTCGACGCCCGGTGGGGACTCGCCCTCACCGCGGGAACGCTCCTCGGCCTCCTCCACCTACTCCTGCTCTCGCGGCAGACGATGCACCTTGCCGCCGGCGCCGCGGCCCGCGGCCGCAGCGGCTCCCCGCTACGGGTGAACCCCGCCGTTTTCTGGCTCAAATGGCCGTTTTGGGCGCTTGCACTGGGGGGGGTCCTCTGGTACATGCGCGCGCGACCCGAGGGGGTCGTCGCCGGCCTGGTGCTGGCACTGGCGGCCTTCGCCACGACGGCCCGCAGACACCTCTCCTGAGCACCCACACCCTCTTCGGCCTCCACCATGGGCGACCACGACCACTGGCTCTCCGTCCTCCTCCCGGACGCCTGGCACGCCTTCGAAGCGTACTTCGCCGAAGGTCTCGCCCGGGATTGGACCTGGATGATGTTCCAGGCGACGCACTTTACGATGACCCACGTCGTATCGGCGATCATCGGGTGCATCCTGGTCCTGGTCGCGACGGCTCGGTACCGGGCACACCTGGCGGCCTCGAACGGAGGCGTGCTGCCGCCTTCACGGTTCACCCTCGCCGCCATGATCGACGGTTTCGTCGGCGCCTGCTACCGCTACTCCGCCGACGTGATGGGCGAGGAGGACGCCAAGCGCTTCCTGCCCTTCATCGGCACGCTGGCCCTGTTCATCTTCACCTGCAACATCCAGGGCCTGATCCCCGGATTCCTCCCGGCGACCGACACGCTCAAGACGAACCTGGCCCTCGCCGCCATCGTCTTCGTCGTCTACAACGTCGTCGGCGTCTGGCGGAACGGCCTTTCGTATCTGGCCCACTTCCTCGGCCCGAAGATCGGCGGCTTCTACTGGATGGCGCCGCTCATGCTGCCCATCGAGATCGTCAGCCACTTCGTGCGCCCCGTCTCCTTGGCCCTGCGTCTGATGGGCAACATCCTCGCCGACCACAAGGTGCTCGGCGTCGTCATGGGTCTGTTCGCGCTCGTGGTGCCGGTGCCCTTCCTGCTCCTGGGCACCCTGGTCGCCATCGTCCAGACCCTCGTCTTCACCCTGCTGACCATCGTGTACATCGGGCTCGCGCTCGAGCACGCCGAGGACCACTAGACCCACCTTTCACCCCTCGACCTCCGAGGACACGCGTTCCGAAGAAAGAGGCACCTTCCATGAGCAAGCGTATCGCCACCTTCGCCACCCTTTTCGCAGTCACCTTCCTCGCCCCCTCCCTCGCCCTCGCGGCCGAGGGCACGAGCGGCCCCAACGACGGCGTCTACGCCATCGCCATGGCCTTGGGCATGGGCCTTGCCGTCTTCGGCGGCGGGCTCGGCCAGGGACGCGCCGCATCGGCTGCCCTCGAGGGCATCTGCCGCAACCCGAACTCCGTCGACAAGGTGTTCACGCCGATGTTGCTCGGCCTTGCGTTCGTGGAGTCCCTCGTGATCTTCATGTTCGTCACGGCCTTCCTCATCTACGGCAAGTTCGGCTTCTAGACGGCCGTCGCCGCAGAACGTCCGGTGCGCAGCCTTCGGGTTTCGGACCGGACGCCCGACGTTCGACGCTCCGCGGGCCGACGGGCTCCGGAGCGTCGCGCGCATGATCGGCCCGTGACAGGCGCACCCATCGGCACCGCGTCAGCCCAAGGCGACGGCCGTCAGGGCACCGGAGACGGCGGTCACCACGTGACCGGCGGCGCATAGGATCCCGGCGTCGACCCAGTGGCCGGCCAATCGCCGGCGGACCGTCCACAGCACCACGGGCCAGCCCAGGTGGATCGCAAGCCACGTAGCGAGCGGGACCGCAGGATCGATGCGGGCGAGGCCGGCGAGGGCGGGCGGCAGGATCGCATGGGCGCCGAGCACCCACGCCGAGATCCGCGGCCAGTCGAGGGGCTCGCCCACCGGCGGGGTGCCCCGCGGGTTGGATGCTTCCTCGGCCACGGGGTGGCATCGAAGGTGCCACCACCGGCGCTCGCCGGCCGCGCAAACCCTGCCGTGCTCAGAACTTCGAGCTGACCGTCAGCATCAAGAGCCGATCGTTCGATTCCCGGAGCCGCGACGAGAGGGTGCGAACGAAGCGCCACAACAGCTCGTAGGCGAGTTCCCGATCGACGAACATCAAATCCCGCAGATCGTCCTTGGGCAGGCGAAGCAGACGACTCGGTTCGTGGGCGATGGCATCGGCCGAACGGGGCGCATCGTCCACGATGGACATCTCGCCGAAGTACTGCCCCGGCCGCAGGATGGCCAGGGCCTCCTCGCCCATGCCGCTTACGTTGCGGCTGATCCGAATGGCCCCATCGAGGACGAGATAGAGCCCATCGCCCGGATCCCCATGGTGGAAGACGGCCTCGCCCTTGGGCACGTCCACGATCTCCGAAAGGGCCGCGATGCGTCGCAGGTGGGCGGGCAACAGACCGTCGAACAGGGGCATCTTGCCGAGGAGCGCCTCGACGTCCTCGGACGGCGCCTCCTCCGTTGTCGCACCGCCGGGCCTTGCGTCCTCCTCGACGCGCCCGATGGGCGTAGGCTCGCCGTCGTCGGTGATCCCCAGCTCTTCGAGGCCCGTGGCCATGGCCGGAGCATATCAGACCCCGCGTCCGGCCATGGCCCCACGGACGCCCGGCGCCACCGAGATCACGCCGTCAGGCCGGATCCTCTCGTTCGGCGAGCCAACGCTCGGCGTCGATGGCCGCCATACAGCCCGTCCCCGCGGCGGTGACCGCCTGCCGGTACACCTTGTCGGCCACGTCACCGGCCGCGAACACCCCCGGCACGTTGGTGTAGGTCGAGCCGGGCTTGGTCCGGATGTACCCGGCCTCGTCCATGTCGAGCTTGCCCACGAACGGCTCGCTGTTGGGCTTGTGCCCGATGGCGATGAACAGGCCGGTCACGGCGAGCGTCTCGGTCTGGCCGCTGGTCGTGTCCTCGAGCAAGACGCCCTCGACGGCGTCCTTGCCGAGCACGTCCTTGACGCGCCGGTTCCAATGGACCTCGATCTTCTCGTTCGAAAGGACCCGCCGCTGCATGATCTTGCTCGCCCGAAAGGCATCGCGCCGATGGATGAGGTGCACCTTCTTGCACATGCGCGTAAGGAAGAGTGCCTCCTCCATGGCCGTATCGCCGCCGCCGACCACGGCGACCTCTTGCCCGCGATAGAAGGCACCGTCGCAGGTGGCACAAGCCGAGACGCCACCGCCCGAAAGCCGCAGGCGCTGCTCGTTCTCGAGACCGAGCCATTTGGCCGAGGCCCCCGTCGCCACGATCAGCGTGTCGCAGGTGTACGTGCCAAGATCCCCCTGCACGCGAAACGGCCGCGACGAAAGGTCCACTTCTCGACCGAGATCGAAGATCACCTCGGTGCCGAATCGTTCGGCCTGAGCGCGAAACTCCTCCATCATCTCGGGGCCCGAGATCCCCTTGGGGTAGCCGGGGTAATTCTCCACGTCCGTGGTCGTGGTGAGCTGGCCGCCGGGTTCGGGGCCCGCGAGCACGATGGGGGAAAGCTCCGCCCGGGCCGCGTACACCGCCGCCGTATAACCGGCCGGTCCCGACCCCAAGATGAGCACCTTCGTATGCTTCTCGTCGCTCATGGACGGGCGAGCATAGGTCCTCAGAATCGACCCGACAAGCCGAGATGCACCACCACGTCGACGCCGTCCGCCCCGGTGGCGTCCGCCGCGCCCTCGCCGGACGCAAGCCCTCGCCGTGCAAGGGCCACGGGCCACACGCCGATTTCGAGGCCGGCTGCGTAGCCGAGCTCGAACGCGGGGCCTTCGAACCTCCGCGAGCGGCCGAATCCGAACGCACCGTGCAACCAAAGGGCGGGCCGGATCTGCACGAACCGATCCCACCGCTCGTGGGGATCGGTCGCAAGCCCCGATCGCACCGAAAGCCGCGCCGCCGGGTGGAACACGAAGGTCACCTGGGTGTCGTTGTCGATGCGCGTGCGCACGCCCATGGTCTCGCCCGCACCTCGAACCCCTCGCACGAGCAGCGAGAGGCGATGCGACGCGATCACTCGCTTGCCCAGGCTGTGGACGAGCCCACCGATCCGGCCCCGGTGCTCCCGCAGGTACGGCCCCTCGATGGGGATCGGACCGTTCGAGAAGCGGTAACCCGCCGAAAGACCGAAGCGGCGCCCCAAGGCCCCCACCAGATCGGCTTCGGCAGCCACGGCGTGGCCCGCGCCTCCTCCGACCCACACGGGGACGGCCACGCGGGTGCGCAAGGACAGGCGCTCTACGAGTCGCACGGATAGATCGGTGCGCGGCGCCACCTGCGTGCGCACGTTGGTCGCCTC
>RFGU01000214.1 GCA_003696955.1 Deltaproteobacteria bacterium | reverse complement strand
GGTTCGACAAGGATCGTCGGGCACCCCGGCGCGGTCAAACGACCTTCGCGTCGCGGGGCTCCGCGGCCCCGATACCGTGCAGGCCGCGGCGGTTTCCGCGTAGGATGGCGGCGGCTGGGATGCCCATCTGTCCCCACCGTGACCTACCGAGCTCGCGACGATCCGGATCGCGGCGGCGTGCGGGCGGGGCTGCGATGCTGCTCGTCGCGTGGGCCGTGGGGTGTGCCCATGGCTCGGGTGGGGGCGCCCGTTCGCTCGCCGCCCGGCCCGGTTTTGCGTGGCATCGGGTCGAGCGGCCGGGCTGGACCTTTCACTTCGAGGCCGGAGGATGGGCCGATCGGCATCGAGACGCGTTGATGGCCGGGATGGACGCGGCCCGGCGCAGCAATCTGCGGATCCTCGGGGCGGCCGACGACGGCCGCATCGTGCACGTCTTCTTCGTCCGGGACCGGAGCCGAATGCGGGAACTCGTGGGTCGGCGGACCAACGGCATCGCCTTCGTCCGTGATCGCACCGTCGTGCTGGTGGCAGGCCCCGAAGGGCGTGCGACCTTCGAACACGAACTCTTCCATGTGCAGTCGATCTCGAGCTGGGGCCGGTCGGCGCCCTATCTGACGGAGGGGGCCGCCGTGTACGCCGCGGGCAGGTGGCGAGGCGAGCCGTTGCGCGCCGTGTGCGCGCGGATCGTGGCCTCGCGACGCTTCGTGGGACTTGCGTCCATGGCGCGCGCCTTTCGGTCCACCGACGAGCGGGTCGCATATCCGATGGCCGGGTGCTTCGTCCACTTCGTGATCGAACGCTACGGACGCGACGGTCTCGTCGCCTTGTGGCGGACGCCGCGTCGGCCCCGAAGGGCCCTCGGGGCGAGTTGGCGCGAACTCGATGCCTCGTTTACGAAGTGGCTCGGGCGTGGCGCCGCGGGGGACGCCGCTTCAGGAGACGACGCCGAGCGTGCGTCGGCGACCTTCGTGCCAGGCAGAGGCCGGCGGGCGAAGGGCCAGCGTGGCTGCCTCGTGCCCGGCCTGGCAGGCGGACTCGATGGTCGCCGGGATCCCCGTGCGCACCCAGTCGCCCGCCAACAAGAGGCCCGTGATGGGGCTTTCGACCGGCGGGCGAAGGCCGTACGTTCCGGCGGCGTGGGAGATCGTCGCCCGCTTCTCCTTGACTGCCTTGAAGGCGTGGATCCGGACGGGCGTCTTCGGAAAGAACCTGCGCAGCTCGGCCGCAAGGAGGTCGCGCAGGGCGTCCGACGAATCGCCGACGAGGCCGTAGGCCGCCGAGATCGTGCAGCTTAGGACGACCTCGTCCGACGCCTCGCCTTCGATGGTCGTGCGGTCGAAGATCCAATGGATCGGCGATCCCACCAGGCCCACGAACGGACGGCCTTCGAGGGGGGACCGGTCCACCTTCGCCCACAGGTTGACGATGGGGGCGTAGGAGAGGCGCGCCACGTCGGCGAACTCCGGGTGGCGACGCCACGGATCCGGCAGACAGTCGAGCAACACGTGGGGCGGAACGGCGACGACGACGCGATCGGCGTCGAAGGTCCGTCCCGAACGGGTCTCGATCCCGGTGACCTTGCCGCCCGAGACGCGGATGCTCCTCATGGGGTCCCCGAGTACGATCTCGCACCCTTCGGACTCGAGCCGTGCGAGGGCCTGGGGGACGTAGAGTTCGGAGAGGGGACGCTTCGGGACGCCGAGGGCCGAGTCGTCCCGCGTGCCCAGAAAGCCGCGTTCGAGGACCGCGAGCAACATGGCCGCGCTGGCCACGAGGGGGTCTTCGTTCAAGGTGGCGAGGATGAGGGGCTCCCAGAATTGGGCCCGGATCGCCGGCGTCTGGCCCATGCGCCGCAGCCAGGCATCGCAGGTCTCGGTGTCGTCGGGACGGCGCACCTCGTTCGACAGCAGCAGGCCGGCCCGCAGCGCGGCCACCTTGTGCCGGAACCCCACGCCGCGCATGCCGAGCAGGCCGAGGCCGAGGTGCCACGGCGCCGGAAGGGACGGGCAGCGCAGCACCGACGCCGTACCGCCGGGCCTGAGCATGGGGACCGTGAGGTCGCGCTGGAAGTCCACCGAGGACTCGGTGCCGAGGCTGCGCAGGAAGGCGCGCGTGTGGTGGTAGCACCCCATCATGAGGTGCTGACCGTTGTCGATGGGGCGCCCGAAGCTGCGGTCGTCGAAGGATCGGGCGCGCCCTCCACCGTGGCGGGTCGCCTCCACCAACGTGACCGTGCCGCCGAGTTCCACGATGCGGACCGCGGCGGACAGGCCGGCAAATCCCGCGCCGACCACGAGGACGTGGGGCTTGTTCATGGGGCGTCGAGTGTACCGGCGGTGGTGGGCATCGCCACGTGAAGGAGCGCCGATGCGGCTGCGCGCAGCTTGTCGCGTCGGCGCAACGCTGCACCGCGGACGAAGACGTTGAAGTCGCACGCGCGCACCTCGTCGAGGATCCGGTGGTAGGTGCGCCCCATGACCTCGGCGGCCAGAAGGGCCCTTCGACGGGTGGCGGGAAGCCGCGCCCAGGCGGCTTCGTACTCGCGTTCGGCCAGATCGGCGAAGGCCTTGGCGGCCGCCACGAAGCGGTCGTCGTAGCGCCGGGCCAGGATGTCGGCGCTCGACAGTCCGAAGCGGGCCAGGTGTTCGGCCGGCAGGTAGACGCGGCCACGCAGGGCGTCTTCACCGACGTCGCGCAGGATGTTGGTGTACTGCAGGGCGAGTCCGAGGTGCTCGCCGTACTCCCGTGCCGCCTGGCTCTGATCGCCGAAGATCGCGAGGGTCAAGAACCCGACGCACGAGGCGACGCGATAGCAGTAGAGCCGCAGCTCCTCGTACGTCTCGTAGATCTGCCGCTCGAGATCCATCTCGACGCCGGCCACGATCTCCTCGAAGGCGAAGCGAGGAAAGTCGAAGGTCTCGCGGGCTTCGGCCAGGGCGCGGCCGAGTTCGCTCTCCGGGGGCGCGCCGTCCTCGGACGGGTCACCGTAGATCCGGGCGATCTCCCGGCGCCACATGTCCAGGGCCGCGCGGGCCTCGGCGATCCCGTCCTCACCCGGCGCCCGTTCGTCCACGATGTCGTCGACGATGCGGCAGAAGGCGTAGACGTGGCGCAACGCGTTGCGCTGTTCGGGCGACAGGAAGAAGAACGCGAACTTGAAGTTCGACGACGACCTGCGGGTGAGGCGGCGCAAGATGGCCTGCGTGCGCCGCGGCAGGCGCTCGGCGAGTTCGACGGCTCTTCGCACGCGCAGGTCCATGAAATCGGTGAACTCCGTGGGTCACACGTCGCCGCGCAGCAGGCGGCGGCCGAAGGAGAAGAGCGACCGCACGGCGATGCCGGCGAAATCCCGCTTGTCGAGGGTGGGGCGGGACGACAGCGTGTCGAAGCCCATGTCCTCGATGCGCTGGAGGATCGCCATCCCCCCGCGCCAGGTGGCGTCGAGTTCCATGGAGAGCCCCGGGGAGACCCGGCGAATCAGGGGCCGGCCCCGTTCGAAGAGGGAGCGCGTGCGGGCCACCTGAAAGCGCATGCACTCGACGAATTCGGGGGTAACGCGACGGGCGAGCAGGTCGTCTTGCGAGACGCCGAAGTGGACCAGGTCCTCCTCGGGAACGTAGATCCGCCCGCGGGGGAGATCGACGCTGAGATCCTGCAGGAAGTTGGCGATCTGCAGCGCCGTGCAGATCTGATCGCTGAAGCGGTGCAGCGCCGGATCGCGGTAGCCGTGTATGTAGAGCACCAATCGGCCCACGGGGTCGGCCGAGTGCCGACAGTACCCGAGAAGCTCGTTGAAGGTGGCGTAGCGGTGTTTGGTCAGGTCCATCCGAAACGCGGTCAGGAGCGCGCGCAGTGGACCGATCGGGATGTCGTGCCTTCGCACCGTGTCCCGCAGGGCCTTGAACACCGGGTGATCGACGTCGCGGTAGTAGCAGGTCTCGAGCAGGGCGTCCCATGCGTCGAGGCATGCACGCCGGCGCCCCTCGAAGCGAGGCTCGTCGGCGAAGTCGTCCGCCGTCCGCGAAAACGCGTAGATGGCCGCCACGTGGGGGCGAAGCTGGGCCGGCAGGAACCGCGACGCCACGGGGAAGTTCTCGTAGTGGGTCTCGGCCATGCGCTCGCAGTAGCGATAGGCCGCCTCGAGGGTCCACGGGCCCTTGGGGGCGCCGTCGGGGGCCTCGATGGGCCGGTCGGCGTCCGTCGCGGCATCGATGGCGGGCGGCACGGCGTAGAGGCGAGGTTCGGTTGCAGCGATCATGGTGGTCTCGTTTCGATCGATCGTGGGTTCAGTCGGCGGATCGAGCGCGAAGCTCGGCGAGAACGCGTGCGGCCCGTTCGGCCTTGATCTCGCCGCAGTCGACGAGGGCGGAGGCCACGGCCTCCACCTCGTGGGGTTCGGCACCCGCCTCCATGGCGACGGAGCGGGCGTGCAGGGACATGTGGCCCCGTTGGATGCCCTCGGTGGCCAGGGCGCGCAGGGCCGCGAGGTTCGAGGCGAGGCCTGCGGCGGCCATGATCTGGCCAAGTTCCGTGGCGCTCGGGGAGCCGAGGATCTCGAGGGCGAGACGGGCGACCGGGTTGACCCGCGTGGCCCCCCCGACGACGCCCACCGCCGCCGGCATGGTCATGCGACCTTCGAGCCAGCCGTCGGCGCCCTTGCGCCATACGGCCAGGGGGCCGTACCGCCCGTCACGGGCGGCGAAGGCGTGGACGCTCGCTTCCATGGCGCGCCAGTCGTTGCCCGTCGCCAGGACGACCGCGTCCACCCCGTTCATGATGCCCTTGTTGTGGGTGCAGGCGCGGTAGGGGTCGAGTTCGGCCATTCGCGAGGCGGACACCACGAGGTCGACGACCTCCCTGCCGTCGAACTCGCCCTTGCCGAGCACCTCCGGCGGTACCCGGGCCTCGACGTGGGCGCACCTGCGATCCGCGAGGTTGCTGAGGATCCGCAGGCGTGCCTCCCATCCCGTCATCCGTTCGATCCGCGGCGCGAGGGTCTCGGCCACCGTGTTGAGAAGGTTCGCCCCCATCGCGTCGCGGCAGTCCACGAGGACGTGGACGATGACCATGTCGTCGGCGACCTTCCGCACCTCGATGTCGCGCGTGCCGCCGCCGCGGGCGAGAAGGCGCGGATGGGCCGTGTCCGCGAGGGCCGAAAGCTCCGCCTTGGCGTCGAGCACGGCCGCGGCCACCTTCTCCGGTGGCGGGCCTCCGGCGGGCCGGCAAAGTTGGATCTGGGCGATCATCCACGGCGGATCGGAGTGCGCGACGAAGCCGCCGCCTTCGCGGACCATCTTCGCGGCGTTCGAGGCGGCCGCGACGACGGAGGCCTCCTCGACGGCCATGGGCACCAGCACGTCACGCCCGTTGATCCGGAAGTTCGTGGCGATGGCCAGGGGAAGCTCCAAGGTCCCCACCACGTTCTCGATCATGTGGTTTGCGCGGTGGAGATCGAGGCTGCCCGCGTCGAGGTCGGAGAAACGCTCGAGGGGCAGGCCGGTGGAGCGGGCCACGGCCCGGCGGCGCTCCTCGATGGAGAGCTTGAAGAAACCCGCAAGGCGCGAGTTCGTGGGCACCCGTTCCTCGGGTCGTAGGCCCTCGGCACCCACCGACAACTCGCCGAGGACCGAAAGGTCCGCGGTACGGCGCAGATCGGCCGCAAACCCGTCGAGCACCCCCGGTTCGGTGGCGAACAGGGCCACGAGGTCGCCGCCACCCGCACCGCTCGGTTTGGCGGCGATGCCGGCCCGTTCGGCGTGGGCGAGGATCGTCCGGATGTTCTCCGTCAAGATCGGGATCTTCGCGTGGCGTTCGAGGGCGGAAAGGCCCTCGACGTGGAGGCGGCAGGCGTCCTTCAACCGGCTCGCATCGACGGTTCCGTTCCCGATCGCCGCGAAGAAGGCCTCGGCGGCCTCCGCCAGCATGGCGACGATGCGTTCGTGCTCCCGCGGGGCGCGCTGCCGGGCCGCGCGGACCGCCGCCAGGAAGGAACTCGTGGTGGCGGGGGCACCCGCGTCGGCGAAGCGTACGTGCAGGTTCGCCGGAAGTTCGACCGGCTCGGCGTGTCCGTCCTCGAAGCGCAAGGTCCCACCGAGCACGGCCGCGGCGACGTCCGCACCGCTGCCGCCTCCGCCCTGCGCCTCGGCATGGGCGGCTCGGGCCAGGGACAGGGCGTCGGCGGCGATCTCGGGGTCGCGCGGATCGAGGCCGTGTTCGGCCAGGTGGAAGCCGACGACCGCGGCCGCCACCGCCGCCGAAGAGCCGAGGCCGAGTTTGCGCGACCCGAGGTGGAAGCCACCGGTGTCCACCACGGGGGGAGGCCGGAGGTGTCCGGCACCGCGCGCGTGGAGGTAGTGGGCGACCCGGGCGTGGGCACACGAGACCACCGCCGTGGGCGGCCGGCCGGGCTCGGTGGGCGGCTCGCACGCGACCGCCCGGACGTCGACGGCCGTCACCAGGGCGGGTGCCCCCTCGAGCACGGCGTACTCCCCGATGAGGAAGGCCTTGCCGGGGGCGGAGACGGGGACGCGGCTCACGGCAGCACCTCCACCCGAGCCGCAGGTCCCGGCGCGTGGATCGTCACGGCTTCGACGCCCGGCACGGTCCGCAGGCGTCCGGCCGCCTCGTCGGCCCGGTTCGCGGGCACCAGCACCTTGACGTGGGGGCCGGCGTCGATGGTCAGGTAGGCGGGACAGCCGGCTTCGCGCAGGGCCCACACCTCGTGGATCGCGTCGACGGTCGTGCCCTTCCAGTAGAGGAGCGGTGGCCGGCTCGCCATCATGGCGGCGTGCATCTTGAAACAGGAATGTTCCATGATAGGACCAAGGCGATCGATGTCGCGGTCGAGGACGGCCTCGGTGGCCGCGTCGAGGTCGGCTTCGGACGTCTCCACCCACGCCCGGTAGTAGGGGGACGTCGTGCGGCAGCGTTCCATGCCCTCGGTGGAGCCCACCTTCTTGGGGCCGGTCGTGGTGCGCACGACCAGCAGGCGGACGTCCCAGTGGTCCGGGCCGGCGACGGGGCGGGCGACGCAGTCGCTGCCGTCGGGGCGGACGCCGCGATCGAGCCTGACGAAGCCCCCGAAGATGGACCGAGCTGCGCTGCCCGATCCCCGGCGGGCCAGGGCGGACAGGGCGGCATCGTCGAGATCGGCCTCGAAGGCCGCCGCCGCGGCGCAGGTGAGGGCGGCGAAGCCCGAGGCGCTCGAGGCGAGGCCCGCCGCCGTGGGCAGGTGGTTCTCGGATTCGACGACGCAGGCGGGCCGCGATCCACGGAGCCCTGCGGCCGCCCACACGCGGTCGAGGTGCTCGGCGATCCGCCGGGCCGGCCGCCCGTCGAGGGGCACGCCGTCGAGTTCGAAGTGGTCCCGTCCGTCGACGGCCGGGCGCACCGTGGTCACCGTGGCCAGGTCGGCCAAGGTCAGGGACAACGATCCCACGTCCGGCAGGTTGAGGTCGGGATCGGTGTCGGCGCGCTTGCCCCAGTACTTGACCAGGGCGATGTTGGAGCAAGCGGTGGCGCGGGCGGATCTCATGACGAACGGATCTCCGTGAGGAAGGCCGGGCAGCCCTCCTGGGCGAGGGCTTCGCGCAGGTGCTCGGCGCTGCCCCCGACGACGGCGATGGCGCAGCCGCCACCGCCGGCGCCCGTGAGCTTGGCACCGAGGGCCCCGGCACTTCGTGCGGCAGCGCACAGGGCGTCGAGGCGGGGATGGGACACCCCGAACGCCGCCAGGATCCCGTGGCAGGCGTCGAACGTGCGGCCGAGCGAGGCGAGGTCTCCATCCCGAAGGGCCGCCTCCCCGCGGTCCACGCAAGCTCGGATCGCCTGCAGGAGCGGCGTCGCGACGCCGGGTTCCTCCCGCACCAAGGTTCCGAAGCGGGCGACGAGGTCGGCCGTCTTGCGCGGTACGCCGGTGGGCAGGACGGCCAGGGCCAACGGGCGCCCGAGCCGCACCGGGGTCGGGGACGAACCCCGGACGAAGCGGACGACGCCCCCCCGGGCGGCCACCTCGCTGTCGATGCCCGAGGGCGCTCCGTGGAAGATGCGCTCGCCCGCCATGGAGGCCTCGACGATCTCCTCCACCGGTCGATCGGGACCGAGGGCGAGACGGGCCAGGGCCACGCAGAGGGCGGCGGACGATCCGAGGCCGGCGCCGGCCGGCAGGGCCGTCTCCCCTACGATCTCGAGGCCGAAGAGGGGCGCGTCGCAGGTGGCGAGGACGGCGGCGGCCGCCTCGGCCACGGGGTGCAGGCGACCGCCTTCGTCCGGCGCGAGGCGTACGTCCACGTCCCACGCCGGGATCCGCAGGCGGATGGGGGCGTTCGGGTCCGCGAGGGGGCGAGCGCGCACGGTGAGGGCGTCGGCCAGCCCGGCTGCGAGTGCCGGCACGCCGTGGACGACGGCGTGCTCCCCGAGGAGGATGACCTTGCCGCAGGCCGACGCCTGCGTGGCGGCGAGGGCGGGGCGGGGCACGGTCACGGCATCGGTGCGGTGGGCGACCAGAGGGGGAGCTGGCCGGTGAGCACGACTTGGGCCCGCTGGAGGTCGGCGACGGTACGGCTGCCCGTCAGCAGCATGATGGCCCGGACGGTGAGGATGACGCGGCGCAGGAAGGTGCGCGCGCCGCCCCGGCCGCCGGCCTTGTGGGCCTTGAGGACCGCGGCGGCAAGGCCCCCGGCGGTGGCGCCCAAGGCGATGGCGCGGGCCACGTCCGAGCCCGTCCGCAGGCCGCCCGTGGCGATGACGTCGAGGCCGAGGCCCCGAAGCTGCAGGACCGAGGCCGCCGTGGGGATCCCCCAGTCCCACAACTCGTCGGCCAGGGCCTTTTCGTCCGGGTCCACGGCGCGGTGGGCCTCCACGGCGACCCAACTCGTTCCGCCCGCCCCCGACACGTCCACGGTGCGCACGCCCGCCGCCCGGATCTTCTCGCCCATCGCCCTCGAGATCCCGCAACCGGTCTCCTTGGCGACCACGGGGACGGAGAGCTCCTCGACGAGACGGGCCAGGGTCTCGAGGCCCCGGCGAAAGTCCCGGTCGCCGCCCGGCTGGACGATCTCCATGGCCGGATTCAGGTGGACGCACAGGGCGTCGGCCCCGACCTTGCCGACCAGATCCTCGATCTGGTCGGTGGTCATCTCGCGGGCCTGCACCACCCCGAGGTTGCCGAGGACCAAGGTCGACGGGGCCACGTTGCGCACCTGGAACGTCCACTCCGTCTCGGGCCGTGTGAACATTGCCCGCTGGGATCCGAGTCCGAAGCCGATGCCGAGCTCCTCGGCCACCGCCGCCAGATCCTCGTTCACCGCGGCCGCCCGATCCGTCCCGCCGGTCATGGCGGCGATGATCACCGGGGCCGAAAGGCGCTTGCCGAGCAGCTCGACGGACGGATCCACGTCGTCGGCGTGCATCTCCGGCAGGGCCGCGTGGACGAACTCCACGCACTCGAACAAGGTGGTCTTCTGCCGAAAGCCCACGTTCGGACCGGCACACAGGGCCAGGTGGTCCTTCTTGCGCTGGGAGATGTCGAGCCGGTCGGCCATGGGCGCAGCCTACACGCCCCTGCAGACCGCCTCGGACCCGGCCCGTGTGACGGGACGCACACCTCGGTCGGCGGGCCCGTGGTGCCTAGCGGCGCGGGCGACGGCCGACGAAGGATGCGTATCCCGCGCCTCCGCTGCGGACGAAGGCCCGGGCCGAGGCCAGGGTGGCGCGCGCCCGTGGGGTGGAGAGGAGCGTGGCGTCCCCGGGCACGGCGCCCAGGGCTTCGAGCGCGCCGAGCCGCCGCTCGATCCGGTCGATCGTGGCGAGGACGGCCTCGTCGTGGGGGGTCGTGGCGATCGCGGTGAAGCCGGCCCGGGTGAGGGCGGATGCGTAGCCCGCCTCGTCGAGGGCGTTCGCGATGCAGAGGGCTCGGGCCAGGGCGTCCTGCAGGTCCGGAGGTAGGGGGGCGCGCAGGACGACGTCGGAGATCGCCGCGCGCCCGCCCGGGACGAGCACCCGCGCCATCTCGGCGAGCGCGACGTCGGGATCGTCGAACGTGCACAAGGCACATTCGCAGACGACGGCGTCGAAGCACGCGGCCCCGAAGGGCAGACGGCCGGCCCGACCGGGAACGAAGTGGACGCGGTCGTCGAGCCCGCGGGCGCGGGCCGTGGCGTTGGCCGCCTCGACGTGGCGATCGGAGGCGTCGAGGCCGGTGACCACGGCCCCGAAACGTTCGGCGAGATGGAAGGCGGTGGTACCGCGGCCGGCGGCGACGTCGAGGACCCGCACCCCGGGGGCCACGAGGGCCGCTTGTGCGAGTCGGGACGTGGTCTCGAGGCCGCCAGGATGGAACGACGGACCGAGAAGGAAGGAGACCACGGGCAACTCGTAGAGGCCGACACAGCAACCTCCCGCCGGAACGGACGGCGTCACTTGGCCTCCTTCGTGGCCGCGATCGACCAGTCGTAGGGCAGGGGTTCTACGGTCCACTCGCCGGCGAGGCGCGCGCGGACGTCGGGGCCTCCGTGCTCGGCGAGGACGTCGACGATCCCACGGTCCGCGGGCCGCCCCCGGCGCCGAAGATCGTCGATGAAGTCGTCCTCGTACCAGAGGAAGATCCGCGAGACGTGCACCACCCGTTGTTCGTCGTCGATCCGAACGTGGCGGGGATCGTGGACGAAGGCCCGCGCCCGTTCCGCGAGAAAGCGTTCGAGGTCGTCGCCCGTAGGCAGGTTCGGTTGCAGTGCCGGGCAGCTGGTGCTTCCACAGTTGAGCACGAAGTGTACGCGGGGGTCCCCACCCCGGGGGGCCGCCTTCGTCTTCTCGAGTTCGTAGAGGCTGTAGGTCCGTCCCCCGAGGATGAAGCGCTGGACGTAGAAGAAACCGAGGCCGCGAACGAGTTCCACGGGCGCTCGCACGTCGTGGACCGTTTCGATGGGCCAGTGATCGACGATGGCGGCGACGACCAGGGCGTTGTAGGCGTAGAGCCAGTAGGCGGTTCGGTCGGCGGGCGTGGGGAAGCGCTCCGGAGCGTTTTCGGGGCTTGCCGCGGCGAGGGCTGCCAGGTAGCCCTCGAGGCGTTCCCTCGCCGCGGGGTCGGCGGCGAGCCGGGCGTAGTCCATCCGCCCCTCGGCGTCCAGGAATTCCCGCAGGAGCGATTCGAAGGCGGCATGGGAAAAGCCCCGTTCCGGCAGCACGACCGCGGAACGGTTGCGGGGTGGTCGCAAGTGGGGGCGAGTGGCCATGCGCCAGGCTCCGTAGACGAGGCACGCGAGGCCGAGGAGGGCGATGCCGGCCCAGACGGCGGGACGATGCATCATCGCGTCACCGGGCGAAGATGGGAGATCGGGCCTGCGCGGGGACCGGTGGGACGCTCGGCGCGCAGCCGGGGCAGGAGCCGCTGCTCCCGGTCCCCTCGGAACAGAAGGTTGTAGACGTCGAACGGGATCAGACGCCGGCCGTCGGGATGGGCGATGTGGACGCAGGACTTGCGGATCGACCGCAGGTCGAAGTTGTGCGCGTCCATGAACTCGACGATGAGCAGGCGGAAGACGTTGCGGTACGACAGGTCGGGGACATCGTGCCCGTCGGTGCGCCGGAGGTGGGCGGAAAGGCTCGCTGCACGGGAGGTCGTCGAGTGATGGGTCGAGAAGAGCGCGAAGAGGCTCTTGCGGATCTCGGGGTCGTTCTCGTAACCGATGGTGTTGCGGCCGCGGGCCAGCAGGAATTCGGGGGGAACGAGACCGGTGAGGGGGATCCAGGTGTCGTTCCGCCGAATCGCGTAGGCCATCGCGACGTTGTCGGCATGGCAGGGGACGGGAAGGATGTCCTCCGGGGCGAAGGCGTCCGTCTGCTCCAGGATCCGCCGGCGGATTTCCGTCAACGTGAGTCGGTCGCGATCGACGCGGTATCCCCCGTCGTATCGTTCGAGACGTCCGGCCGCCTGCACGGGTTGGAAGGTGACGCCGCGGACGCAGCGACGCCCGCGGGCGAAGTCGACGATCCTACCCAGTTCGTCGTCGTTGACACCTCGGCGGACGGTAACCACGAGGGTCGTCGAAAGGTCGAGGGCCTCGAGGCGGTCGAGGGCCTCGAGGCGGATCCGACGAAGATCCGCCCCCCGCAGGACCTCGAGGGCGGGACGACGCAGCGAATCGAACTGCAGGTAGATCTCGAAATCGGGGCAGTAGGTCGCAAGGCGCTCGGCGAACGCCGGATCCTGGGCGATGCGGATCCCGTTCGTGTTGACCATCAGGTGTCGGATCGGACGTCGCCGTGCCGCATCGAGGATCTCGAAGAATCGGGGGTGGATCGTCGGCTCACCGCCCGAGATCTGGACGACATCGGGCTCCCCCTCGTTCCGCACGGCAGCGTCGAGCATGCGTTCGACGGTCTCGAGGGGACGGTGGGGGCCTGCCTGCGGCCCGCTCTCCGCGTAGCAGGTGGGGCAGGACAGGTTGCAGGCCTCGGTGATCTCCACGACCACGTTGCAGCCGTGTTGCTCGTGGTCGGGGCAGATTCCGCAGTCGTAGGGACAGCCGAATTCGACGGACGTGTCGTAACGGGCGACCTGCTCCGGTGGCTTGAGGAAGACCTCCCGGGCGCGCTTGTAGTACTCGACGTCGTCGGCGAGGGGCACCCGCTCGCCGCCGTGGCGGGGGCAGCGCTTGAGCAACCAGACGTAGCCGGCTTCGAAGACGATCTTCGCGTCGACGCGGCGCAGGCAGACGCTGCAAAGGGAGATCGTCGCATCGTAGTAGACGTAGGGACGCTCTCGGGGCGCCATCGCCAGCGGTCAACGCCCCCGCTCCTTCGCCCGTTACGCCGAGCCGCTCGGGTTCGAGGGCGACGGCGCAGGCTCCGCGCCGTGTTATGCTTCGACCATGGAAGCTCGAGGTCGAGTGCCCCAACTGCGGGGCCTCCCTTCCCGCCTCCGACCCGCCGAAGGGGTACCGTTTCACCTACTGCGGGACCGAGTTCGAGCTGCGACGGGCGCGGTCGGCGAAGACGGTTGCCAGGGTCCGGCTCTCCCCCGACCAACTCGCGGAGCTGGCGCGGAGCATCGCCGATTCGGTGGGGACACGCCCGCGCCCGCTCTCGATGGACCCCGCAGAGATCGCCGAGCGCGCCCGCGCCGCCCACCGTCGGGCGCGCAACGCCTCGATTGCTCGCTTCGTCCTTGCGCTCGGTGTGACCGGGACCATGGTGGCCGTCGCCTACTACCAGCATGCGAGGCCGGTGGGGACGGGG
>RFGU01000005.1 GCA_003696955.1 Deltaproteobacteria bacterium | reverse complement strand
TTGCAGGAGGTGGCCGAGGCTGCGGGACTCGACGTGCTCGCCGAGCCGCTCGCCGTCGCGCCGCACGTTCCGTCGTCGGCGCCGGCCTGGACCCGCGAGGCGGTCCTCGAAGCCGTGACGGACGCCGACGCGATGCGGGCCGAACCGTCCGCCGATGCCGCGGTGCTCGTCGAGCCCGTCGGAACGCCGACGGCCTTCGCCGTTCGTGCGTCCCTGTGGCGTCGGGGATGGGCCGTCGCCTCGCCCGAGCCGGTGGTGGGCCATGCCATGCCGGTGGCGGCGTTGGCGGTGCTGGCGGCGCTGCTCGTACCCCGGCGGCGCCGCGGCCGGTGGATCGGACTTGCGGCCGCCGGTGGGCAAGGGCTCGCCGCCGCGGCCGCAGGCTCGCTCGCGATCCCGGGATTGGCCGCGGGTGAGCGCGTGTGGGCCTCCGTCGCATCGGGACCGGTGGCGCGGCTGGCCGTGGACGTGGCCACGGCCGAGGGCGCCGTGACGGGCGTCGCCCTCGGCGCCGTCGCGGTCCTCGCCGTGCTCTTGGCCTGGCTCGACCATCGCCGGTCCCTCCGAGCGGGCAAGGCGCTCGGGCTGCGCCGGGCCGTGGGCGTTTCGTTTGCCGTCGTAGGCTGCGGGCTCGCCTGCGAGGCCTCCCTGCGCCTTGGGCTGTGGGATCTCGTCCACTCGCTCCCAGGGGCCGTCGCCGTCGCTTCGGTCGTGCTGGCCGCGGGCCTCGGGCGCCCGTGGCGATCGGCGGGGCTGGTCTCGGCACTTGCCCTTGCGGGCGCCGTCTCCTGCGGTCGGCCCGACGAGCGCGCTGCGGCCGGGCTCGACGAGCAACCGATCGATGCGCCAGGGCGTTCCGCTCCGTCGGCCCGACCGGAGGTCGCGGATGCGGCGGTGGCTCCGGTGGCGCGGGTGTCGACGGCGGCCGCCTGGCTGGACCTTTTGGCCCAGCGCCCCACGGCCGTGCGTTGGCGCCATGGTCGCCTCGTCGTCGACCTGGCCGATCCCGCCGCTCGCAGCCACCTCGTCCTCGGGGGGCAGGAGGCGTTTCGCCTCGCGACCACCGTGGCCGGCGAGGCCGCCGGTGTGTTGACGGGTCGCGCCGGTGCCCTCGAACTGCCCATCGACGGCCCCCTCGCCCCGTTGCGTGCCCGGGCGACCGAGGCGGCGCCCACCCTCGGGATGGCCATTCGCTGGCGCGGGCTCGTGGACGGCCAAAGGGTCACGGTCGCCTTGGGAGGGCGACCGTTGGCCCACCTGTCGGTGGGCACCTCCTGGGAGGTGCGCACGTTCACCCTCCCCGCGGACGCGTTGGCCGCGGCCGAGCCTCGCCTTGCGTTCCACGTCCGCCGACGCGGCCCGGACGGCGCGCCGGGCCTTGCCATCTCGCGGGTCGAGGTCGGCCCCCTCGAGGCGATCCGGGAAGGCCTGACCAAAGGTGGGCGGGTCCGGTTCGAAGGCGGCGCGAGCGAGCCCGTGCGCATGATCGTCGAGCGCGGGGGCGCCATCGCCTGGTATCTGGTGCCCCCACGACGGGGCCGACTGCTCGTGGAGGCCCGGGGGCGAGGCCGGCTGCGCGTGGTCGGCAGCACCGACGAGATGCACGCTGCCGGGGCCCTTCCCAAGGAGCTTCTGGCCGAGCCCCTGCGGCCTGCGTCGGCGACCTACGACATCGACCTGGCCGGGTTCGGGGGGGCGCCCCTGCGTCTCGAACTCGGGGTCGAGGGGGCCCGCCCCGAGGACGAGGCCGTGGTGTCTCGCGCGGAGATCGTCGTCCAGCGCACCCGTCCCATCGATCGGCGTCCCCGGGGGATCCGCGACCTCGTGGTGGTGGCCATCGAGGGCGTGCGCCCGGACGACCTCTGGCCCGAGGACGGCCCGTCCCCGCACCCCGTGTTCGAGCGGATCGCCGCGGAGGGGCTCGTCTTCGAGGGCGCCCACGCCATGGCCCCGTGGGCCGTGCCCAATCACGCGGCCCTGCTCACCTCGATCCCCCCGCCCGTGCACCGAACGAGCCGTGGCACCGTGGTGGCCGACGCCGTGGTGACCTTGGCCGAGCACCTCGAGCGGGCCGGCTACGACAGCGTGTTGGCCACCACGAACGTGGACGTCGACGAGGCGAGGGGGCTCGCCCAGGGGTTCGATCGCTACGTCCACGTGCCGCCCCAGACGGACCGGAGCCCCTCGGCGCTCGCGTTGCCGGCGGCCCTCGACGCACTCGAGCACGGGTCGGCCACGGCGCCTTCGTTCCTGTACCTCGTGCTCAACGATCCCCAGCCCCCGTTCGATCCGCCTCGGGAGCGGATCAAGCACTTCGAGGTTCCCGAGGGGGCGCCGCTACCCCATCTGACCCACATCTGGATCGAGCGGGTGCGGCTCGGGCGCAAGGTGCCGACCGAGGAGGAGCTTGCGTACGTGCGGGCGCTCTACCGTGCCGAGCTCGCCACCGTCGGCGATGCCGTGGAGCGCCTCGTGACCCGCCTCGAGGAGCGCGGGCGCTTCGACCGCACGATCTTCGTGCTCGTGGGGATCCACGGGGAGGAGTTCTACGAGCACGGCGGGGCGGGCCACGGTCGCACCCTGTTCGAGGAGACCCTGCACGTGCCCCTGGTCATCCGTGCGCCAGGGCTCCTGCGACCCGGACGGGTCGAGGCTCCGGTGGACCTGCTCGACCTCGCGCCGACCCTCTTGGACCTGCTCGACCTCGAGCCGCCCGGGTCGTTTCGCGGCGTGACCCTCGTGCCCTTGGCCGACGACCCCCTCGCGCCTCCCCGCACGGCCTCGGCCTACCGCGGTGACGGCAGCCGGACCCTGGTCGGGTCGCGGTTCAAGCTCATCGTCGGTCCGGGCCTCGAACAGCGGTTCTTCGACCTCGAGCGGGATCCGGGGGAGCAGCGGGACGCACTCTCGGCGGGCGGGATAGGGTTGCGCGCGATGCGGGCGGCCCTGGCCTGGGAGGACGCCCGGGCCGAGCGATGGCATCGCAGCAGGTGGGGGTTCGGCGTGGCGCTTACGCCTGCCTTCGCCCTCGACGAGGGGATGTAGCCGACGTCAGGCGTCTTCGGGCTCCTCGTGGTCCTCGGCGTGCGCCGTCGCGGCCGCTCCGTCGTCGTCCTCGCCCGGGGCGGCCTCGTCGATCTCCATCTCGTAGCTCGGTGCCGCCTCGGCTTCGACGGCCCCGGTGTCTTCGTCGAGGAGGACCATCTCCTCGTCCATCATCTCGACGCCCTCGGAGTCGGCTTCGGGCTCTTCGTAGGCAGGCGGCTCCTCGCCCGCCACGTCCTCGGCGAGGTGGTCATCGGCCACGTACTCGTCCCCGGACTGGGGCGGTGGGGCGGTCTGGGCCTTCCAGGCCTCGAGGGCGTCGACGAGGACTTCGTAGGGGATCATCGCAACGCCGAGCCTATCGCGGGGCGGCGGCCGGACACAAGCCGGGTGGACGGGCGGCGACCGTGGGCGGCCAACGGCCGGCGGGGGCGGAGCGGTGTCTGGAACGAGCCCCGCCCGGGGACACCGGCGGGGCAACGCGGGGCCGGCTATTTGATCTTGATGTTCGGCAGCTTCGAGGGGATCGTCGCCGCCGTGGCGCCGCGGTTGTCGGTGTCACCGTACCCGAGTTGCCCTGTGTTGTTGTTGCCCCAACACCGCACCCCGCCATTCGCCAGCACCACGCAGCGGCTGTATCCCCCCCCGGTGGCGAGGACGGCCTCGCCGACCATGGTGCGTCCCACCGACGACGGGAGTTCGTCGTCCCCGATGTGGTTGACGTACCCGAGACCGAGTTGTCCTTCCCAGTTGACGCCCCAGCACTGCAAGCCTCCGTCGGTGAAGACGACGCACGTATGCTCCGATCCAGCCCGGATGATTTGCACATCCGCGCCCTGGCGCGACAGGGAGACGGTGGGCACGTCGCTGGGGAGTTCGTCGTCACCCACGTCGTTCGTGTTGCCCAGCCCCAGTTTTCCGCCCGAGTTCCTGCCCCAGCAGCGTACGTCCCCCCCCTCCAGCAGGACGCACGCGTAGGTATCGCCCACCGTGAGCGCCTGCGCGTTCCCGCCGACGGGCGTGTCCATGCTGTCCGCCGGAACCTCGTCGTCGCCGATGGTTTGCGTGTGGCCGAGCCCAAGTTGGCCCACGTCGTTCTTTCCCCAGCACCTCACCTGTCCGGAGGACGATCGCGCACACGTGAACCGGTAGCCCGCATGGATCTCGGCCACGTCGGGCAGCCCCGTGTCCACGTCGCCTGCCAGGGTTCCGTCGTCGACCGAAATGGTCTTGCCCACGTTCATCGTATGGCCGTAGCCCAGTTGGCCGTTCGCGTTGCCCCCCCAGCAGCGTACGCTTCCGGATGCGAGAAGGGCGCAGGCGTGGTCGAATCCCGCCGTCACCTGGACGGCAGGCTCTCCCAAACCCTGCACGGTCGGCATGCTCGCCGGGGGCTCGTCGTCCCCCACGTACGGGTTGGCCGCACCGTGCCCGAGTTGGCCGACGTCGTTCTTCCCCCAGCAACGGATGTCACCCGACGCGAGAAGGGCACAGGCAAACTCTTCCCCGAGGTCGATTTGGAGGGCCGGCTCGCCAAGCTCCGTGTCCTGGCCCGCGTCCGGGGTCTCGTTGTCCCCGATGTTGTCCGTGTGAGCTTGGCCGAGTTGCCCCATGGTGTTGCGCCCCCAACAACGCACCGAACCGTCGTTCCATAGGCTGCAGGTGGTGGCCGAATCGGAATCGACCTCGACGACGGCCGGCATGTCACACGTACCGGCGATGCAGGAGGCACCCGGCCCACAGACGGTCGCGCAGTCCCCACAGTGATTCGGATCGGTCTGGAGGTCGACACACTCCCCGTCGCACAGGTCGGGAAGGTCCGGCGAGCACATGCCACCGGTGGACGAGGTTCCGGTGGACGAGGTTCCGGCGGACGAGGTCCCGGCGGACGAGGTCCCGAGGGAGGTGCCTCCCACGGAGGTGCCAGGAGAGGTGCCGCCGGTGCCGCCGCTTCCGTCGGTGGCATCCGAATCGCCGGAACCCGGCGATGGGGGGGCCGAAAAGCAGGCGAGGAACAGGAAGGAGGGAACGACCGCGAATCCGAGGCCGTGCCGCGGGGAACGGAGGAGGATGAAACGGTTGTAACGTGGCATCGGCCGAACCTAGGCGCAGCTTTTGAACCTCGCGTCCACGCGAGGGTACCTTCGCCGTACGGGGCTGTCCAGCGGGACCACGATGCAAGATGATGCAAACGTTTGCGCGCCGAACGGCGGTGAGCGGGAGCGGGGAGGGCCGGTGAACGTTGCGGTCCGGCCGTGGGCTTCGTGCTCAGAAGTGGTAGGCCAACCCGGCGCTCGCGGCGACGTAGGTCTGGAAGGTGGCCACGGGGAGGGCGCGGTCGGCCGCGGTGGCGCCCTCGAAGAGGGGGCCCTTGGTGGTCATGGCCCGGTCGTCGGTGACGACGCCGTAGGTGCGAACCGAGAGCACGAACGCCACCCGCGACAGGAGGAACTCGGCGTCGAGGCCGGTGTGCAGGAGGAAGGCACCGAAGCGCTGTACCGACTTGCCGCCCTTCGAGAAGTAGGCCACACGGTGGAACTGGCCCCCGAGCCCGCCGTCGACGGCTAGCCGCGCACGCTCCGCATGGGCGAGATAGAGCAACAGGCCGGTGGTCGCCAGGAGCATGTCCTCGGATGCCAGCTTGTCCTTGTCGCGGTCGCGGTAGGCCACCGACCCCGATCGCACCGAAAGCTCCACGGCGAGGATCGGCACCGGGCGGAATCGACCGAAGAGGCCGGCACCGCCCAGGGCGACCGAATTGCCCACGAAGCGGGGATCGAGGCGGATGACGTGGGGGCGCAGGGCGGGGGCCTGGATCACCACGCCCTCGAGCCCCACCAGGAAGCGCCGGTCCGAAGGCGCCGTCGCCCGGGGGCGTCGCTTGGTGTTCTCCGGCGGCTCGGATGCCCCGTCCGCGGTCTCGGCCTCCGCGCCGGGCTCGGCGGCTCGAGCAGGGCTCGCGAAGGCGGCGGCCACGGCCAGGACGATGGCGCACGTCGGGCGAAGCGAGGGCGCGCACGGTGATCCGACCGTGGTCATCGGCCGCGCCAGCATACCCCCCGCTGCGGGCTTGCGACAGGGGCGAAGGGGCGGTACGCAAGCGACCGTGCCCATCGCGAGCATGACGGGCTACGGGGCGGCCAGTCGCCCGTGGCCCGAGGAGGATCTGCGCCTCACCGTGGAGGTGCGGTCGGTCAACGCTCGCTACCGGGAGGTCCGGGTCCGTAGCGATTTCGGGTTGGCGGCCGAGCATGCCATCGGCTCCGTCGTCGCCCGGCGGATCGGGCGGGGGCGGTGCACGGTGGCCGTGGTGACCCGGCCCCTGGCCGACGAGGCCGAGGGGATCTCGGCGCGGATCGCCGGGCGCTTCGATCTCGCGATCCACCGGACCCAGCGTCTCGTGGGCATGGCCGGTGGCCACGGCCTCGAGCTTGCGACCCCGTCCATCCGGGACCTGCTCGCCACCGTAGGCCCCGTCGCGTCCCTGCCACCTTCGGCGCCCCCGTGGCTCGACGCCCTGGTGGACGCCGCACTCGACGGCCTCGTGGCCGCCCGCCGCGAGGAGGGGGCGGCGCTCGAACGGGAACTGCGTAGCCTGCTCGACGAGATCGAGGCCGGCCTCCAGGCCGTCGACCCGGCCGTGGCGACGCGGCGCTCCAAGATCGCCGCGGAGGTCGCCGAGAAGGTGCGCGACCTTGCGGCCGCGGGGCTTTCGGCCCCGGGGGGCGAGCGCATCGAGCAAGAGGTTGCCGTACTGCTGCTGCGGTCCGACCCGAGGGAGGAACGGGTTCGACTGGCCGCCCACGTCGATCGCGTGCGCCAGATCCTCGACGAGCCGGCGGCCCCGGGGCAGGGGCGCCGCCTGGAGTTCCTCGGCCAGGAGATGGCGCGGGAGGCCAGCACCCTCGGGACGAAGGCCGCCGGGGCCGGGGCCGACGAGGCCCTGCTCCGGATCCGCCTCGCCGTCGACCGTTTCCGTGAACAGGTGCAAAATGTCGAGTAGTTCCCGTGGCGTGCTGTTGGTGGTCTCCTCGCCCTCGGGGGCGGGGAAGACGACCCTGTGTCGTCGGTTGCGCGGCGAGTTTCCGAATCTCGCCTTCTCGGTGTCCTACACCACGCGCAAGCCCCGGTCGGGGGAGGTCGACGGCAAGGACTACCACTTCGTCGACAAGGACACCTTCCAGGAGATGATCGCCCGGGACGAGTTCGCCGAGTACGCCATGGTCCACGGCAACCTCTATGGGACCAGCGTGGCCGCCATCGAACGGGCGCTCTCGGCCGGGCGCGACGTCCTGTTCGACGTGGACTACCAGGGCGGCGAGATGCTGCGCAAGCGGTTCGGCGAGGAGGTCGTCCTGGTGTTCATCCTGCCGCCGTCCATCGCGGAACTCGAGCGCAGGCTACGGGCCCGGGGCACCGACGACGAGGCCACCATCGCACGGCGCCTGCGGGTGGCCCGCGAGGAGCTGCGGCACTACCATGAATACGACTATCTCGTCATGAACGACGATCTCGAACGCGCGTACGACGCGCTGCGGGCCATCTACGTGGCGCAGTTGCACGTACGCTCCCGCATGGAGCCCAAGGCCCGCCGGGTGCTCGAGTCCGCGGGCCCAGAGACCCCATGACCGCCGATGCCGCGCCCGTCTCCGTCGCCGTCACGCCGAGCGGGCCGGCGGCTGCGGCGGACGTGCATCGCGGATGGTCGCCCCAACGGTCGGCCGGCCTGGTGGTCGACCCCGAGGGTGCCCGCAACATGCTCGAGTCCGGGGCCTACATCGACGATCTGGTGGCCTGCGTGCGGCGGATCCAGGGCGACGGCGCCGACGTGAGCCTCGTCCGCGAGGCCTACGCCCTCGCCGAGGCCTGCCACCGCAACCAGGTGCGCAAGAGCGGCGAGCCGTACCTGGTGCATCCGCTCCGGGTGGCGAAGACCATCGCCGAGCTGGGCCTCGACACCGCCACCGTGGCGGCGAGCCTGCTGCACGATTCCGTGGAGGACAGCGACCTGTCGATCTACGAACTCGGCGAGCGGCTCGGCAAGGAGGTCGCCGCCGTCGTCGACGGGGTCACCAAGCTCGGCAAGGTGCCGTACCTGTCGCGCAAGGAGCACCAGGCCGAGAGCTTTCGCAAGATGCTCCTCGCCATGAGCCAGGACATTCGCGTGCTCGTGGTGAAGCTTGCGGACCGACTCGACAACATGCGGACCCTCGAGCACATGCCGGCCGCCAAGCGCGAGCGGATCAGCCGGGAGACCATGGACATCTATGCGCCCCTGGCCCACCGGCTCGGCCTCGAGGAGATCCGTCTCGAACTCGAGGACATCTCCTTGCGTTACCTTCAGCCGTCGGCGTGGCAGACCATGCGACAGGCCGTCGCCACCTTCGAGGACGTGCTTCCCGCCCGGATCGACCGGGCCCTCGGGACGGTGAGCAGCCTCTTCGACGGCCGCCGCGAGGGACCCGACGGGCTTTCGTGGACCATCGACAGGTTCGGTCCCGTCGAGTTCTTCGCCACGCGCAGGTGGCCGTGCCAGCTCCACCGCATGATGCAGTCCACGGGGCACCGTCCCGAGCGGCCCGAGGATCTGTTCTCGATCCAGGTGGTGACCTCGGATGCCGTGGCCTGCTACGTCGCCCTCGGACTGCTCCATGCCCACATGAAGCCGGTGCCGGGGCGTTTTCGCGACTACGTGGCCCTACCGCGCCCCAACGGCTACCGCGCCCTGCACACGGTCCTTCTCGACGACGAGGGCACGCGGATCGAGGTGCAGATCCTTTCGGTCGAGATGGACCGGGTGGCCAGATTCGGGATCCTGGCCGATGCGAGCACGGGCGGGCTGGCCGAGCGGGCACGCGCGTGGCTCGGGACCCTGGTGGACTGGCAGGAGTCGGTACGCGATCCCAACGAGTTCATCGAGGCCGTCAAGGCGGACCTCTTCGCCGACGAGGTGTACGTGTTCTCGCCCAAGGGGGACATCTACACCTTTCCTAAGGGCGCGACGCCCATCGACTTCGCGTTCGCGATCCATACGGACGTGGGGCTCCACAGCTCCGGGGCGCGGGTCAACGGCCACCTCGTGCCCCTGCGCTATCGGCTGCGGCAGGGCGACACGGTCGAGATCATCACGGACCCGGCCGCGGCGCCACGACCGGAGTGGCTCAAGATGTGCGCGACGGCCCGGGCGCGCACCCGGATCAAGGCCTTCTTGCGCCAGCGCGAACGCACGCGTTGCCGCAACCTCGGTCGCCAGTTGCTCGCCCAGGAACTCAGCGCCGAGGGACGCAGCCTCGACGACGTGATCGAGGACGGGCGTCTGCTCGAAGGCGCGCGCAAGATCGGGCTGGCCGGGGCCAAGTCGGCCGACGAGGTGTACGAGGCGGTGGGGGCCGGAACCGCAGCCGCCGTGGACGTCGTGCGGGCCATGTTCCCGCGGCAGTCCGCGGCGGACAACCTGCTGGTGCGGGTGTTTCGTCGGGTGACCGGGCGCGGCACCGATCGGCTGGGCACCTCGGTCGTGCGTCCGCCGGACAAGCCCTTGGTGATCACCCGCGCGGCCCTCGAAGGCCGGGGATCCGAGGGACCGACGCTGTCGCTCGGGGCCTGCTGCGCACCGGTGCCCGGCGAGCCCGTGGTGGGGCTCTTCCAGCAGGGGACCGGGATCGTCGTGCACCTGCGGGAGTGTCCCGAGGCCCTCGACCACATCGACAAGCGGCCGATCCGGCTGGAGTGGGCGCCGGATCTGGACGTCGAGCGGGCGGTGACCATCGAGGTGCGCACCATGAACCGGGTGGGGCTCCTCGCGGAGATGAGCCGCGTCTTCTCGCGCCATGGTGCCAACATCAAGCAGGCGAACTGTCGGACCCTCGGCGACAAGGAGGAGGACACGGCCATCAACACCTTCCACGCCACGGTCCGTACGGCCGCGCAACTTCGCGATCTGCTGCTGGATCTGAAGGCGATCCCAGGGGTCGAGGACGCCCAGCGTATCGTCCACGTGGGCAGCGGGCGCTATCCGCAGCCATAGCCGCCCCGGGCCTCCCGGCGCGAGCGCTTGACAGGCCGCCGACGAGCTTCCATCCTCCGCCGCCCGAGGTACGCCATGGCATCCTTCACGCAGATCACGAAGCGTCGCCGCGCCATCCGCCGCCGGAACCGCGGTGCGGACCGCAAGCGCAAGCAGGCCAAGCGCAGCACCCTCTCGTACGACGAGCTCTTCGCCGGCTGCGGCGAACCGGGGAAGCCGGCGCCCGCCGTCGAGGCGAAGACCGCCTCCACCGAGGCCCGCTGACCGGCAGTCGGAGGAGACGCTCCGCGGGAACGGGGGGCGTCGTGCGGCGGGTTGATCCGGCAGGCGTCGCCACGTAGTCTCGGGCGGCCGATTGCGTTTTCTCGAAGAAGGGCCGCCATGACCACGAAGACCTTGCCGGCTGGGACCGTCGTCGACGGCCGTTACACCGTTTCTCGCGTGATCGAGCAACGGCGTGGCGCTGCGATCCACGAGGCGACGGGGCCCGAGGGGACCGTTTGGCTCACCGCCTATGCACCGTCCGCCTTCGCATCGCCCCTCGTGCTCGAGCGGACGCTCCGAGAGCTGCGTCAGCTCGCCGGGGTGGACCACGCCGGGATCCCGAAGGTCCATGGCAGCGGCAAGTTGCCCGACGGCGGCCTGTACGAGGTGCATGCACCGGTCCAGGGCAGCCCGCTCGCCCGGCGGATCGCGGCCGGGGCCATGCCCGAGCCCGAGGTGGCGCAGGTGGTGTCGGCCGTGGGCGATGCGCTGATGGCGGCGTTGCAGGCGGGCGTCACCCACCGGAACCTGGGGGTCGAGACGGTGTGGACGGGACCGCAGGGGGTGGCGGTGCTCGGATTCTCCGTGGCCGACGAACTTGGAGGCGGCGTATTCGGCCCCCTGGAAACCCTCGCTCCGGAACAGCTCGCGGGCAAGGTCGTCGACCAACGTACGCTGATCTACAACCTGGCGGC
Organism: Deltaproteobacteria bacterium; assembly: GCA_003696955.1. Lineage (GTDB taxonomy): Bacteria > Myxococcota_A > Polyangia > Nannocystales > Nannocystaceae > J032. The sequence continues at coordinate 484 of RFGU01000005.1, read as the reverse complement.
CCTGACCCACGCCATGCTGGCCGGCAAGCCGTTGTTCGCCGACGTGGCGGCGGCTCGCGCGGTCCATGGGACGGGACAGGCGCCCGAGGGGGTCGACCCTCGGCTGCAAAAGGCCCTTTCCCCCGACCCGCGGCTTCGCCCCATGATGCTTCGCAGCTTCGTCGCGGAGTTGGTCGGCGCCCTCGGGGGCGTCCCGGCCACGGCCGGGTCGGCGCCCTCGGCGACGGCACCTTCGGGGGCGCCGGCGGCGAGCAAGCCGAGCACCCGTGGATGGACCATGTTCATGGACGCTGCGGACGCGGGCACGGCACCAGCGGGGGCAGGATCCCCGCAAGGCCCCGCGGCTCCGGTGCCACAGCCGGCACAGCCCCAGGCCCCCCAGCAGCCGGCGGCTTCGACGCCGCAGCCTGCGCAGCCCCAGGTCCCCCAGGCGCCCGGGGCGGGGGGCAAGCCGAGTACGCGCGGTTGGACCATGTTCATGGAC
>RFGU01000213.1 GCA_003696955.1 Deltaproteobacteria bacterium | reverse complement strand
AGAAGACCGCCGCCAAGAAGAAGACCAGCGCCAAGAAGAAGACCAGCGCCAAGAAGAAGACCAGCGCCAAGAAGAAGACCGCCGCCAAGAAGAAGACCAAGCGACGCAGCGGATCGCGTCGCTGAGTCGAACGTCGGCCGAGCCGACGGCGCGCGGTGAGGGTGCGCGGCGACTCAGCCGGATTCTCCGGCTACGAGGCGTGCGATGGCCAGCCCTGCGGCGATGCAGAGCACGCCACCGCCGACGTGTGCGACGAGCTGCAGAAGGAGCGTACCGTGGCGCCCCGATCTGCCGAGATCGACGAGCAGCCACGCGAACGTGCTGTAGGTCGTGAGCGCCCCGAGCAACCCGCCGAGTACGATCACCCGGGCGGTCCCCTCCAGCAGGCCGCCGAGGAACCCGAACAATAGGCATCCGATCAGGTTGACCGCGAGGGTCCCGGCATGGGGCAGTACGGCGCCCCCCACGCGGTCGATCGCCGAGGCCAGGAGGACCCGTGCCAACGCACCCACACCGCCGCACAAGAAAACGCCGAGCGCGACCCGGAGGTGGGGGATGACCGACGAGGATTCCATGGCTGGGCCGCGGGCGCAGGCTTGCGGCGCCCGCCATCATGAATCAAAGTCGAGCGCGTGCGCAAGCATCGTGTCGCGCCGGCGCGACCGCGAAGGCCGAGCCCCCTGATGCGCTACCTGGCGGGTCGTATCGACGGCCTTTCGAGTGCCATCTTGGTGTTTCCGCTCTTCGCAGTCTACCAGTTGGGGATCCTCACCGGCCGCGGGCAGAACGGCGTGGACTTCCTGACCCGCACGTTCATCGAGATGGCCGCGCACGACCTTACGAGTTATCTCGCCACACTCGCCGGCATGTTGGTCGCCTATGCCGCCATCGTCGTGTTGCTCCGCCGTACCGGAACGTTCGACCCTCGGATCTTCCTGCCCATGCTGGTCGAGTGCACCTTCTATGCGCTCTCCATGGGCTCCCTCATCGTCTTCGTCCTGTCCCGGCTCGCGCCCTTCGTACCGGGGCTTTCACTGCTGTCGGGCCCCCTCGAGGTGATCGTCGTCTCCGCCGGGGCGGGATTCCACGAGGAGTTGGTCTTTCGCGTCGTGCTGCTCGGGGGCCTTACGTGGTTGCTCGCCGGTGTCACCGGAAGGCGTCGGGCACTGTTCCTCGCCGTCGTCGTCTCGTCCCTGCTCTTCTCGCTGGCCCATCACGTGGGCCCGGCCGGGGAGCCCTTTGCCTTCGCCGCCTTCGTGTACCGAACCTTCGCCGGGCTCTTCTTCGCGATCGTCTACCTCGTGCGGGGCTTTGCCGTCGCGGCCTGGACCCACGCCCTCTACGACGTCTACGTCCTGAGTGTCACCTGACCCGTCGACCGGGAATCGCTCCCACCCGCGCCACGACGCAACGCGTAGGGTCGAAGACGGTCCAAGCCGCCCGGTGGACGTCCTCGTCGCGTACGGCGGCGATGCGGCGCGGGACCTCCCGGAACGCCTGCGCACCGAGCCCGCGGATCTCGTCGAAGGCCATCGCCGAGGCCACGGCCGCCCGTCGCTCGTAGGCCGAACCGTGTTGCCCCACGAGATATCGCCGGGCATCGGCGATTCGGTCGCGCCCGATTCGCCCCGCCCGGAGTTCTTCGATGCACGCGAAGATCCGCTCCACCGTACGTTCCGCCTTGTGGGGGGTGGTGGTGGCGGTGACCAGAGCGTGCCCGGCGACCTCCGTGTGTACGGAGGTCGCGTGCACGCTGTAGACCAATCCCTCCCGCTCCCGCAGGGCCTCGAACAAGAGCCCCCCCTGCCCCCCGAGGATGGCCGTCGCCACCTCGACGGCGGCCAGGTCCGGCGCATCCACGGCCGGGGCGGGAAAGGCAATGGCCAGGTACGTCTGCTCCCGCGGCCGTGCCAAATCGGTGCGCACCGGCCCCTGCTCCCCGGCCGCGGCGAAACGCGGGATGCGGCGACGCCCTCGCCCGCCCCGCGCGGGCCATGCTGCCACGGCTTCGGCGACGCCCTCGGGATCGAATGCGCCGGCGAGGGCCACCACGGGCGCGCGCCGCGTGATCCGGTCGAACCAGTGCCCCTCGACGACGTCCCTGGAAAGCCGCCGCACGGTCGTAACGGTGCCAAGACGATCCCGCGCAAAGGGGTGATCGCCGTAGAGGCGAGCGAGCGCCCGCCGACTGGCGAGCCAGGCGAGATCGTCCGTCCGCGAACGGATCTCCTCGATCAGGATCCGGCGCTCGTCCACCACCAGATCGGGCTCGAAGGAGGGGTCGAAGACGCAGGCCTCCACCAGCCGCAGGACGTCGTGGATCTCGGTGGCGAGGGTCTCGAAGGACAGACCGGTCAGGGTCCGGCCGCTGAAGGAATCGAGGCTCGCACACCGCAGATGGAGCGCTTCGGCGAGGGCGATTGGGCCCCGCTCCACCGTCGCCAGCGCCGCACATCGCGACGCGAGCACCGAGACGCCCGCATGCTCGGGGGGGTCTTCGACCTGTCCGGCGGCGAACGACACGCAACCCGCCACGATCGGGTGCGACGGATCGGGGGCCATGCACAGGCGGATCCCGTTGTCCAAGCGGCGCACGTCGATCCCGTCCGATCGCGCGCGGCCCTTGCGCATTCCGACACGGCGACGCGCCCGGAGGAACCAGCGGCCTCCGTTGCGCGGTAAGGCAACACCGTCGGGCAGGCAGATCCCGGCCACCGGGACGGCGCGCCCGTCGAGCAATCGAAGCAGGTATGCGTGCACGTCGGACGCATCGATGCCGGCCAGGGCTTGCCGGCGCTCCGCCCAGTCCAGGATCCGCCCGTGAAGGACCATCGCCCCTCCGATCTCCTGGGCGCGGCCCGCCGCGGTCTCCCCACCGAACACCACGTCACCGAGCAGGACCGACCGGGCTTGGGCCACGGCGGCTTCGGTGATCCCCCGGTGCCCGAGGTCTCGTAGCGCGCAGCCGAGCGCGTCGAGCACCGCGGCCGCATCCTGGGCCGATGCCGTGGCCTGCACGGCGAACACCCCGGCATGGCGGCCGGGATAGAACGACGTGTGGATCGACGAACACAATCCCTCGTTGCGCACGAGCCGCTCGGAGAGCCAAGCATTCTCGCCGGCCCCGAGGACGTGGGCCAAGACCTCCCACGACGCCTGCTCCAACACGTCGGCCGGCCGATGGGGCCACAGCACGGTCACGGTGGCCTCGCCGACGGATCCCCGCTCCACCACGACACGGGGCGAGTTGGGCGCCCGCGGCGGGCGCGGGCGGTCCGGGGGCCGGCCCGCGGGCAGCTTCCCGAGCGCCGGCGCGAGGGCCTGCTCGGCCGCGGACTTCGTGACCGGCCCGGAGACCACCGCCACCGTGCGCCGACCGACGTACCCCCGCCGGTGGAACGCGCGCAAGCGGGTCGACGACAAGCGGCGAACCGTCGTCTCCCGGCCGAGGATCGGGTGACCGTAGGGATGGCGCGTCCCGAGGGCCGCGCGCCACAGACGCTCGTGGAGCCGCTGCTGCGGGTCGTCGGCCGCCAAACGTAGCTCCTCGAGGACGACCTCGCGCTCCGTGCGAAGGTCGGATGGGGAGAGCGCCGGACCCGCGACGGCCTCGGACAACAGCCGCGCCGCCGCCCGGAACGCGCGACGCGGCACGACGAGGTGGTAGACGGTTTCGTCGTAGCCGGTGAACGCGTTGACGTCCGCGCCGAGGGCCTCGAGACGTGCCGCCAGGTCCGGCACGCCCGGAGCCACGGGCTTGAAGAGCATGTGCTCGAGCAGGTGTGCCGCCCCCTGCTCGTTCGGTGATTCGCACGCCGCGCCGGACAGCACCCAAAGCTCCACCGCGACCGGCGCGTTCGGCTCCGGGGCACCGTGGCGATCGACGACGATCCGGGCGCCGTTGGCAAGGGACGACACCTGCGGGCGCAGGTCGGCGCGGCCGTTCGGGCGCCCTTCGTTGCCCTTGCGCACGTCGCGCACAGACGGAGCCGGGGGACGGCGATGGACCATGGCGTCGCCTCTACCACAGCTCGCGGAGTTTGCCCGAGCCGTTGCGTGATAGCTTCCTGCCACCTCCCCCGTCGCCTGCTCGCTCCCCTTCTCGCGTTCACGTAGCCCCCATGTCCGAGACCCAGATCGCGGCCGCCCCGACCCCGGACGTTCCCCTTCCGTGCCAGCCCCCTCCGCCTCGACCCGACGAGAGCGAGGATCTCTCGCGGTACCGGGAGGCGCCCGGGAACGAATCGATCTTCCAGTCCCTGCGTCGAGCGCTGCGGGAGCGCGAAGACTGGCGGGATCTGGCCACGTTGTTCGCGCTGCACGCGGCCCACGTGACGGTGCCCGGCAAGGCCGCCCAACTCGCCGCCCAGGCGGCCGAACTCTTCGCCGAGCGCGTGGGAGACGAGCCCAACGCCGCCCGCGCCCTCGCCCGTGCGACGATCCTCGAGCCCGGACGCAAGCGGTACTTCGAGCGTCTGCGCCGCCTGTACGAGAAACTCCGCTGGTGGGCCCCCCTCGTCCGGCTCTACCAGTGGCACCTGGCGAATCTGCCCCACTCCGATCCGGCCGAAGAGGCCCGCACCCATCTGCGGATCGCACGAATCTTCGACGAGCACCTCGCAAACCAACCTGCGGCCATCGAGCACTACGAACGCGCCCTGGTGGCCGACCCGGGATTGGCCGAGGCCGCCGAACGTATCGCCGAGCTTACGGTGCGGGCCGAGCTGTGGTCGAAGGCGCCGCCCCGGATCCTTCGCGCCATCGAGACCCTGGCCGAGTCCTCCGATGCCCCCCGTCGTGCTGCGTGGTACCGCCGCCTCGCCCGCATCGAGTTCCTGCACCTCGACGACCTGGCTTCGGCGGCACGCCACCTCCAGGCGGCGCTCAAGGAGTCCCCCGACGACGTGGACGCCCTGCGGGACTTCGCCGAACTCTACCTTCAGTCCGGCAAGGCGACCCACGAGGGGCTTTCGAAGGCCGCGGGGATCTTCGTCAAGGCGGCCGAAGTGGCCCTGCGCATCGGACGGCCCCGGCAGGCGGTGGAACTGGTGCGCCGAGCCCTCGAACTTGCGCCGGATCTGACCGAAGCGGCCGCCACCTACGAGCAGGCCCTCATCGCTGCCGAGGACTGGCCGGCCCTCGACGCCCTCTACGCGGACTGGGCCTCCTACGTGGAAGGGGAGGCGGCGGTTCCGTACCTGCTGCGCCGGGCCGACCTGCTCGAGAACCGGCTCGGACGGATCGAGCAGGCCCGCGCCCTCTACGAACAGGCCACGACCGTCGAGCCGCCGGGAGGGCCGTCGTGGCAGGCCCTCGCCCGGATCCTCGAACAGGTGGACGACCGCTATGCCCTGGCCGCCCTCGTCGAGGCCAAGTACGAGCGCGACCCGGCATCGGTGTCCAACGACGAGTTGCTCCTGGCCGCACGGATCCACCGCGACGAGTTCGAGAACGAAGAGCAGGCCGCCGTCTGCTTCTATCGGATCCTCGAGCGCGATCCGTTCCACGAGGAGGCCTTCGAAGGCTACAAGGAACACTTTCGGCGTAAGCACGCCTACCGGCAGCTACGGGACCTGCTGCTCTTCCACGTGGAGCAGGCGGCATCGGTCACCGGCCCGCGCAGCCCCCTTGCGCGGCCGGAGTTCGCCGAGCAGTTCGTCGAACTCGCCGAGATCTGCGAGCGGCGCCTCGGCGACATCGAAGGGGCCCTCGACGCCTGGGGGCGCCTTTCGGCCGCCTTCCCCAACGACCCCCGGCCGAGCCAGCAGATTGCACGCATCGAGAAACGGGCCCGCATGTGGGACAACATGATTCGGGTCCAGGAGGCGGAACTCGAACGCATCACGGATCCACGGCGGCGGCTCGACATTCTCAAACGGCTGACCCAGGTATACCGCGACCGCAGCGCCGACCCGACGCGGGCCATCGAGCTGTATCAGGAGATCCTCGCCCACAAGCCCGACGACGTGCAGGCCCTGCGCGCCCTTGCATCCCTCTACGACCGGGCCGGTGACTATGCGAACGTCGTGCCCCTGCTCGAGCAACAGCTCGAGCGATCGCGCAGCAATACCGAACGGGTGTCGCTCCTGCGACGCCTCGCCGAGATCTGGCACTACGAACTCGGCGACACCGACCGCGCGGTGTGGGCCTGCGAGGAGATCTTGCGCCTCGCCCCGGCCGACCGCACCGCCCTGCGGCGCCTGCAGCGGATCCACGAGGACCGCGGCGACGTCCAGGCCCTGCTCGATACGCTGGACCGAGAGTTGCGGATGGTGCCGGACGCGGAGGACCGGGTGCGGATTCTGCGTCGGATGGCTCGCGTGGCCGAGCTCGATCTCGGCGACCTGCCCCGAGCGGCCGAGCTATGGGGCCAGTTGTTCGAGCTTCGCCCGGACGACCTACACGTCGCCGATCATCTCGTCGCCCTGTACGAGGAACTCGGACGCTACGAGGATCTCGCCGAGGTCTACCGGGCCCTGACATCGTCCAAGAAGGTACCGAAAACACGGGCGGTGGAGTTCCTCGCACGCCTCGGCCAGCTTCAACGGGACTACCTCGGCGACCTCGAGGCGGCCCGGGACGCCTTCGAGCGGGCCCTCGCCCGGGCTCCGGATCGCGTGGACCTCTTGCGTACCCTCACCGAGGTCTACCGCGACGCCGAAGCGTGGCAACCCCTCGCCGCGACCCTCGGCAAGCTCGCCGCCGCGACGACCTCGGAGTCGGAACGCATCCAGGTCGACCTCGAGCGCGCCGACGTGCTCGCCCACCGCCTCGACGATCCCTCGGCAGCCGCGGACGTCCTCGCCGGACTGCCCCTCCTCGCCTACGTCGAGGCGCCCCAGGTCGCGTGGACCCTCGCCGACGCCTACGCCCGCGCGAACCGGCCGGCAGAGGCCGTGCGCATGTACGAGACGTTGCTCCTGTCGGAGACCGACCCGGAGCGTCGGCGGGAGCTCTTCCGCAACGTCATCGACGCGTGGCGCGGCCCCTTGGACGACCCCCATGCCGCCCTGATGGCCTACGAGCGCTACCTCGACGAGGCCCCGGACGATGCCGGTGCCCTCGAGGAGGTTGCCGGTTTGCGCGAGGAACTCGGCGACGCGACCGGGGCCATCGCCGCCCTCGCCCGGCGCGTGGAGCTGACCGACGATCCGACGATTCGCCGGGCGACCTTCGAACGCATGGCGGAACTGGCCGGTCGGCGTCTCGGCGACGGCGATCTGGCCCTCACCCACCTCGAGGCCGCAGCCGCCGAACCGGGCGATCCGACCCCCGTCGTCGAAGGGATGCGTCGCATCGCCCGTACGCACGGGCGCTTCGACCGATTCTTCGCCACGGCCGGGCGACTCGTCGAGTCCCTTGCAACGGCCGGAGACACCGAAGCCGCACTCGCGGTCACGGAGATCGCCGCCGAGGCCGCGGAGAAGGATGCCGAGCGCCCCGCGGATGCGTTCGAATGGACGGCTCTCGGCTTTTCGCTCGCGCGGTCGCGATCCGGGGACGAAAGGCGGTGGCGGGACGCGTTGGACCGTCTCGCGGAGGCGCACGACATGTGGGACGAGCTCGTCGCCTTGCTCGAGCGGGAGGCTTCGGTCCCCGCCGACGACGAACTCGCCGGCGAGGACATCGAGGCGCGCCTATCCGCCCTCGAGGAGTTGGCCGACCTTGCGCGGCAACGGCTCGACGAGCCCGACCGCGCCATCGACTTCCTGCTCCGCGCCCACGCCATCGCTCCGGATCGGCGACGGATCTCGGAGCGCATACTCGCCTGGGCCGAAGAACGCGGACGATCGGACGCCGCCTTCGCCGTGTACCGATCGGACCTCGAACGCGCCGAGTCGCCGGAGATGCGGGCGACCGCGTACCGCAACCTGGCGCGCACGGCGCTGGACATGGACCGAGATCCCGCCGCGGCGGTCCGGCTGCTCGGCGAGGCCTACCGCGCTCTCGCGACCGAGGACCTCGACCTGGCCGAGGCCCTTGGCGAGACCTTGGTGTCGATCGCCACCGAGCACGAACTCTACGAACCCCTCGTCGAACACCTCCTCGAACGTGCCGACGCAGCCATCGATCGCGGCGCGGCCGACGACGCCTTCGACGCCCTCGAGCGGGCGGCGAAGCTGCTTTCGGAGGCGATGAACGCACCGGAAGCCGCGGTCGCCGTCTTCGGTTCCCGAATCGGGCGCGGCCTCGATCCCGACCGTCTCGTCGAAGCGGCGGAACCCTTCGCCGCACGCCTCGATCAGGTCGACGAACGCCTGCCCTTCATCGCCCGTCTCGTGCTCCTGGCCGCCGTCGCCCACGACGAGACCGAGCGTGACGAGAAGCGCCGGTTCATGGAGACGCGCGCGAGGATCAGAGAGCGCGACCTCGGTGCTCCGGCGGCGGCCGCCGCCGAGTGGCTGCGCGTCCTCGAACTTGCCCCCGACGACGCCGATGCGCCGAACGAGCTGCGCCGCCTGGCACGGGAGGCCGACGACTACCGCCCCTACCTCGTCCACCTCGGGCTTCGCCTGGGCGGGTCCGCGGATCTCGACGAATCCCTCGAAATCCACCGGACCCTCGCGGAAATCTACGAGCACGAGCTCGACCGCCCGGAGTACGCCCTCAGGACGCGCCTGGCCGCGTACCGCCTCGCGCCCGAACCGGTCCCCATCGAAGGGGAGCTACCTCCCGTCCACGCCGAACTGTGGCGGCTGGCCGGCATCGTCGGCGCATACACCCCCCCGGAGATTCCGCGGGATCCCGTACGGGACGTCCACGTGGAAGCCCCCGAAACGGAGGATGCCGAATTCTGGCAGGCGCGTGGGCTCCCCGAGGACCTGTTGCTTCGCCCTCCCCTCGAAGTCATCGATTTCGTGCGCGGCGCCGCGGCGGCTGGCACGCCCGCGGGCGGCCGGGACACCACGGACGTCCCGCACGACGCCGCGCAGGACGCCGAAGGGGTCGAGGAGATCGAGGAGGTCGAGGAGATCGAGGAGATCGACGAAATCGAGGAGATCGAGGAGATCGACGAAATCGAGGAGATCGAGGACCTCGACCAGATCGAGGACTTCGAAGACCTCGAGCCGGAGCCGCCCGACGAGGCGCGCGTCGATGCCGAGTCGACGCCGGTGGTCGGCGGAGAGATCGGAGGATCGTCGGGGATCGTCGAACTGGATACGGCGGATCTGCACACGGCCGTGGGCGCCCCGCCACCTCCCCCCCGCCCCATCGCAAGCCTCCTGCCCAAGATCCCCAGCCTCGCAGCGCCCCTCGTTCCCTCCCGACCGCCGGTCCATTCCGCGTGGGAGGAGGTCGCCGCCGCCTACCTCGACGACCCCACCGCGTCGAGGGTGGGACGGGCAAGGTTGTGGATGGGCACCGCGCGGATGTGGTCGGAGGGCGCGGGCGACCTCGAACGGGCCTTCGAGGCCCTCGGCGCCGCGCTGCGCGCCCATCCCGAGGATCCCGACGCCCTCGACATGCTCGAGCGGCTTGCGCGACGGACGAATCGCGTCGATCTGTGGACCCGCACCCTCGAGGCCGTCCTCGCCGATGCCGCTCTCCCCGAGCACGTGCTCGCCCAGAACTCGAGACTTGCGGCCATCTACGAGGAAGTCGGCGACCACGACCGGGCGAAGGATCACTACCGTGCAGTGTTGGCGGTCTCACCCCAGCACGAGGAGACCCTCGCTCGCCTGGCCGACCTGCTGCGACGGGACGCCGAGTGGGAGGAATTCGCCACCATCGAGATCCAACGGCTGCGACGGGACGCGGACGTGCTCGCTCCCGAGGAGCGGATCGAGCGCGAGTTCTTCCTCGCGGCACGCCTCGACGAGGACCTCGACCGCGGTGACGAGGCCATCGAACGCCTCGAAGCGCTATGGCGTGCGTTTCCCGATCGAGAGGACGTCGTGGATCGCTACGTCGATCTGTTGCTCGCCCATGGTCACCCGACGACCGCGGTCGACGCCCTTCGGACCTCCGCCGAGCGCGTCGGCGACGAGGAGGCACGCTCCCGATTGCTTCGGCGAGCCGCCGAGATCTACGAAGACGTCCTCGAGATCCCCGACCGCGCCATCGAGATCTGGAACGAGGTGCTCGCCCTCGCCCCGGGTGACGCGACCGCGACGCGCCACCTCGCCGATCTCTACCGGGCCACCATGCGCTTCGACGCCCTGCTGCCACTGCTCGACGAGCAACTTGCGCAGGCCGAAGGCGACTCGGCCGCGCGCCGTGCCCTACTCGTCGAGAAGGCCCGTGCCCTGCGGGAGAGCGGCGCGCCGACGACGGAGGCCATCGACGTCCTCGAGGCGCTCCATCGCGACGACCCGGAGGACACCGACGTGGTGCTCGGCCTTGCCGAGGCCTGGCGCGAACAGGGGCAGACGGAAAGGGCATTGTCCCTGCTCACCGAACACGCCGAGCGGATCTCCGCGGACGATTTCGATGCCGGGGCAGCCCTGTGCGAGGTCGTCGTGCCCCTGCTCGACAAGGACCTCGGACGGACGGTGGACGCCGCCGAGCACCTGGCCGCGTTTCTCGAACGGGCGGGCGAGGCGTGCGGCCTCGACGCGGCCCGCCGCACCCGACTCGAGCGCATGGCCCACCACCTCGCCGACACCCTCGACGACGATCGCCTCGCCGCACGCCTCCTCGCGGCCATCGGTACCCCACGGGCCCAGGTCGACGCAGCAGAACGGCTCGCACGGACGGACACGCCCGCGGCCATTCGATCGTTCGCGCGCGTGCTCGCCGACGCAAAGGCGGCGCCGGACGCCGTGGAATCGACCTCGCTGATCGCCCGCGCCATCGAGGGCCTCGCGCGCCTGCGCTGGCCGGACGGTGGCGACGAGGAGACCGTCGCCTTTATCGAGAAGGAAATCTCCGCATTCGCGGATACCCCCTTCGCCGCCCACCTTTCGGCCGAGGCTGGGCGCATGATCCATCGGCTGACGGGTGACGCATCGGCCGCCGAACGCTACCTGCGGGCAGCGCTGGCCGAAGACCCGGGGCATGCCCCCACCCTGCTCGGGCTCGGTGAGGTCCTCGTGGAGAGCGAGCGCTACGAAGAGGCGGAACGCTACCTCGAGGACCTGCTCGAACAGCTGGGACTGCGCGGGGAGACGGCCTACGTGGTGCCGGCCCTGGTCCTGCTCGCGCGTCTCCTCGAACGGACGGACCGGGTGGGGGAAGCCTATCGCCGTCTGTCGGGCGCGGCTCGCAAGGCCCCCGACGACCTGCGGATTCGCTGGGCGATGATTCGCAACCGGCAGATGGCCCGCCGCCCCAAGGACGTGTTGACCATCGCCGACCAGGTCGAGCGCCAGGTCGCAAAGGCCGCAGCGCCCCTCGAGCCGCGGGACCGACAGACCCTCGGGCGGATCATGCTGGCCGCCGCCGAGGCCGCGGAAGCGACGGAGGACACCGACCGCGTGTTGCGATACCTCGGACGCGCCCTCGAACTCCACCCGGACGACCTCGACGTGTTGATGCGTCTTGCCACGCTCCACTACGAGCGCGGCGACGAGGACCGCGCGGTGCGCTTCCTGCGGCAGCTCGCCCGCAGCGATACCGGTAGCGACGTACGCGGCACGGCCTACGTGCGCCTCGGCCTCGTGCTCTACGACCGCAGCCAGCACGAGGACGGCGGCGAGGACGAGGCCCTCGACGCCGTGGCCACCGGCCTTTCCATGCTCGCGACGGGCGATGCGGAGTCGCCGTCGGAGGCTACCGCGGAGGCATCGGCGTTCCCGCCCCTGACCCTCGAGGAATTGGAACGGGTCACGGCCATCGCCGGCCCTCGCCCGGAAGTGGCGATCATGGCCCTCGACGCCCTGGCCCGCCACCCGGACGCCGACGACGAACTCGCGTTCTCGACCCATCTCGAGAGCGCCATCTTGGCACGCCACGCGGACTTTCCCGACGCCCTCGAACGTGCCGAAGCCCATGCGCGCAAGGCCGTGGAGATGCGCCCCAACGATGCGGATGCGCTACTCGCCCTTGCCGACGTGCTCGCCCAGTCGAACCGCAACGAGGACGTCGAGGCGTTGGTCGAGGCCTATCTCGAGCGGTCCGAGCGTGGCGAAGGCGAGGACGCGTCGGATCCGCGCGCCCGGACCTTGCTCCTTTCGAGGATCGCCGAGCTGCAGGCGGCCACCCCGGAGCGCGCCATCGCCACGTTGGAGCGTGCCGCCCGGATCTCCGAGGACTTCTTCGACGCGAAGCAGCGCAAGTTCCTGGCCGACCTGTACGCGCGTGCGGGCATCGACGACGAGCGTCCCCTCGCGGTGCACGAGCGGATCCTCGAAGACGACCCCCTCCACGCGCCGAGCCTTCGGGCGGTGGCGCGGGCCGCCGAGGCCCGAGGCGACCTCGTACGCGCTGCCGCGCTGTACGAGGCCCTCGCGCTGGCACAACCCGACGACGACGCTGCGCAGGCGTTTCGTGCTCGTTACCGCGTCGTCGCCGAGCGCTCGGGCAATCTCGACCGGGACGCCATCGTCGGTCCGGTGCCCCGTCTCGCCGGCCTGCCGCTGGCCTGCGCGACCCTCTGGGAGAAGGGGTCCAACTTCTTCGCGGGCTTCCTTCCCCGCCTTTCGGTCCCCGACGAGGCCCGGGTCTCTCCCGTGGGTACCTCGCCCCTCAGCACGGCGTGGAAGGAGATCCTCCAACGCCTCGAAGCACGCAAGGTGGCACTGGTCTACGCCGATGCCCTCGAAGTGCCCGAACTCCTCGAGGGGCCACGAGCCCCCGTGCGCGTCGTCTGCCAACCGACGCCCCTGCTGATCGTCGACCGCGGTTGGGCCGAAGGCGCCTCGGCCGAGGCCCTCTTGTTCGCCCTCGGCCGTGCGGCGCTCTTGTCCCGTCCCGAAGCCGTGCTGGCCTTCGGGCTCTCCCCTCAGGCTTTCGGACGGCTGCTCGCCGCCGTCCTCGCCGCCTTCCACCCCCGTCACACGGTACGCCGACGGGACGATCCCCTGACCGACGTGGCGCCCACGACGGCGGAGCTTCTGCGCAAGGTTCCCATGCGGGCGGCTCGGGACATCACGGCGGCCTTCGAGGCCGGTGCCGACGAAGCCACCTCGACGCCCGAGCTTCGGCGCGTGTTGGTGGCGGCCGCCAACCGCGTGGGCATCGTGCTGGGCGGCGACCTGTCCGCGGCGCTGTCCGCCATCGGCGTGGATCCGTCCGATCCCGCGCAGGTCGCAGCCTCGGACGAGGCACGGGACCTCGTAGGCTTCGTCGTATCGCCCGCATATGCGGCCGCCCGCTCGGCCCTCGGCGTGCACGTCGCGTCCGCCGAGGATTGATCCGCGACGCTTCTTGGCGCGCGTTGCCGGCGGCCGTCGTCGGCAGCCACCGGACGGCACGGTACGAGCCCTGCTAGGATCGCCCCGTGCACGCTCCGGCGCTGTCCATCCTGGTGCTCCTCGCCACCCACGCGGACGTGGCGGTCCCTTCCGCACCGCAGAGGATCTTCGGTGGCGAGCCGACCCTCCCGGGGGAATTCGACGCGGTCGTCGGTCTGCGCATCGGCGCCTTCCAGTGCAGCGGAACCCTGATCTCGCCCACGCACGTCCTGACCGCAGCCCATTGCCTCGCCGACCTCCCGGCCGATGCCGTCATCGAGGTCTTCTTCGGGGAACGCGACACGCCGGGCATGCAGGTGACGTCCGCGGGTTTCGCCGTCCATCCCGAGTTCTGCCCGCCGAGCGAGGGCTGCGACGAGGACCTCCACGACTTCGGGGTCGTCGAACTCGAAACGCCCCTTGCCGTCGACGACATCCCTCCGATCCTGTGGAAGCAGTCGGAGTGGGACGCCACCATGAAGGAAGGCGCCACGGTGACCCTGGTCGGATACGGTCGATCCGACAACGACGACGGTACGCCCACCATCGGTGTCAAGCGCAAGGTCGCAGTCGAGATCGACTGGCTCACCGACAGCGGGCTCGAGTTCTTCGCCGGGGGCGAGGGCAAGGACTCGTGCGAAGGTGACTCGGGCGGGCCGGCGTTCGTCCGCATGGCCGATGGCAGCTACCGCCTCGCCGGCGTCCTGTCCCGGGGCAGCGTCCCCTGTGGCGACGGCGGGGTGTATGGGATCCCCTACGCTGCTGCGTGCTGGATCCGCGACACCTACGGCGTCGATCTCACCGAGGGGTATTGCGGCACCTGCGAGTGCCTCGAGACCAGCCAGGTCGACGACGGCTGCGCCTGCCGCACCTCCCCCGACCGAGGCCCTTCTGGGGGGCCCATCTTTCTCTCCGTCGCCGCCGTGTTGTTCGGCGTGCGGCGCATGGCCCGGACCGGACGCAGCCGAAGCTGACGCGTTCGGGGACACCTACTTGCGCCGACGCTTCTTCGAGCGTCGCGACTTCCTCGACCTGCGCCGCCGGGTCCGTCGCCGCTTCGAGGCCGGCTTCGTCGGCTTGGGGTCGGCTGCCGGCTCACCTCCCGTCCCGGCGGACGCCGCCTGCGGGCCCGTCCCGGCTGCATCCGCGGCCCCCGTGGTATCGCCGCCGGTTCCGGCCGCCTCGGCAACGGCTTGGGCGAGGACGAGGTGGGTCGAGAAGACACGGACGCCATCGATCTCTTGGAAGTCGTCGGGGCCGACGACGATCTCCTCCGCCGCATGCCCCGGTGCGGTGACCAGGAAGCGGTGCGTCTCGTCTGTGTCGACGTCCGCCATGGACGCCCCCGGCGTATAACCGATGAGCAGCCCCACGCGAGCGGACGGCGTGGCGACCCGCACCTCGAGGTCGACCGTCTCCTTCGAGGTGCCCGGCACGAGGGGGCCGGGATCGGGGATCGGGGGGGCCGCGCCCTCTGCGGGTTCGAGGTCGAAGACCACGGGCACCGAAAGTTCCGCCCCCGAGAGGCGACGAACCTCGGGCGCATGGCCAGGTGCGGTGGCCAGGACCACGTAGGTTCCGTCCGCGGGCAGACCGCGGAAGGTCGCCTTCGGCCCGTCCTCGAGCAGGAAGACCCGTGCTCCCTTCGGCTGGGCGTCGATCTTGACGTGGCCGTAGCGCCGCTGCTGCGCCTCGGCGGCCGCCGCAAGCCTCGCCTGCTGCTCGGCCACCTCTTCGGCCACCTTCGCCTTCCTGCGCTCCACGAGGTCACCGCGAAACAGGTCCGTCTGCGTCCACAGCACCCACAACAGGGTTCCGCCGAACACGAAGGTCATGGCGATCCAGGGCCACGGCGCCGCGCGCCGCACGTGGTCCTCGCCGTCGCCGAGGACCCCGACCTCGGGTGCTTCGATTTCGACGGGAGCGTGCGCCGCAACGGCGGGCGTCACCGCGGGTGCCGGAGCGCTGGTCTCGTGCGCCTGCGGCCCCCCCGGCTCGAGCAGGTCCGCAAGGCCCGCGAAGCCCGCCACCGGATCTTCGGACGACGGCAGCGGTCCCGCGTCGCCACGCACCACCTCGGCGGTGTGTGCATCCGACGCCTCGTCCTCCACGATGACGGGGACCCCCGGAGCTTCGGGCAACGGCTCGAGCCGTAGCGCCTCGAAGAGATCCGGGGCTCGTCGGCGGACCTGCGACGCGCTCACGGGTCCATCCTACCAGGCACTGCCGGACGCCGTCACCATGCCACGCCGAGGAACCGATGGGCCCATGCGCGAATGAACGGCTCGAAGTACAGGAACTCGAGCGCTGCGAGGGCGAGAAACGGTCCGAACGGCACGCGACGCCCGGTCACGCCGGCGTCGGGATCTTCGTGCCCGAGTTCCGGGTCGTCGCCGTGGACCTCTTCGAGGGCGGTGTTGGCCAGTTCGCGGCCGGAAAGGAGCAACGGGACCGACACGAGCACCCCTTGCATGGCCCCGGCGCCGATGGTCCAGAGCACGCCCGCCGGCCCGAGGTACACCGCGATCATGAACAGCAACTTCGCGTCGCCGAGCCCGAGTCCCTCGATGCCTCGGAACCTCAGGTAGAACCATCGGATGGCGTAGAAGACGGCGTACGCCCCTACCCCCGCCACCAGGGACGGCACGAGGGGCCGGCCGAGCACGTCGGGAAAGAAGGCACCGACCACGACGCCCACGGCCGCCGTGGGCAACACCACGGCGTCGGGGATGATCCACACGTCGAGGTCGACGAACGTCACGACGAGCAGCGCCCACGCGAAGAGGAAGTCGAGCGCATAGGTCGCAAGACCGATCCCCTCCCCTTGCATGAGCGGTACGACCACGTCGGCGAGATAGAGGGACATGGACAACGCTGCCGCCATGGCCTCCACCACGACGTAGCGAACGCCGTAGGGCTGCTTGCAATGGCGGCACCTTCCCCGCAACACCAGGTACGAAAGCAGCGGGACGTTGTCGACGACGCCCAACGGCGTACCGCAATGTCCGCACCTAGAGCCGGGGGAGACCACGCTCATGCCGCGTGGCAGCCGGTAGATCACCACGTTGGCGAAGCTCCCCCAGATGGCCCCCCACACCAGGGCGAGTAGCTTGGCCCACGGGGACGACAACGCCTCGATCCAGAAGGGATCGACGTGGACCGGTGCGGGCGGGGACGCCACGGCGGCCACGACCGGCCAGAGCCCGGGGCAAGGCGGCACGACCGGATGGTAGCGCGGCCAACGATGGCGGGTGGGGGCCGGGATCGCTACCATCGCGCCGTGCGCCCCCCCTTCGTGCCCTCGCGCCGGCGGTACGCATCGCGCCTTGCGCACTTCGTCGTGACGGCGCTCGTGGCCTGCTCCCAAGGGCACGGGGCACGGAGAGATCCCGGGACCGCCCCGCGGGAGGACGCGTCGGAGGAAGCGGCGCCGGCGGGCCCGGTCGACACCCACCTCCCCCGACGACATCGCGAATTTCGTCGTGTTTTCGGGCCCCATCGCTTGACCGCGGACCTCGACCTTCGGCTCGCGCCGGCCGGAACCGGCCCGAGCGAAGCCCTGGCCATCTCCGATCACGTGGAGCTTGCATGGCGGCCCGATGCGCTATCCTTGGTGCATCGCAACGACCACGATCGAAGCCACGAACTACGCATCGTCGGCAAGCGCGTGTTCACCAAGCTCGCCTTCCGACCGTGGTACGAGACGCCGCTCGAGACGGACGCCCACGAGGCGTGGCTCGACGAGGCCCTTCGATTCCCCCACGACGCGCTCGAGGCCTTCGGTCCAGCCCTTTCGGTCGCTGCGGAGGACGAGCACACCTTCGCCATCGGCCGTGCCGACCCGCCTTCGGCCGAGGCACCCCTGGTCGTCGAGGCGGCCGAAGGGCGCTTCGTCGCCCCCGAAGGCGGTCCCATCGTCTTCGAACTCGACGTCTCGTTTCGGGTGCCCGCAACATCCGATGCCGACGAGATGTCGGGGCACCTACGCGTTTCGAGCCGCATCGTCCCCGACGCCCGGATCACGATCGCCGCGCCCGACGCGGCCTTGCCCTACCCGGAGAAGACGCGCCTCGAACTCGACCGGCGCACGTTGCTCGAGGGCCTTGCGCCCCTTGCCCCCCCCTGACCCGTCCATGCCATGACCATCCGCGCAGCCACCACCGCAGATCCCCTTCCAGCCCACCTCCGCACCGTCGTCGAGGCGATCTTCGACCGCAAGGGACGTGCGCCGTCCGTACTCGAGGTCACGGACCTGCTCGGATACACCGATCACCTGATCATCGTCAGCGCCCGATCCGAGCGTCACGCGGCCGGGATCACCGACGGCATCGTCGCTGCCCTGCGCGAAGTGGGTCGGCGTCCCATCGGCATGGATGGCCTGTCGGATCATCGATGGAGCCTGCTCGACTACGGAGACTTCATCGTCCACGTCTTCCACCATCCCGTGCGGCTCCACTACGATCTCGAGAGCATGTTGCACGAGGCGCGCCGACTTCACCTCGACGTGCCCGAGGAGTTGGCGGCCACCGACGACCTCGAGACGCGGATGCCGGAGGCCATGGAGGCCGTCTCGGAAGCGGCGGTCGACCCTCGCCTACGACTCGACCCCTTCGGGTGACCGCCCGGGCCGGCACCGTGCGTCTTCGCGTGTTCGCCGTCGGTCCACTGCGCGGGCCGTATGCCGCCCTCGCCGAAACCTACCTCGGCCGGCTACGCCCCCTGCTGCCCACCGAGATGCGGGAGTTTCGCTCGGAGGACGCCCTCCGCAAGGCACTCGCACGCTGCGAAGGTCCGCGCATCCTCCTCGACGAGCGCGGAACGACCTTCGACTCGCGGGGCTTCGCCGACGCGGTGGAGCGGTGGCTCGGACGCCGGGGAACACCGGTGCTCTGCGTCGGCGGCAGCGACGGATTCGAAGCGCGCGACCGCGAGGCCGCGGACGAGGTCGTCTCGCTGTCGGCCCTCACCCTTCCCCACCGACTCGCGCGCATCGTCCTGCTCGAACAGATCTACCGTGCGGCGACCCTGCGCGCAGGGCACCCGTACCACCGCGACGGCTGACCGTCTCGGGGCGGGGGCTGCCCTCACACCCGAAGTTTCGACACGAAGCGACCCCGACGGGCTTCGTGGGACGAAAGCAGGGGCGCGACGACCTCGGCGTCGAACTCGCGCACCTGCTCGGGCGCGCGGCCTACGTAGCGCGCGGGATCGAGGACGTTTGCATCGACGTGGGGCCCGAGGTCCGGGTCGCTCCGCAACCGATCGAGCAGGTCGCAGGCAACGCCCTCTCGTTTCATGCGCTCGACCGAGGCCATGGAATGACGGCGAATCCGCTCGTGGAGTTCCTGACGATTCCCCCCGGCCTTCGTCGCAGCCATCAACACGTTCTCCGTGATCATGAACGGCAACTCGGCGCGTACGTGGGCCTCGACGACGGCCGGATGGACCTCGAGTCCGCTCGCCACGTCCACCGCCAAGTTCAAGATGGCGTCGGTGGCCAAGAAGGCCTCGGTCAACACGAGCCGCCGGTTCGCGCTGTCGTCGAGGGTGCGTTCGAGCCATTGGTTGGCATGGGTCTCCCGGGGGCTCGTGCCCAGACTGTGGACGAATCGCGCAAGGCCGCAGATACGTTCGCAACGCATGGGATTGCGCTTGTAGGCCATGGCGCTCGAGCCCACCTGGTGCCGACCGAACGGTTCCTCGACCTCCCGTTCGTGGGAAAGAAGGCGCACGTCCGAGGCCATCTTGGCCACGGACCCGGCGATGTCGGCCAGGGTCGCCACGATCCACGTGTCGATCTTGCGGGTGTACGTCTGACCGCAGACCGGGATCGTCCTCGAGAACCCCATGCGTTCGGCGATCATCCGGTCGAGGGCCCGCACCTTCTCGTGGTCGCCGTCGAAGAGCGCAAGATACGACGCTTGCGTCCCCGTCGTGCCCTTCGCCCCCCGAAAGGGCAGGTCTCGACGCAAGGCGTCGAGGCGCTCGAAGTCGAAGACCAGGTCCTGAAGCCACAGGCAGGCGCGCTTGCCGACGGTCGTCAGCTGCGCCGGTTGGAAGTGCGTGTAGGCCAGGGTCGGCACGTCGGCGAAGCGCACGGCGAAGTCCCGCAGTGCATCCACCAGGGCGTAGAGCCGGTCGAGCAGAAGGTCCATGCCCCGCCGATAGAGCACGAGGTCGGCGTTGTCCGCGACGAAGCAACTCGTCGCCCCTAGGTGCAGGATCCGCGCGGCATCGGGGCCCGCGACGTCCCCGAAGTGGTGGACGTGGGCCATCACGTCGTGGCGGAGCTTGGCCTCGAGGCGGGCGACCTCCTCGAGGTCGATCCGGTCGCGGGCGGCCTCGAGGGCGGCGATCTGGTCCTCGGTGATGGGCAGACCGAGTTCCCGCTCGGCCCGCGCAAGCGCAATCCACAGGTCGCGGAAGACCCTTGCACGCCGAAGATCCGTGAAGTTCTCCACCATCTCGGCGGTGGCGTAACGGGTCGCGAGGGGGCTTCGGTAGGTTTCCTTGTCGCGCATGGAGGCCGGCGCGAGTCTACTCGCCCGCACCTGCGCAGGTCGCGCACACCTGGACCGGCGGCTCGGGAATCGGCCGACTTCGGCGGTGGTACACCACGACGGCCATGGCCACGTCCGATCGCGCCCGCTTCGAGGCCCTCGTCATCCCGGAGCTCGACACGCTCCACGCGGTGGCCCTTCGTCTCACGCGCAACGCCGCCGAGGCGGACGACCTCGTCCAGGAAGCCTGTGTTCGGGCGTTTCGGTTCTGGAAGTCGTTTCGCCCCGGCACGAGCGTGCGCGCCTGGCTCGTGACCATCGT
>RFGU01000212.1 GCA_003696955.1 Deltaproteobacteria bacterium | reverse complement strand
CCCCCCGAGATCGTCGGCAACCTTCCGTACCACTTGACCGGCCCCCTGCTCTTCCGGCTCCTCGCCTTCGCGCACGTCACCGGCCCGTGGACCCTGATGGTCCAACGCGAGGTGGGCGAGCGCCTTTGTGCGGCACCGGGGTCGCGTACGTACGGCGCGGCCACGGTCTCCATCGGCCGGGTACGCACGGTCGAGCGTCTCTTCGCCGTCCCGCGCGGCGCCTTCCTGCCGCCCCCGCGGGTCGATTCGGTGGTCCTGCGGCTTTCGCCGCGCGCCGTGCCCCTCGGCGACGTGTCGGATCCCGCCGGGTTTCCCCGCTTCGTCCAGCGCATCTTCCAAGGGCGACGCAAGCGTCTGTCCAACGCCCTCGGCTTCGCCGGGGACCGCGAACGGATCCTGTCGGCCTGCGCCGCCGTCGGCGTCGATCCGGCGGTACGGTGCGAGTCCCTTTCCATCGAGGCCTTCGCCGCACTCTTCGAACGACTCGCCGTCGAAGATGCCTGAACTCCCCGAGGTCGAGACCATACGCCGCGACCTTGCGGCGCACCTCGGGGCAACCCGCCCCCGAATCGCCCGGGTCCGCACGAGCGCCGCGCCCCTACGGCAACCTCCCCATGCGGCTCTGGCCCCGGCCGCGGCCGAGGGCGCACGCATCGACGCCGTCGACCGGCACGGCAAGCTCCTGCTCGTGCGCCTGTCCCACCCCGATGGCCCGCGCACCCTGTGCATCCATCTCGGCATGAGCGGTCGCCTGCTCGTGGATGCGCCCGACCATCCGCGGCCGGCCCACACCCATGTGGAATTCGTATTGAGCGCCGGCACCTGCCTTCGCTACGTGGACGCGCGAAGGTTCGGTTCGGTCACGGTGGTCGCCGGGCTGCCGGGTGGCGACGATCTCGGCCTCGGCCCCGACGCCCTGGCCACACC
The DNA here is from genome assembly GCA_003696955.1 of Deltaproteobacteria bacterium. Lineage (GTDB taxonomy): Bacteria > Myxococcota_A > Polyangia > Nannocystales > Nannocystaceae > J032. The sequence continues at coordinate 28,793 of RFGU01000212.1, read as the reverse complement.
ATGGTCCCGCGCAGCGCTGCGGGCCGCGATCGGCGGCTCCCGTCGTACGATCTTCGACGTCCTGCTCGACCAACGACGTATCGCCGGGCTCGGCAACATCTACGTGCAAGAGATCCTGCACCGCGCCGGCGTCGATCCGCGGGCCGTGGCTGGGCGACTTCGCGCGCGCGGGCTCGACGTGATCGCAGCCCGGATCCACCCGGTGCTTCGGGCCGCCATCGCCCGCCGCGGCACGACCCTGCGCGACTACCGAGACGCCTCGGGCCGTCGCGGCGGTAACGCGCCCCACCTTTCGGTCTACGGTGGAGCGGGTGCCCCGTGCCGCTGCGGCGCGATCCTGCGCGGGACGAAGCTGTCGGGTCGATCGGTGACGTTTTGCCCCAGATGTCAGCGACTCGGACGACCACGCAGGATCGCCGCCAGGTGACGCGTTGGTCGTGGTACGATCCCGTCCATGGATTGGACGATGTTTGCCTCGCATACCTCCGCCCGCCGCCTCGCCATCGCCGTCGCCACCGCGGGCCTCGTCGCGGCCTGCGGCGACGACGGCCGAGGCACGGCAAGCGCTTCGGACACCGCCACCTCGGGCACCTCCCTTTCGGGCACTACGGCAACCTCGATCACGGACGGGACGACGGACGGGACGGCGGGGTCGGCCACGTCGGTGGGTACCGATTCGGCCGGCAGCGGCACCACCGGAGCATCGAGCGGCACGGGCGGTACCGGCGCGACGGACGGCACGGCCGGGACGGGTGCAACGGGCGGCAGCGGTGGCACGGCGGGGACCGGGGGCACGACCATGGGCGGCACGGCCGGTACCGCGGGCACCACCGGCGGCCTGTGCCCCCAAGGAGAGATCGTCTGCGAAGGCGACACGGCCAAGGTCTGCGACGGCATGGGCGGCTTCGATTCCGAGACCCCCTGCGCCGACGTCTGCGTCGAAGGCCTCGGCTGCAAGCTCTGCGTGCCGGGCGAGTCCCAGTGCAACGGCGACACCGTCGAGACCTGCGATCCGAACGGCGACACCTGGGTCCCCACCGACACGTGCGACCCGATCCAGGGCCAGACCTGCGACCCGCAATTCGGGGCCTGCACCGGCGCCTGCTCCAAGGGCGCCTTGGGCCTTTCCTACATCGGCTGCGACTACTACCCGACGGTCACGCAACAGATCGACTACGGCATCGATCAGTACTGCCAGGCGCCGCACCAGTTCGCGGTCGCGGTGGCCAACACCTCGGGAAACACGGCGGACGTGACGGTCACCCGCGGGGCCATGACGGTGGACTCGTTCCAGGTGCCGGCCGGGGACGTCGTGGTGCGCCCGCTGCCCTGGATCGACGCCCTGTGCAAGACGCAAGGCCCGTCGACCCTGGTGGCCGACGGCGCCTATCGGCTCCGCTCGACGCAGCCCGTCACCGTCTACCAGTACAACCCCCTTGCGGCGACGGTGACCAACGACGCCTCGCTCCTCCTGCCGGTCAACGCGTGGCAGTCGGACTACGTCGTCGCCTCCTGGCCCCACTGGACCGGCATCGGCCTGCCGGGATTCTACGCCGTCGTCGCCAGCGAGGACGGCACGACCGTCACGCTGACCCCCTCCGCCACGGGTGGACAGGTGCAGGCGGGTGGCGGCGTAGCGGCCAACGGTGCGGGCCAGGTCACGTTGCAGCAGGGCGACGTCCTGCAGGTCGTCACCAGCGGCGGGGACCTGACGGGCACCCGCGTGACGTCGGACAAGCCGATCCAGGTCTTCGGGGGTCACGAGTGCACCCAGGTCCCCATCGGAACGCCGGCCTGCGATCACCTCGAAGAAGCCCTCTTCCCGGTGGACGCGCTTGCCAAGGAGTACTTCGTGGCACCGCCCATCCACCCGAGCAACCCCAATGCCGAGAAGGGCCAGATCGTCCGCATCGTCGCCACGGAGCCCAATACGCAACTGAGCTACGACCCACCCCAGGGCGGACTGGCCACGTCGATCACCAACGCGGGCGACTTCATCGAATCGCCCATCGGGACGACGCCCTTCAAGGTGACCGCCGACAAGAAGGTGCTCGTGGTGCAGTACATGGTGAGCCAGAACGCGGGCTACGGCCTTTCCGATCCGGCGATGCTGATCGCGGTCCCCTCGGAGCAGTATCGGCAGGACTACCTCTTCCATGCGGCGACGAACTGGGTGGTCAATTTCGTCGACATCATCGCCCCGGATGGAGCCAGCGTCACGGTGGACGGCGCCCCCGTACCGGCCATGGCGTGGAAGGCCATCGGTGCCACGGGCTGGTCGTGGGCCCACGTGCAGCTGTCCAACGCGGGCACCGGAAACCACACCGTCGCCGCGGACCAGGGGGTGGGGATCTCCGTCTACGGGGTCCAAGACTACGGCAGCTACTGGTATCCGGGCGGGCTCGACCTGTCGATCATCCCGCAGTAGGCCTGCGGCCCGTCCGCTCGCCCCGGCGCTCAAGCTCGGCGGGACGGTGGTCGATGGACGGACCATGACCGCCAGCGGCTCGTGCGCAGTCGTGCCGAAGGCGCCGCAACTGCGCCTTTGGTACGCGGCCGGTCGGCCCGGCGTACCCGCCGTTGCGTGGGACGCATCCGACGACGGCGAGGACACCGCCGTGGTCCTCGTCGTCCATGCAACCCGCCGAACGGCCGACGCTGCGGTACGCGTGCTCGAGGAGCTTCCCCGCTCACCCCACGGTCGGCGCGTTGCGGCGGTCGCCATCGTGCACGACGACCGTGCGAAGACCCCCGCCGGGGCTCACACGACCTTCGCCCTGCGCGTGGCCGCAGGACGCCTCGGGATCCCCGTGTGCATCGCACCGTCGGCCGACGCCGCCCGCAGGTGGCTCTCGGAACTCCACGGCGGCCTCGGCGACCGCTTCCTCCGCATGTGGCTCGAGCACCGCGACGCTCTCGCCGCCTGACGGGCCCTTCGCACACGAGGAGCGCATACGCGGGGCCGAGGGACGAAGGTACCGGTTCCCCCCTCTTGCGGGCGGAACGGAGGCCCTCTCCCCCGCTCGCACCTCCCGCAACCCGACCGACCCGACCCGGGCCGGCTCTGCTAAGACCGAGACGTGGGTTCCACGCCGCCCATGGACCTACCCGGCCGTCGATCGCCCCGCGCCTTGCGGGCACGCCGGACGATCGCCACGGCGATCGTGGCCGCCGTGACGGTGGCCTACCCCCTTGTCGTCTTCGCCACGCTGGACCGGGGCGCACGGCCGCGGACGGTCGCGGCGATCCTGCTGCTCGTCTACGGCCTCTCCATGGCCGCCGGCCGGCTCGGTTCGGGGAGGATCCAGCGCGCATCCGCAGCTGCGCGCCCCCTTTGGCCGGTCCTCGGCTGCCTGGCCGTCGCCGCGGCCATCGACCACCCGTGGGCGCTCTATGCGACCCCCGTGGCGATCAATCTGGCCATGTTGCTCGTGTTCGCAAGCAGCCTCCGGGCCGGGCGGACCCCCATGGTCGAGCGCTTCGCCCGAATCGCGGACCCCGACCTGCCGCCCGGAGGCGTCCGCCACTGTCGCCAGGTCACGTGGGTCTGGACCGTCTTCTTCGCCCTGAACGCCATCGTCACCTTCGCCCTGGCCCTGCTCGATCCGCGGCTTTGGGCCCTCCACACGGGCCTGTTCGCCTATGGGGCGATGGGCATCCTGTTCGGCGCCGAATACGCAGTCCGCAAGATCCGCCAGCGGGGAGCCGGGTTCTCGCCTTCGGTGGCGGCCGACGAGCCGGCCTCCCGGCCCCCGGCGTGATCGGCGGGTTCCCATGTGCGCCAGGCCACAGGCCAAAGGTGCGGGGGCCCCCCGACTTGTCTCGCGGAGCGCTTTCCCCCATCGTCCGGATCCCGTGAGCGCAGGTTCCAGCGAGGCGCGGCGGTCCGTGGGCTCGCCGCCGCCGCCCAACGACCGCACCCTCGAGGCCGCCGTCGATCGCATGCGCGCCGTGCTCCGCCCGGACGCCGAGCGCATCGTGGTGGCGTGCCGTCGGCCGCTCGCCTTCGCAGCCACGTTCGTCGCCTCCGTCCTTGCCGAACGGCGCGCGGTCCTGCCCGCGAACCTCCAGGGCGGCCGGCTCGACGAGTACGGGACGGAGCCGAACGTGCAGCTCGTCACCGACGCGGACGTGCCGGATCTCCCCGAACGGCCCGGCGCCATCGTTGCGCCGATGCCCCTGCCGGACGTCGACCCCCGACGGGTGATCGCCGAAGTCTTCACCTCGGGCAGCACCCAGGACCGGCGCCGTGCCGAGAAGACCGCGGGGCAGCTCTTCGGCGAGGCTCGAGCCCTTGCGGCCGCCTTCGGCACCTCGGGCTTTGCGCCCCCAGTCCTCGCGACGGTCCCACCGCACCACATCTACGGCCTGCTCTTCGGGATCCTCGCGCCGCTCGCCGCCGGCCGAAGCTTCGTCGACGAGACGCCGCTGCATCCCGAGGCCGTCGCCCTGGCGATCCGGCGGACGAACGCCGGCACCCTCGTGAGCACGCCTGCGCACCTTCGCAGCCTTGCCCTGCTCGATCCGGGGGAGATCCCGACATCGGTCCACGTCTTCTCGTCCGCGGGCGCGCTGCCCCAATCGACGGCCGACATGCTCCACGAGCGATTCGGCGTGGAGGTCACCGAGGTCTTCGGCTCCACCGAGACCGGTGGGATCGCCTACCGCACGAGCGCGGGCGGCGTGCTGGCGAACCGTTTCCTGCCGCTGCCGGGTGTCGAGGTGGAGGTTCGGGACGAGCGGCTGTGGCTGTTGGACTCCCCCTTCCTACCCCCCGACCACGCCCTGCCGCACCCGTGCGACGATCGGGCCGAGGCACTGCCCGATGGCGGCTTTCGCCACCTCGGGCGGCTCGACGACGTCGTCAAGGTGGCCGGCAAGCGGCTTTCGGTCCGAGAACTCGAAGACGCCCTGGCGGCCACCGCCGGGGTCGAGGACGGGGCCGTGTTGGTGGACGAGGCTCCGGATGGGCGTTCGGTGCGCCTTCGGGCCGCCGTCGTGTCGAGCACGCACACCGCGGCGTCCCTGCGCGCCGCCCTCGCCGAGCGCTTCGACCCGACGTGCCTGCCGAGGACCGTTCGCTTCGTCCCCCGGTTGCCGCGGGCAGCCTCGGGCAAGCTTCGCCGGGCCAGCCTCGCGCGGCTGCTCGACGCGACCCATCCGCGTTCGCGACTCGCCTTGATCGAGGCGGAGGGGGCGCGCTTTCGCTACCGGACGACCGTCGATCCCGAGCTTCCCGACTTTCGCGGGCACTTCCCCGACGAGCCGGTGCTGCCCGGCATCTCCCAGGTGCTGCACCTGGTGCTACCGGCCGCCTACGCCTCGTTTCCGGCCATCGGTGCCCTCCGCCACCTCGGGCGACTCAAGTTCAAGGCCAAGATCCGACCGGGAGAGTCCATCGAGATCCGGGTGGAGGACCTCGGCGGGGGCCGCGTCCGCTTCGCGCTGGCGGGGCCCGCCGGTGTCACGACTGCGGGAATGGCGCAGTTCCACGGCGAGTGATCCCGACCGCAGGACGCCGCCGACGGGTGCATAAATCCCGCGGCTTTACGTCCATGGCACCGACGTAGTATTTCACCGCGCCATGGCCGACGCGAACCCCGCACCCGGAGCCGACCTGCCGGCCCTGCCCGAACTCGAGGACGAGATCCGCACGCTCGTCGTCGAGGCCCTCATGCTCGAGGACGTCACGCCGGCCGACATCGATCCGGCGGCCCCGTTGTTCGGCAACGCGCCCGGAAGTCTCGGGCTCGACTCCATCGACGTGCTCGAGCTGGCCATGGCGCTCCACAAGCGCTTCGGCGTTCGCACCCGTTCGGACGACGAGCGCAACCGCGAGGTCTTCTACAGCGTGCGCACCCTCGCGCATTTCGTGGCGCAGCAGCGAGCTCCGCAGGAAAACGCATCATGACACCGGAAGAAATCGAACAGAAGATCGTCTCGATGATGGTGGAGACCTTCGAACTCGACGAAGGTACCGTCACGCGGGCGTCGCGCCTCTACGAAGATCTCGAACTCGACAGCATCGACGCCCTCGACATGGTGGTGAAGCTGCAAGAGCTCATGCACCGCCGCGTGACCGAGGACGAGATGCGCCAGCTTCGGACGGTCGGCGACGTGGTCGACCTCGTGGTCGGACAACACGCCCAGGCGGCCGAGGCCGAGGCCGCCACCGCCGAATCGTCGGCCGGATGAACCCATGTCGCCGTCGCAGCGGGGCGCACTCGACGGCGGCGTACGCCTTTGCGCCATCGTCCCGACCTACGACAATCCACGGACGATCCGCGGGGTCGTCGAAGCCCTTCGAGCCTACGTCGAGGACGTGATCGTCGTGGACGACGGCAGCGGTCCCGAGGGCCGCGCGGCCGTGGAAGCCCTTGGTCGGGAGGGCCTTGCCCGTGTCGAGCATCGGGCACGCAACGGCGGCAAGGGGGCGGCGGTCAAGACGGGACTTTCGGTGGCCGACCGCCTCGGGTTCACCCATGCGCTGCAGGTGGACGCCGACGGGCAACACGATCTCTCCGACGTGCCGCGCATGACGGCCGCCATGCGAGCCCATCCCGATGCCCTCGTCCTCGGCGCTCCGCGCTACGACGAGAGCGCCCCCACGGCACGCCTCCACGGCCGCAAGACCACGAAGTTCTGGACGGACTTCGAGACCTTCGGCGAGGTCATCGAAGACCCCATGTGCGGCTTTCGGATCTACCCGGTGCAAGCGGCCCTGGCGGCCAGGGCCCGCGGCGACCGGATGGACTTCGACATCGAGATCGCCGTGCGGATGGCCTGGGCCGGCGTGCCGGTGGTGAACGTGCCGACCCAGGTCCGCTACGTGGCGGCCGAGGAGGGCGGCGTCTCCCACTTCCAACTGGTCCGGGACAACGTGCGCATCAGCCTGCTGCACGCGCGTCTTTCGATGCGGTCGATCCTGCTGCGCCTGCTGCCGTGGCTGCGGCCCCGACCCCGCAGGCTCCCCGCTCCCCAGGCTCCATGACGACCCAATCCATGCGCCGCGCGGCGCCGATGCCGCCCGTGGGCTGGCGTGCCCAGGCCGAGCGGGGCGCATCCTGGGCCATGCGCATGACCGCCGCCCTCGCCCGAAGGGCCGGGCGCGGCCCCTCGCGGGCCTTCCTCCTTCCGGGTCTCGCCTACTTCCACCTGACGGCGGGCGCGGCCCGAAGGGCAAGTCACGCCTTCTACCGGCGCCTCCTCGGCCGCGTTCCGAAGGGCGCCTTCTTCCGCCAGCTTCGGGCCTTCGCCGACTGCACCCTCGACCGCATGTACTTCCTGCGGGGCGAGCTCGATCCCTTCGAGATCTCCCACCTCGGCCACGAACACCTGCGGCGCCTCCACGACGAGGGACGCGGTGCCCTGCTCGTGGGCGCCCACCTCGGCAGCTTCGAAGCCATGCGGGGCATGGCGGGACGCAGATCCTTGCAGATCTGGTCGGCCGTGGACGTCACGGTGGCGCGCCGGATCGAAGCCACCCTGGCCGCCGTGGGCGGCCCGCCCCCGAACATCGTGCCGCTGCGCGCCGGCGACCCATCGAGCGTGCTCGACATTGCCGACCGCATCGAGCGCGGCCACCTCGTCGCCATCCTGGCCGACCGGGTCGACGTGCACGAGCCGGCGGTGCGCGTGCCGTTCCTCGGGGCGCTTGCGCGCTTTCCCGCCGGACCTTGGCGCATCGCCGCAGCCCTGGGCTGTCCCGTCTACCTGACCTTCGGGCTCTACACGCCGCCCAACCGCTACCGCCTCTTCTGCGAGCCCTTCGCCGATCGTATCGTCGTCGGGTCGCGGCGACGCCCGGGACCGACCGTCGAGGAACACGCCGCCCGCTTCGCCCGCCGCCTGGAACACTACGTGCGCCTGGCCCCGTACAACTGGTTCAACTTCTTCGATCCCTGGAGCGAGCCATGACCTTCACGTCTTCCGTCGTCGTCGGTGCCGACGACCTGTCCCTCGACGACGTGCTCGACGCCGTGCGAGGACGCCCCGTCGTACTCACCGACGATCCCGCCCGACGCGATCGAATCGCCCGCGGTGCCCGTGCCATGGCCGACCACGTCGAGCGCGGCGCGGAGATCTACGGGGTCACCACGGGCTTCGGCGACTCGTGCGAAAACCGTGTGGACCCCTCCTTCGCCGTGGACCTGCAGCACAACCTGCTGCGCTACCACGGTTGCGGCGTCGGCTCCGTGCTCCCCGACGACGCCGCCCTGGCCGTCCTCGTGGTCCGTCTCGCCACCTTGGCGCGGGGCCTTTCCGGCGTGCGCATCGAACTCCTCGAGGCGCTCGCGGCCCTGGTGCGCCATCGCATCCTGCCCCGGATCCCCGAACACGGCTCCGTGGGGGCGAGCGGCGACCTGACCCCCCTGTCCTACGTGGCGGCGGCCCTGGTCGGCGAGCGTACGGTGACCTTCGAAGGCCGCGAGGTTCCGGCCCGCGCGGCCCTCGAGGCCTGCGGCCTATCGCCCCTTCGCCTGGCCCCCAAGGAGGGCCTGGCCCTGATGAACGGGACCAGCGTGATGACGGCCCTGGGGATCCTCGGGTGGGATCGGGCCCGTCGCCTCCTGCGGTGGGCCACCGCGAACACGGCCCTGGCCGCCGACGGCCTGGCCAGCAACCGGCGGCACTTCGATCCGCGGCTCGACGCGGCCAAGCCCCATCCGGGCCAGCGCAAGGTGGCGGCCTGGCTGCGGGCGGACCTGGGCTTCGACCCGAAGGCGACGGATCCGCGCAAGCGCCTGCAGGACCGCTACTCCATCCGATGCGCCCCCCACGTCCTCGGCGTCCTCGCCGACGCCGTCGACCTGGCCGAGCGGGTCCTCACGGTCGAACTCAACAGCGCCAACGACAACCCCCTCGTCGACCCCGAGACGGGCGACGTACTGAGCGGCGGCAACTTCTACGGAGGCCATGTGGCCTTCGCCCTCGACGCCCTCAAGACCGCGGTGGCGAACGCCTGTGCCCTGATGGACCGGCAGATGGCGCTTCTTTGCGGGGCGGAGACGAACAACGGGCTGCCGGCCAACCTGGTGGCCCCCGGCGAGGACGCATCGGCGCGCCACGGGTTCAAGGCCATGCAGATCTCGGCCTCGGCCCTGTGTGCCGAGGCATTGAAGAACACCATGCCCGCCAGCGTCTTCTCGCGGAGCACCGAATGCCACAACCAGGACATCGTGAGCATGGGGATGCACGCCGCGCGCGATCTGCTGCGGGTCCTCGACGTCACCGAGCCGGTGGCGGCGATCCTGACCCTGGCCGGCTGCCAGGCCGTCGATCTGCGGGGACTCGACGGCGCAGGGCCTCGCGCTCGCGCCCTGCACGGGGCCGTGCGCGCCCACGTCCCCATGGTCACGGCCGACCGCGCCCAAGACGGCGACATCGCGTGCATCCTCGAACTCCACCGCGAAGGTCGGCTCCCCGTCGGAGACCTGGACTGACGCCGCCGGTCGCCATGCGCCTTCATCCCACGTCCGTGCGCCTTACGGTGCCCTTCCACGACTGCGACCCCCTCGGAGTGGTCTGGCACGGCCACTACTTCAAGTACCTCGAACTCGCCCGGACCGAGATCCTCGCGCCCCGCGGCCTCGACGGGGCCGAACTCCTGGCCACGGGCCACCGGCTCTACGTGGTGGACGCCCGGTGCCGGTACGCAGCCCCCTTGCGCTATCGCGACGCGGTGCGCGTGGACGCCTGGGTCACCGAGATCGACCCGCGGATCACCCTGCGCTACGAGATCCACAACGAGACCACGGGCGAACGCAGCGCCCGAGCCTCCACGAGCCTGGCGATCACCGACGCCGATGGCCGCCTGCTCCTCGCCACGCCCCCCATCCTCCTCGACCGCATCCAAGGCCATGTTCCGTCCTGACACCCATCGTTGCCGGGGCGGCGGCCGCCCGCCGAGGCTCGCCGCCGTCGTCTTGCGTTCGTCCCTGGTGGTGCTCGCGGCCCTCGCCGGGACGCGGCCCGCCACGGCCGGTGCGATTGCGCCTGCCGCCGCCGAACGCGCCCCCGCCACCGCGACCGCCCTGCTCGCCCGCTTCGCGCGGATCGAGGGGCTTTCGGCCCGTTACCGGGAGGAGAAGCGCATGGCGCTGTTGGCCGAGCCCCTGGTGGCCGAAGGCGAGCTGTACTATGCGCGGCCCAATCGAATGGTCCGCCGACAGAGGACCCCCGAGCCGTCCACGGTGCTGCTCGAAGGCGACCGACTCGTCGTCGCCGCGGGGGGGCAGCGACAGGAACTCGATCTCGCGGCGCAGCCGGTGGTGCGCATGTTCGTCGACAGCGTGCGGTGGGTGCTCGCCGGAGACGCGCCGCGGCTGCGCGACCTCTACGACGTGACCTACACGGTGCGTGAGGACGGCGGCTGGCGCCTTCGGCTCTCGCCGCGCAAGAAGCCCCTCGTCGACATGATCGATCACATGACCATCGAGGGCCGCGACGTGGTGCTCGAACGGATCCGTATCGTCGAACGTGGCGGCGACGCCACCGTCATGACCTTCGAGAAGGTCGACCCCGACCGGCGCTTCACCGAGACCGAGATCGCCCGGATCTTCCGCGTGCCGTGATCGAGGTCGTGGCCACGTCACGTCACCCGATAGACGTACGTCTTCGAGCGGCGACGCCACGTCATGTCGAGCCGCAGCACGTCCTCGAGGACGAGGCGCCGGGGCGCATCGAGCACGGCGGTGCTGACGAAACGGGTCCCCGACCGGCACCTCAGCACCTTGCGCACCAGCCGTTCGAGGGCCGCGTCGGGAAACGCGGTGTTGCAGCAGTAGACGATGGTGGCGTCGCCGAGCCCCACGCGCAGGAGATCGGCGCAGCGCAACTCGAGCCGCGCGGCCCTTCGCCACCCTTCGGTCCGCGCCGCCTCGCGCAGGGCGACGGCCATGCTATGTCGGCTCCGCGCGAGTTCGACGCCCACGACCCGACCCACCGCAGTGCCGAGGGCGGCGTGGAGGGCGAAACGGCCGCGACCGCTGCCGAGATCGTAGAGCACGTCCCGTCGCTTCGGCCGCAGGTAGGCGAGCAGCCGAGCGGCGGCCGCGATCTGGATCTCGCCGTACGTCTCGGCGCTTCCCGCCCGGCGGATCCGTTCGGCCTCCTCGGGACGTACGTCGTAGGCCCACACGTCGCGGGTCCACCGGCGCAGGGATCGCAGCAACGCGGGATCGTCGGGACGGGGCGGCACGGCCGGGCGGACGCGAACCTAGCACCCCACCCCCCTTTGCCAAGGGCCCGCTCCCGCGCGACGATGCCGTGCCCGTGATGCGTCCGCGCCTTCCGATCCCGGCGTGGCTCGGCCTCCTCGCCGTCGCTGCGGCCGTCGTCTACGTGGTGTCCACCGCCCGGATCACCACGTCGGTCACCCACTTCCTCGCGAGCACCGAAGATCGCCGTCTCGGGGAGCTGTCGGCCCGCCTGCCTTCGTCCGAACTCGCGCGGACCATCGTGTTCACCGTGGACGCACCGGAGATCGAGAAGGCCCATGCCGCGGCCGACGACCTGGCCCGCGCCCTGGCCGACGACCCGGAGATCGCGTGGGTTCGTCGGGGCGCCGATCCCTCCGTCGGACAGGCGCTCTACGAGCTCTACCGGCCGGTGCGGTTCGCCATGGCGCGCGACGATCCGGAGCGAACGGCCCAGCTCGTCACCACCGAGGGCATTGCGCAGGCCCTCGCGCGCCTGCGCCGCGAACTGGCGGGACCGCTCGCCCCCGTGGTCAAGCGCATCGCACCCCACGATCCGTGGCTTCTGCACTTCGACCGCTTGCGTGCCCTCGAAGCCGAGCGGGGCGCAGGTCCCGAACTCGACGAAGGGCGCTTCGTCACGGCGGACGGCCGCGGTGCCGTGGTCCTCGCGGCGACTCGCCACGCCCCCTTCGACGCCGCCTTCGTTCGGCCCTTCTCGCAGCGCCTCGACCGGACCCTCGCCGACCTCGACCGTCGCTTCGGGCCGGACCTTCGGATCGAGCGCAGCTCGATCCATCGGATCGCCCTGTGGTCCGAGGACGTGATCCGTGCCGACGTGCAACGAATCTCCATCGTGTCGACCGGGGCCCTGGTGGCGGTGCTCCTCTTCTTCTTTCGGTCGCTTCGGTTGCTGCTGCTGGCGTTCCTCCCCCTGGCCAGTGGCATCGCGGTGGGTGCGGCGGTCACCCTCGCCGCCTTCGGCACGATCCATGGCCTCACCGTGGCGTTCGGGGCCACGCTCATCGGCGTCGCCATCGACTACCCGAGCCACCTGTTCGCACACCTTTGCGGCGCCGACGGCCCCGGGACGACGCGGCCTACGGATCGGGGCGTCTGGCGCGGCATCTTCTTGGGGGCGGCGACGACCGTGGCGGGGTTCGCGGGGCTGGCCGCGGCGTCCTTCCCGGCCGTGCGGGAGATGGGGATCTTCGCCTGCAGCGGCGTCGCGGCGGCGGTCGCCGTGACGCGCTGGGTGGTCGTGCCCTTGCTGCCCGCGCCCGTCTCGCCCGTACCGATCACCGTGCGGGCGGCCGCCGCGGCCGAGCGTCTGATCGAGGCCATCGGCCGCAGGCGAAGGTGGGGCCTTACGCTCGTCGCCGCGGGCATCGTGCTCGGCGGCACCGGGCTCGGTCGAGCGCGGTTCGAAGACGACGCGAAGGTCCTACAACGTCTCGAACCCGACCTGCTCGCCGAGGACGAACGGGTGCGTGCTCGGGTGGCCCGGGCGGACGCGAGCCGCTTCGTCGTGGCCTTCGGTCCCGACCTCGACACGGCGCTCCAACGTAACGACGAGGCCGCCCGGCGCCTGCGCACGGTCGCCGAGGCCGGGACCTTCGCGTACCGCTCGCTGCACGCATTCCTCTGGGCCGAGGACGTGCAGCGCCGAAACGTGGGCTTCTTCGACGACCCGGCCGTCCCCGAACGCCTGCGCGCGGGGCTCGAAGCGGCCGGTTTCGTGCCCGAGGCCTTCGCCGAGGCCTTTGCGGATCTTCGCGCACCCAAACCGATCCTGACGTGGGACCGGATCGCGGCCTCCGAGATCGCCGACGCCGTGGCGGCCTTCCGCGTCGATCTCTCCGACGGCGTGGCCCTCCTCACCCTGCTCGAGGGGACCGACGACCCGGGTCCGATCGTCGACGCGGTGGAGGACCTCGAGGGGGTGCGGTACTTCGACCAGCGGGCCTTCCTCGCCCGCGCCTACCGGCGCTACCGCGAACGCATCGAACGCCTCGTCCTGGTGGGCCTCGCCTTCGTCGCACTCTTGCTCCTCGCCCGCTACCGGCGGATCCGCACGGCCGCCGCGGCCTTCGGTCCGGCCCTGCTCGCCGCCGCGGGGGCCCTTTCGATCCTCGCGTGGGCGGGTACGTCCCTGACCATGCTGCACCTGGTCTCGTGCCTGCTCGTACTCAGCATGGGCGTCGACTACGGCGTGTTCCTGGCCGAGGCCCGTCGGGGCGAAGGCGCCGGCCGGGCCCTCGTGGGCATCGCCATCGCCTGCGCGTCCACCGTGCTCTCCTTTGGATTGTTGGGGCTTTCGGCGCAACCGGCCCTCGCGGCCATCGGCGCGACCACGGGCCTGGGCGTGCTGCTCGCCTTCGTCTTCGCCCCCACCACCCTGGTCCTTCTCGATCCGACGCCGTGATGCGCCGCCTGCTCGTCCGCCTCGCCCTCCTGTCCAGCCTCGCGACCACGGGGTGCACCCGCCCGAGGACGGCCCCGCCGCCGGACGCCGCCGCCGTGGAGGATCCGGTCGTTCTCCTCGACAGCCGCACCCTGCCGGTCGCGGACTTCATGGCGCGGCAACGGGTCACGGCCCGTCACCCGCGGGGTGTGCACACGTTCGACGCGGTGCTCCAGCTCGCGGACGGCACCTTGCGCATGATCGGGCTCACCCCCTTCGGGACCAAGGGATTCTTGCTCGAACAGCGGGGCACCGAGGTGCGGTTCGAACGTTTCGTCGACCTGGACCTTCCGTTTCCCCCCGAGCGGATCCTCTTCGACGTGCACCGGGCGCTTTTCTACTCGGCGAAAGGCGGGAAGGCGGACGGACCCGACCGGCGATACGCCCTCGGCCCCGCCTTTCGCATCGACGAGCAGCTCGTCGGCGACGCCGTGGTCGAACGCCGCTTCACGGACGCACGCGGCCACCTCCTCGCCCGGATCCGCTTCTCGCCGCCCTTCGAGCCGGGAACCCTGCCCACCACCGTGCGGATCGAGGCCCCGCCCTACGGCTACCGCCTCGAGATCACGACCCTCGACGTGCGCTGGCTCGCGGGCCGAAAGCCCGCAACGTCCGCGCCCTCCGCAAACGGCGAGGGGCCTCGACCCCGCGGCAACGAACGGGGCGCTCTGCTATCGTCCCGACCCCATGGGGTTCCTGCCCGTAGCGGCCCGTAGCGCCGTGAGCGCCTTGGGGGCCACGCAGGCGGCGATGCACGCCGCGCTCTTCGAAGGAAAGCGGCACCTGTCGCCGCCCCCCTTCGACGTCCCGGAGCGCACGGTCTGCGGCGTGGTTTCGGGCGACGTCCTTGCGCCCTTGCGGGGGGCCCTCGCCGCGTTCGACTGCCGGCAGGCGCGGCTCGCCGTCGCGGCCGCGGAATCCCTGCAGACTGCCGTCCGAGCCGCGATCCGACGACACGGTGCCGACCGCGTCGCGCTGGTGGTCGGTTCGAGCACCGGCGGCGTCCGTGCGACGGAGCGCGCCCTCGGCGAGGCGGGCCCGGACGGTCCGTTGCCCCCATGGTTCGACTACGACCGGATGCACGCCATGGGGGCCACCGTCGAGGTGTTGCGCCGACTTCTCGGCGTGCGAGGCCCCGCCATGGTGGTCTCCACGGCCTGCTCGTCGAGCGGCAAGGCACTGGCGACGGCCAAGCGTCTCGTGGACGCGGGGCTCGCCGACGCGGCCGTGGCCGGCGGCGTGGACTCGTTGTGCGTCCTGACGGTGCGGGGGTTTTCCGCCCTCGGGGTGCTCGACGAGGCACCCTGCCGGCCGTTTGCGGCCGATCGCGGTGGGATCAACCTCGGCGAGGCCGCCGCCTTCCTGGTGCTCGATCCGAAGGCCGACGCCCCCTGGGCGCTCCTCGGCTGCGGTGAGTCCTCCGACGCCCACCACATGAGCGCCCCGGATCCCGAAGGTCACGGCGCCGCCGCGGCGATGCGCGCCGCCCTCGAGGACGCGGGCCTCGGCCCGGAGGCGGTGGGCCACGTCAACGCCCACGGCACGGCCACGATCCAGAACGATGCGGCCGAGTCCGCGGCGATCTGCGAGGTGCTCGGTCCGGACGTGCCCGTCCTCTCGACGAAGGGTTGGACGGGGCACACCCTCGGCGCCGCCGGGGCCCTCGAAGCGGTGATCGCCCTGTGTTGCTTGGACGCCGGGCGCGTGCCCGCAAGCCTCGGCGCCGATCCCCTCGATCCTTCGATCCCGTGCGCCGTGACCCGCGGCGAAACGGTGCTCGAACGGCCCGTCGCGATCAGCAACTCCTTCGCCTTCGGCGGCAGCAACGTATCGGTGATCCTCGGGAGGGTGCCGTGAGATCCACGATCTTCGTCCGCGGTGCGGCCGCGTTTCGCGGGGACGCCAAGGGGCTGCGTCCCGCGATCCTGCCGCCCATGTTGCGGCGGCGCACGAGCCCGCTGACCCGGGCCGTGGCGCAGGTCGTCGGGGAGATCGGCGAGCGGTTCGGGGCCGACCTCGCCCACGTGCCCGTGGTCCATGGGAGCGAACACGGGGAGATCGCGGTCACGGTGGACCTCTTGCACGCGGCGCTTTCGCCCGACGGTGAGGTCTCTCCCACGCGCTTCCACAACAGCGTCCACAACACGCCCATCGGCTACGTGAGCATCGCCTGCGGCAACCGAGCCGGCCACACCACGGTGGCGGCGGGGGCCGACACGTGCGCCATGGCCTTCCTCGAGGCCGCCGCCCGCCTTTCGGCGGGGAGGGGAGAGGTGCTCGTGGTCGTCGCGGACGAGCCGGTGCCGCCGCCCTTGCCGCGGCGGGGGCCCGCCGAGGTCACCGCCGCCGCCTTCCTGCTCGCGGCGGCTCCGGCCGGCGAATCGTCGCGACTCGAGATCGTCGAAGGCCCCGCCGAAGGAGCCCTGCCCGAGTGCGCCGCCACGGCGGCCTACGATCTCGCCGGAGCGGCACGTCGCGCCGCTCCGGCCGCCTGCCCCCTTTCGGCCCGCGACCCGTTCGCCGTCGATGCGCGGGACACCACGTATTTCGCTCGCCTCATCTTCGACTGAAGACCATGCAGCCGTTCGTCGACGTTCCCCCGCCCTACCCGCCGGTCGAGGAGGTGCTGCCCCACGCGCCGCCCATGGTCCTGCTCGACGAGATCGAGCAGGTCGGAGCCACGACGGCGCGTGCACGGCTCACGCTGCGATCCGACAGCATGTTCGTAAGCGGCGGCAAGGTTCCGGCCGCCGTGGCCCTCGAGTACATCGCGCAGACCATCGGGGTCATGCTCGGCACCCAGGCCCGGTACGTGGGCGCGCGCGTGACGGGAGGGTTCGTCGTGGGCGTTCCGAACCTCGATCTTCACGCCGAGCACTTCGCGGTGGGCGACACCCTCGTGGTCGCGGTGGAACACGTCTGGGGCGAAGCCGAGCTGTGGAAGTTCCGCGGCCAGGTGCTGAGGAACGGGACGTGCCTTGCCGAAGGCGACGTGTCGATCCTGCGCCTGCCCCCGGACCCGGCCGACCTGCCCCCCGGAGCATCGAACGAGACACCATGAACACCAAGGCTTCGAACGATCCTCCAACTCGTCGCGCCCTGGTCACGGGCGCAAGCCGCGGGATCGGTGCGGCCATCGCCCGCGAACTTGCGGCCCGCGGCCACGACGTCGTCGTCAACTATCGATCGTCGGCGTCGGCCGCCGAGGAACTCGTGGAACGGATCCGGGCCGAGGGCGGTACGGCCACTTGCGTCGGTTTCGACGTGGCCGACCGCGACCAGGCCCGCGCCGCCCTCGAGCGTCTTGCGGCCGAGGACCCGCGGCCGTTCCAGATCGTCGTGCACAACGCGGGCATCGCCCGGGACGCGCCCTTTCCCGCCCTGGCCCCGGAGGACTGGGATCGGGTCCTCGCCACGAGCCTGGCCGGCTTCTACAACGTGGTCCAACCCCTCGTGATGCCCATGGTCCGCGCCCGGTGGGGACGCATCGTGGCGATCTCGTCCGTCTCGGCGATCCTCGGCAACCGCGGGCAGGTGGCCTACGCAGCGGCCAAGGCGGGCTTGCTCGGCGCCTGCCGATCCCTTGCGCGGGAGGTGGCTCGCCGCGGCGTGACGGTCAACGCCGTCGCCCCCGGTCTCGTCGAGACGGACATGATCGCCGACGTGCCCCTCGACCAGGCCCTTGCCCTCGTGCCCATGCGGCGGGTCGGCAAGCCCGAGGAGGTCGCCAAGCTCGTGGCCTTCCTCGCCTCCGACGACGCCGCGTACATCACCGGCCAGACCATCGGCATCGACGGAGGCATGGCGCCATGAGACGCCGGGTCGTGGTCACGGGGATCGGCATCGCATCCCCCATCGGCTCGACCCCCGAGGCGGTCGTCGCGTCCCTGCGCGCCGAGCGGACGGGCGTTGCGACCATGCCCGCGTGGGCCGAGTACGAGGGGCTCAAGACCCGCCTCGGCGCGCCGGTCACGGATGCGGACCTCAGGTTTCCCCGCAAGCGCGTGCGCACCATGGGGCGGGTCGCGCGACTTGCCCTCTATGCCACCGACCGAGCCCTCGCGGATGCCGGCATCGCCCCGGACGACCTGCCCAAGGAGCGCACGGGCGTCTCCTACGGCTCGACCCACGGGTCGTCCGAAGCCATGGAGGCGACCATGGGGCGGGTGTTCCGCGACAAGACCTTCGCGGGCATGCCGTCTTCGGCCTACTTCAAATTCATGAGCCATACCGTGGCGGCCAACCTGGGCATCGCCTACGGGATCCACGGCCGGATCTACACCACCTGTTCGGCCTGCACGAGCGGTAGCCAGGGCATCGGCTACGGCTACGAGGCCGTGCGCGCGGGGCTTTGCGACGTGATGCTCTGTGGCGGCGGCGAGGAACTCCACCCGATCCACGCGGGCGTCTTCGACGTCATGTTCGCCACGTCCACCGCCTACAACGACGACCCGACCCGCAGTCCTCGCCCCTACGACCGGGGTCGCGACGGCCTGGTGGTGGGCGAAGGGGCGGCCACGCTCGTGCTCGAACCCCTCGAACGCGCCGAGGCCCGCGGGGCCCGGATCCTGGCCGAGGTGGTGGGCTACGGGACGAACTGCGACGGCGTCCACGCCACGGCGCCGTCGGAGGCGGGCATGGCGGGGGCCATGCACCTGGCCCTCGAGGACGCCGGGATCGCGCCGGGGGACGTCGACTACGTCAACGGCCACGGCACGGCGACCGAACTCGGGGACGTCGCCGAGACCCGGGCCACCCACGCGGTCTTCGGTGAACGGATCCCGATCTCCTCGACCAAGAGCTACATGGGGCACACCTTGGGTGCCTGCGGCGCCATCGAGTCGGTGATCTCGATCCTGACCATGCACCACGGGTTCTTGCCCCCCACGCGCAACCTCGTCCACGTCGACGAGCGTTGTGCGCCCCTCGACTACGTCACCGAGGTCCGACCGGCGCAGCCGCGCATCGTCATGAACAACAACTTCGCCTTCGGCGGGATCAACACCTCCCTCGTCTTTCGTAGGTTCGAGCCATGACCACGACGGACGTGATCGTCATCGGGGCCGGTCCCGCCGGATCGGCGGCCGCCACGGTGCTCGCCGAACGCGGCATCGATGTTTGCGTGGTGGAGCGCGAACGCTTCCCGCGCTTCCACATCGGCGAGTCCCTCCTGCCCGCGACACTCTCGGCCCTCGACCGAATCGGCGTCCGGCTGGACCCGGACGAGCACCAGTACAAGGCGGGCGCCCGTTTCCTCGACGAGTCCACGGGGCAGGAGCAGACCTACTGGTTCCACGACACCCTGCCCGGCACCCCGGACCACGCCTACCAGGTGGAGCGGGCCCTCTTCGACGGGATCCTCGCCGACCGGGCCATCCGGGCCGGGGCGCGGGTGACGTTCGGCGCCAAGGTGACCGACGTCCACGTCGACGACGACGGCGTGTCGGTACGGACCGACGCAGGCGACGTGCGTGGCCGTTATCTGTTGGACGCCACCGGTCAGAACGCTCTGCTCGCCCGAAGGCGCAGAACTCTACGGCGCATCCACGGGTTCGGGCGCGCCGCCGCCTTCCTGCACTTCTCCGAGATCCCCGACGCCGCCCTCGACGAGATCGAACCCCACGGCAACATCCAGATCCTGCGGACGCCCTTCGGGTGGATCTGGGCCATTCCACTGCGCGGGCGGCGTCTTTCCGTGGGCGTGGTCGCGGCCGAGGGCCGGATCTCCGAGCAGGACGTCCGCGATGCCGTGGCGACATCGGATCTCCTCCGCCGGTGGACGCGCGGCGCGACTGCGACCGAGCCCACCCTCGTCGGGGACTACAGCTACGTGAACACCGAGCCCCACGGGGCACGGTTCGGCTGCATCGGCGATGCCGCCTGTTTCCTCGATCCCGTGTTCTCGTCGGGCGTGACGTTGGCGCTGCTCGGGGCCACGTCCGCCGCCGAAGCGGTGGGTGCGGCGCTCGCCCGCGGCGACGAGGCGGACCCCGATCTGCTGGCCGACCACGCCGCCCGCATGAAGCTCGGCTACCGCGCCTTCTATCTGCTCATCCATCGCTTCTACCACACGGCCATCTTCGAGAACCTCTTCTTCTCCGAGGACCCCGACCCCCTCATGCGCCGGGGCCTCGTCACCATGCTGGCCGGCGACGTCTGGCGCGAGGACAACGTGTTCCAGAACCTGCTCTTCGCAAGCCGCCGGGTCGATCCGAGCCGGGAGATCCCGTGAGGAGACCGCCCGTGGATCCCGTGTTCGATCCCCAGGTCCTGCACGGCATCGTCCGCGACCACCTCGACGTGCCGTTCCCCGACCGCATGGAGGCCGTCGTCCGCGCCGTGGCAAGGCGCTACCCCGGTCACGTCGCCACGGGCGAGCCCTGGATCCTGAACAACGCCGGCGGCGCCATGGGGGCCCTCAAGGTGCTCCACGCCTCACCGTGGGAGTACCTCATCCTCTTCGGCTCCCCCATCGGGACGGAGGGACACACGGGGCGGTTCCGGGCCGACGACTACTTCATGATTCTCGAAGGCGAGCAGTGGGCCTACGTGCCCGGCGAACTCACCCGCCGGGTGTTCCGACCCGGGGATCTGCATCACCTGC
This sequence comes from Deltaproteobacteria bacterium, assembly GCA_003696955.1. GTDB lineage: Bacteria > Myxococcota_A > Polyangia > Nannocystales > Nannocystaceae > J032. The sequence goes on along the minus strand of RFGU01000212.1, from coordinate 8,527 downwards.
CGCGGGGGGAAGCCGGCGGCTATCGTTTTCCCGACGCCTGTTGGGCCCTCGAGTACGCCCGGGGCTCCATCGCCTCCATGCTGCCCTTCGGCCTGGCCGATACGCTCTCGAGCACGTTGGATCTGCGTACCTTCGCAGCCACCGCGGGCACCTTCGCGCGCCTATCCCTGCGGGCCGTAGGGAAGCGTCTGTTGCGCCGCCGTGCCGAGGAACCCGCCCCGTAGGAAGGTGTGGCGCACGTGGGGCGGCAGCGTGCCCCGCGCCTCGAGGTAGCGCAGCAAGAAGCGCCGCGTCGCCGCGTTGGCGTAGCCACCGCCGCGGATGGGACCGAACGCCTCCTGGTGTGGTTCGAGCACGGCGTCGAGGGCCTCGTCGCGGGCGTGCTTGGCCACGATGGATGCGGCGGCCACGGCGGGCTCGTCGGCGTCGGCCCGGTCCCGCGCATCCACGTCGGTCCAGCGTCCTCGAAGCGGGCCGAAGATCCGCCGGCCGTCGCACACCACCGGCCCCGGGCGTTCGCGCCGGGCGGCATCGATGAGTTCGCAGGCCACCTCCCGTTCGAGGTCGTCGAGACGGTGACGTGCCGTGTAGGCGTCCACGACGAAGGCCGGTACGAGCACGCAGCGCACGAAGGCCGCGCCGCGGAAGATCGCCTCGGCCAGCTCGGCCCGGGCGCGCCGTCCGGCCGGGGTGCTGCCGAAGACCTTGCTGTCGGCGAGGCCACGGTCGGTGAGCGCGTGCGCGGCGCGGCGTGACAAACCGACGATGGCGAGGGCCATGGGGCCGATCACCGGCCCCCGTCCGGCCTCGTCGAGCCCGTATGCGACGCGGCAGGCCACGCGGCGCGACGTTAGGCCACGGCCGGCCGCATCGGCAACTGCGCGCTTCGGGCGCCCTGCCGGCCGCGACGCTCCGGCTCGGAGCGCGGCGACCGACTACCCTCGACATGCCATGGAAATGCGCCCGCTCGCCCACAGGATCGCCGCCGTCGCGGCGCGACGGTTGGCCGGGGATGCGCGGGCCCTTGCTCTCCTCGATGCGGCGCCCCGCGAGCGGCGGGTCCTCGTCCGGTCGGTACCGGCGGCGCCGCGGACCCTCGTGGCCCGCGAACTCTGCCGACGCCGCGCACACCAGGGCGCCCGCGTGCGGTACCTCTGCCTTTCGGATGCGGCGGCGGCCGAGGTGGATCGCCGTTTCGCCACCGCCCGCCGGCACGGCGCGGACGTGCGTGCCTGGCCGGTGCGCCGTCTCGTGGCCCACCTCGCGGCAGACCCGCGGCTGGCCACCGCTGCCGAGTTCGCGCGCCTGCGGGCTGCGAACCTCCTGTCGGCGCCGGCCCGCCGCCTCGACCTGCTCGTGGTCGACGGGGCCGAGGACTTCGACGCGGCCGACTGGGCCCTCGTCCGCCGGCTCGCGCAGGATGCGGAGCTTTGGGCGTTCTGGGATCCGGCCCAGGCCTTTTGGTCGGACCGTCCCCTGCCCCCGGACCTGTTTCGCGGTGCCGCACACCTCGACCTTCCGGCGTCCCGCGCACTCCCGTCGGGACTCCGCAATGCCCTTGCGGCCTACGCCGACGACGCTGCCGCGATCCCCGTCACCACGGGGGATGGATTGTGGCTGCGCATCGTCGACGCGAAGGATCCGCGCCCGACACTCGCGAGGATCGTCGCGGGCCTGGTCGACGCCGGCATCGGCGGCCACCACGTCGCCGTGCTGTCCGTGGCCGGTCGGTACCGTGCGACGCCGTTCGCGGCCCCGCGGGCCGGGGTCGAGGTCCGTGCCGCGGACGCCCCCGACGCCCACCGCCACCTCGTGACCGACACGGTCCTTCGCCACAAGGGATCCATGCGCTCGGTGGTGGTGCTCCACGACCTGGCCCGCGGCACGCCGCGGTACGCCACCCGCATGCGGATCGCCCTTGCCTCCGCGACGGCCCTGGCCATCGTCGTCGCCACGGACGCCGACATGGCCTTCGATCCGCGCCTGCTCGCGGGCGAGGGGGGGACATTCGAGGCCACCTCGTCGAGTTCGCCCCGGCACGTCGCCTGAAGGCGCCTTGGGGCCACGGCGCTCCCCCTTTGCCCGCGGACCGGGGGATTGCTATGGGTTGGCGCCATGGATCTCGTCTCCCTCGAAGGCAACGGCCAGAAGCTCGACGGCGGTGCCATGTTCGGCAACTGTCCGCGCGCCCTTTGGTCCAAGTGGTGTCCACCGGACGAACTCGGGCGCATCGATCTGGCCTGCCGCAGCCTGCTCGTGCGCGAGGACTCGGGCCGCACGATCCTCTTCGAGGCGGGGATCGGGGCCTTCTTCCCGCCGAAACTCCGGGAGCGGTACGGCGTCACGGGCGAAGGGCACGTCCTGCTCGACCGGCTACGCGCCCTCGGCATCGCCCCCGAGGACGTCGACGTCGTGGTCCTGTCCCACCTGCACTTCGACCACGCCGGTGGTCTGCTCGCGGCCTACGCCGAGGGCGCCGCACCGCGCCTGGTGTTTCCCAACGCCGCCTACGTGGTGGGCGCCGAGGCGCTGGCCCGCGCCAAGGCTCCCCACCCGCGGGATCGGGCTTCCTTCATCCCGGAGCTTCCGGCGCTGCTCGAGGCCACGGGCCGCCTCGAGTGCGTCGAAGGCGAGCGCAGCCGCACCCTGGGGCCCGCCTATCGCTTCCGGGTCTCCCACGGCCATACGCCGGGGATGCTCCTTGCGCGCATCGAAACGCCCGAAGGTCCCCTGGTCTTCGCGGCCGACCTCATCCCCGGGGTCCCGTGGATCCACGTCCCCATCACCATGGGCTACGACCGCTACCCCGAGCGACTCATCGACGAAAAGCGCGCCCTCCTGCACGACATGGAGATCGAGGGCGGGCGATTGTTCTTTACCCACGACCCGACCGTGGCGGCCTGCAAGGTGGGACGCGACGACCGCGGACGGTTCGTCGCCATCGATCCGCAGCCGAGCCTCGGCCCCGCCTAGGGCGCGGCCTCACCCGAGCACGCCGGCCTTGGCCATCCCCGACTCGTCCGCGAACTGCTCTTCTTCGCGGTCGAGATCGCGAAACACCAGGGCGTAGTCGTCGGCGTCCGCGTGTACGCGCAGCCATGCCTCGAGGCTCGGCTGCATCTCGGCCGGCGCGACGAGGGTGAGGGCCTCGCGCACCAACGTGTAGTCGTCGGGGTCCGCGACCAGCCCCCGGATCATCGGCAGAAGCTCGGGCGTACGCTCCTCGGCAGCGTCCAAGAGTTGCCGCCAGCGCTCGCGGTCGAACTCGATGGCACCTTCGGCGTGATCGCCCGCAAGGCGCGCGAGGGCGGCGAAGTTGCGGGCCTCGACGAGTTCCCGGACGAAGGGTTCGAGCAGGCGAAAGACGTCCCGCCGCAGGGCGAAGATCTCGAAGGCGCGCTCCTGCCACAGCCAGTCCTCCGACTCCTCCACGAAGACGAGCCCCGCCAGATCCCCGTGGTCGGGCAGGGCGTCGGCCAGCTCGGCCAGGCCGAACCGCACGGGTTCCCAGGCCTCGACGAGTTCGGGCCGGCGCAACACCTCCACGAAGTTCGGCACCTCCTCCGGGGCGACCGTCATGCGCGCACGGGCGCGCGCGGGCTCCCAGATCTGGTGCAGCAGCGCGCTGGTGGCACGAAAGAGCAACCGCCACTCCCCGCTGAGCAACTCCACGTCCAGATCGTGCTCTTCGACGAGGTAGACGAGGCGCTCACGGGGACCGTCGAGGCCGTCGAGGATCTGCACCTCGAGGTCCCGGTAGACCTCGGCGGGCAGCATGTAGACGTGGCACCGCATCGCTACGTCAGGGGAGCCTACCGAATCCTCCCCGCGCGGCAACACTGGTCGCGCCGGCCCCGGGGCCTTTCGCGAACTGCGCACCGCGGTTGCCCGCGCTACGATGGCCCGCGAACCCCGCGGTCCGCCCCGAGGTGGCGCGCGGTTCGAGGAGCCCCGCGATGCAACTTAGCCCAGATCCCAATGTGGCCGAACGGCAGATCGAAGCCGTCATCTTCTACCTGACCGCCCTCGGATACATCGACTCCGAGTTCGACCTCACCGAGAAGGCCTTCGTCCGCAAGTTCCTGCGGGGGATCGTGACCGAACGGGTGGACGCACGGGGCCCGCTCGCGCCGGAGGTGCGCTTCGAGGAGATCGAGCGCCAGCACGAGCACTACGTCGAGGTGTTCCGCGAGATCGACCGCGAGGTGCGCGAGCTCTTCGACGAAGCCGTCGCAGACGGCGAGGACCCGAAGGACTTCGTGATCGGCAAGCTCAAGCTGCGCTGTTTCGAGATGCTGTCGGAACTCGACGAGGACGCGCGCGCGGCGTTGATGGAGGTGGTCGACGGCTTCATCCATGCCGACGGGGTCGTCCACCCGGCGGAGATCGAGTTTCGCAACGAGCTTGCTGGACTGCTCGATCAGGAGATCCTCATCGAGGACGTCGAACTCGTCGGGGACCGCGTGGAGATCACGGAACCCGCCCAGCTTGCCCCCACGACCGAGAATCATCCGTTCTTCCGCACGACCGAACACCACTACTCGCGGGATCCCGCGCTGATCCGCAAACAGATCGAGGCCGACCTGGCCGTCCTCGACAAGGCCGAGGCCCAGTGGGACGCCATGCGGGCCCGTGGCGAGGGCCGGCTCGTCGGCAAGGAGACGGTCGACGACCTCGAAGGGGAGGCGCCGTTCCTCGACGGACACGTACACGTGGTGCCGCCTTCGGACGAGGACGCCGACCTGACGGTGCTCGGCGATCTGCACGGTTGCTACAGCAATCTCAAGGCGGCCGTGCTCCAATCGGGGTTCATGGACAAAGTGCGGGCCTACAAGGCGGCGCCCGAGACCACGCCCTTTCCCGCCCTCGTCCTGCTCGGGGACTACATCGATCGCGGACGCTTCAGCTACAACGGGGTCTTGCGGGCCGTGCTGCAGCTCTTCCTCGCGGCCCCCGAGCACGTCTTCGTCCTGCGGGGCAACCACGAGTACTACATCGAGTACGAAGGCCGCGTCTACGGCGGGGTGCGCCCGGCCGAGGCGATCAACTCCCTCAGTTCCCTGGTGCCCGAGGACGTCTTCCGGCGCTACCTGCGGTTCTTCGAACGCATGCCGAACAGCCTCCTGTTCGGTCGCGGGTTGTTCGTCCACGCCGGCATCCCGCGGGACGCGACCCTCGCCGAGCGCTGGAAGGATCTGTCCAGCCTGAACGATCCCGACATCCGCTTCCAGATGCTCTGGAGCGACCCGTCCCGGGCCGACCGGATCCCCGACGACCTCCAGGCGGCCAGCGCCCGCTTCTCCTTCGGGCGCCTGCAGTTTCGCAACTTCATGGGCCGGATCGGATGCAGCCTGCTGGTGCGCGGGCACGAGAAGGTCAACCGGGGCTTCGCCGACCACTACCCCAAGGACGATGCGCGCCTGCTGACGGTCTTCTCCGCCGGCGGCGTGGCCAACGAGGATCTGCCGCGGGACAGCAGCTATCGAGACGTGCGCCCCATGGCGCTTTCGATCCTGCGCACAGAGGGCGTCACCACGGTGACCCCCTGGCCCATCGACTACCGCCGCTACCAGGACCCACGCTTGAACGCGTTCCGCGAACGCGAGCCCGAGGTGGACATCGTGCCGGAGACGTAGGTCGGGAAGCGGTTCGACCCGCTCCGAAACGGCGTTTCCCCACGGCTTTCGGCCGGACCCGTGGGCCATCGGCGCATGGTGCGCCAGTGGCGGACCGGACGCCGGGCGGACGGTTTACGGGGCCGCGGGCGATCGCGCATCATGCCCCCGGTGGATGCCAACGCCCCCACACTCGTCACCGGCGCGGCCGGCCAGGTCGGCCAAGATCTGCTTCGGCACCTCGTCGGCCGCGGCATCCCGGTCGTCGCCTGCGATCTTCGGCCCGAGCCGCCCGCAGCGGACCTCGGGCACGTGCCGTGGCATGCCGTGGACGTGACGGACGCCGAGGCCGTGGAAGCGTTCGTCGCCAAGGTGCGCCCGCGGCGGATCTTCCACCTCGCGGCGATCTTGAGCGCTCGCGGCGAGGCGAACCCCCAACGTACGTACACGGTGAATCAGACGGGCACGTACAACGTGCTCGAGGCCGCCCGGCGCCACGGGGTCGAGCAGGTCGTCTTCACGAGCACCATCGCCGTCTTCGGACCGGGCCTGCCCGAGGTCGTCGGTGACGACGTCCCGCTGCACCCGACCACCATGTACGGCGTCACCAAGGTGGCGGGCGAACTGCTCGGCGCCTACTACGACCGTCGCTACGGGCTGGACTTTCGCGGGGTGCGGTTTCCCGGGCTCATCAGCGCATCCCTGCCCGGCGGCGGCACGAGCGACTACGCCCTGTTCATGTACTACGACGGCATTCGGGTCGGGCACTACACCGCCTTCTGCCGCCCGGACACGAAGATCCCCCTGATGTACATGCCCGATGCGATCCGCGGACTCGTCGACCTGGCCCTCGCGCCCAAGGAGCGGCTTACCCGCAACGTCTACAACATCGCGGCCTTCAGTCCGCGGGCCGACGAGATCGCGGCCAGCGTCCGGCGGCTCCTGCCCGACGTGCGCATCGACTTCGCCCCCGATCCGCAGCGGCAGGCGATCCTCGACTCGTGGCCGCGCGTGCTCGACGACACCGCGGCCCGCCGCGACTGGGGCTTCGCCCCGGCCTTCGACCTCGACGGGATGACCCGGGACCTCGTTCCCAAGATCCGTGCTCTCGTCGCCGCCACGAACGAACCTGCCGCGGCCGACGTCGCCGCACCCTAGGAGCGCACCATGTTCGATCAAGCACGCCCCATCTACCAATCCATCCTCGACGAGATCCGCGCCGCCGGGCTCTACAAGGACGAGCGCATCATCGAATCGCCCCAGGGGGACCGGATCTCCGTCGGCGGTCGGGAGGTCCTGAACTTCTGCGCCAACAACTATCTGGGCCTTTCGAGTCACCCCAAGGTCATCGAGGCGGCCCATCGCGCCCTCGACGAGCGGGGCTACGGCCTTTCGTCCGTACGCTTCATCTGCGGCACCCAGGACCTGCACAAGGAACTCGAGGCCAAGATCAGCGAATTCCTCGGCACGGAGGACACGATCCTCTACAGCTCGTGCTTCGACGCCAACGGCGGACTCTTCGAGACGCTGCTCGGCCCCGAGGACGCGGTGATCTCCGACGAACTCAACCATGCGTCGATCATCGACGGGATCCGTTTGTGCAAGGCCGAACGGCACCGCTTCAAACACGACGACATGGACGACCTCGAGGCCAAGCTGAAGGCCACGCAGGGCAAGCGCCTGCGGATGATCGCCACCGACGGCGTCTTCAGCATGGACGGGGACATCGCCCGCCTCGATCTCATCTGCGATCTGGCCGAAAAGTACGGCGCCATGGTCATGGTGGACGACAGCCACGCCACCGGCTTCGTGGGCAAGACCGGCCGCGGCACCCCGGAACACTGCGGCGTCACCGACCGGGTGGACATCGTCACCTCGACCCTGGGCAAGGCGCTCGGGGGGGCTTCGGGGGGCTTTACGAGCGCCCGCAAGGAGATCGTGGCCATGCTGCGCAACCGCTCGCGGCCCTACCTGTTCAGCAACACGCTGGCACCGCCCATCGTCGCGGGCAGCCTGGCCGTCCTCGACCTGCTGAGCGAGTCCACCGAGTTGCGGGATCGGCTCGAGTCGAACACCGAGCGCTTCCGCCGAAAGATGACCGAGGCCGGCTTCGACATCCGCCCCGGCACCCACCCCATCGTTCCCATCATGCTCGGAGACGCGAAGCTCGCCGTCGACTTCGCCCGCATGCTCCTCGACGAAGGGATCTACGTCATCGGATTCAGCTATCCGGTGGTGCCCAAGGGGCAGGCACGGATCCGCGTCCAAATCTCCGCCGCGCACACCACCGACGAGATCGATCGCGCCGTCGATGCATTCGTCTCCGTCGGCAGGAAGCTCGGCGTGTTGTCCGACTGAACGATCCGGAGGCAGCACCATGACCACGTCCACGCTCGTCCCCCGCATCGGCCTTGCGGGCCTTCTCGTCGCAACGGTCGCCTGCGGCGACAAGACGGCCGACGAGGCGTCCATCGCCAAGGCCTTCGACTTCGAGAGCAAGGAGCGCAAGGTGGCCGAGGAACTCGAGGCCAAACGCCTCGCCGAACTCGCCAAGAAGAAGGCCGAGAAGGAAGCCAAGGAAAGGGCCCTCGTCGAGGCCATCGACAAGGCGGCCACGCTGCCGGCCGACATGCCCAAGGACAAGAAGGAGGCGTGTGAGAAAGTGGTGCGCGCCTACGAGAACTTCATGCGCAACAACCGGGACGTCGAGGCTGTGACGCTTTGGTTCGAGCACAAGAGCAAGAACCTGGGCAAGGTACGCGGGATCTGCCTCAAGGGCTCCCTCGAAGGCGCCTCGTGCCTGGCCCACGCCCTCGAGAACGCCCCCGACCCCCTCTACGACATGGCCGAAGAAGGCGTCGCCAAGCTCAAGGACGCCTGCGCCCGCAAGTACGTGGAGGGCAAGCCCGTGG
>RFGU01000211.1 GCA_003696955.1 Deltaproteobacteria bacterium | reverse complement strand
GACGACGCGGCGGCACGGGCGGGGTGGGAGGCCGAGCGCAAGGTCTACGAGGCGCTCGCGCGCAACCTGCCCGACGATTGGACGGCCTGGCACGGGCTGCGGCTGCTCGAGGGACGGCGCGACGCGGAGGCGGACTTCGTGATCGCCGACCCGCGCATGGGCTTTCTGGTCGTGGAGGTGAAGTCGGGCCGCGTGACCCAATCCGACGGCCGCTGGTACTACGGGAGCGGTCGGCCGATGGAACGTCCGCCCCTCGACCAGGCATACCGTGCGGCGCGTTTGCTGTGCGCCGCGGTCGACCGCGAGATGGGGCGGAGGATCGAGGTGCCCTTCGCGGTGGCCGCCTGTTTTCCGGACACGGATGGAGACGTTCGGCCGACCAACGCGGACCTACGGGATGCGGTCCTGCTCGCCGCCGATCTCGAAGATCCCATTCCGGCGCTTCGACGGGCCTTCGCGGCGCGGCTCGTACCGGGGAATGCGCCACCTTCCCCGTCCTGGATCGACGTGGTTTCGGATCTCTGGGGCCGCGACTTCGAGCCGAAGATCGAACCCCTGCGACGCATCGACCGGCTCGAGGAGGCTCGTGCGCGCCTGAACGAGGCGCAGCTCGCCGTGCTGCGTGGGCTTTCGGCCAACCCGCGAGTCTTGGTGGAGGGGGCGGCGGGCACGGGCAAGACGACCGTGGCGCGGCTCTATGCCGAGGAAGTGGCGTGGTCGGGCAAGCGCGTGTTGTTCCTGTGTTTCACCGATCCCCTGGCGCACTGGCTCGACGCTTCGTTCGCGCCCCTGCGATCCCATGGGCTCGAGATTCGTGCAACGACGTTGCGTCGCCTTGCGCACGAGATCGCGGGCGGTGGCCCGCCGCCGGCCGATCACGCCGGTTGGATGGCGCTGCTCGACGCGGCCGTCGAAAGGGCCTGTCGGGAGGCCGTGGGGGCGGACGTGCTCTTCGTCGACGAGGTGCAGTGTTTCGGCGCGCGGGATCTGGCCCTGCTCGAGCGCATCGCGGGACCCGAGCGTCCCATGTGGGCCTTCCTGGATCCGGCGCAGGCGTTCTGGGAACGTCCACCGCTGCCCGAAGGGCTCGCCCGCGGCGCCGTCCGCTTCGCACTGCCGAAACAGCGTCGCGCGCCCGAAAGCTTGGCCGCATTGGCTCGGGCTTACGCGGACCGTCGCGCCGACGCGGATCTGGCCCGGGCAGCCGAAGCCGAGGGGACCTTCGGACTCGTCGTGAGGCGGGCGACCGAGGCGTCCGCGGAGCGCGCCCTGGCCGACGTCCTCCACGATCTCGACGCCTCCGGGGTCGACCGGAGGCACGTGGCCGTCTTGAGTCTCGTCGGCCGCGACGCGAGCACCATCGTCGGCCGCCCCGCCGTCGCGAACGTGCCCGCCGTACCGGCGGATGCTCCTTCGGGGCACGAGGCGGTCGTCGTGGATACGTTCCTTCGGTTCGAAGGGCTCGAGCGTCCCGTCGTCGTACTCTGCGAAGGCGATCATCCTTCGGCTGCCCGCAACTACATGCAGCGCATGTACATGGCCGTCACGCGGGCGGCAGCCCGGGTCGTCGTCGTCGCGGGCCCGGCGCTCGTCGACCGCGATCCCATCCTCGGGCCGGTCGTCGCCGAGCGGATCGCCGCGCCGGGCTCGCCGTAGGAACCGGCGGCCACGGCGCCGCGGGCGTCACGACGATCGGGGGCCGTGACGCTTCTTCCTTGGGCGGCGCCGCGTGCGAGCCTTGCCGAACGCGACCGGTCCGTCGGCAAGGGCCGTCACGAGTTCGCCGACCGTATGACTCGACTCGAGGGGGTGCCGCAGGGGCGCGTCGGGACGCACGTGGTAGTGGCAACGTCGCCCCACGCGGACGCGGTCGACGATCCCAGCCGCCTCGAGTTCGGCGAGGATCCGCGCCACGGTGCGTTCGGTGACCCCGACGGCGTCGGCGATCTCCCGTATGCGGGCGTCGGGGTGCTGTGCGACGTAGACGAGAACGTGCCCGTGGTTGCTGAGGAAGTGCCATGCGGCGCCCGGTGGCGATGCGTCCGTTGACATGATGTATGAAATGTGTATCATGTTTTTTGAAACATGAAAAGTGCGTCGGCCAAAAATGACGCGACGGTCCCCCGGGTACCGCCGCGAACCGTGGCGGAGACCGTGGCGGGGGTGCTCGGGCTGCCGGAAGGCGCGGCGCAACGGGTCGAGGCCCGGCCCATGCCGGCGGCGGAGGCGCTCGAGCACGCCATCGCAGGTCTGGAGGCGACCGGATGGGTCGCCGTGGGGCGCACCTCGACCGAGGTCGAACGCGGCGTGCTGTTGTCTCGTCCATTGCCGGGCGCCTGCTTGGCCACCTGTCTGTCCGACGGCATCCTCGTCCTCGGTGCTCACGCCGAGCCCACGTCCGTCGCCGTCCTGTGCAGCGAAGGCGGTGCGCGGACCCTCGGATGGGCAGCGGCGGCCCGCGCGTTTCGTGGGGCCGTGGGGCCGACGGTTCGGCTTGATCGATTGCTGCCCTTGGAGCGTGTGGCGTCCAAGGAGCCGGCCCAGCGATCCCCGTGGCGTCGGCTCGCCGACTATCTGCGTTTCGAGCGCCGGGACGTGGCGACCCTCGCGGTCTTCGCCGTGGTGCTCGGTGGTGCGTACCTGGCCGTGCCCCTCGCGGTGCAGGTGTTCATCTCGGCCATCGCGGCGACGACGCTTCTGCAACCCCTCGTGATCCTCGGAGCGCTCCTGCTCGTGGTCATGGTGGTGGCGGGCATTCTCGAGCTTGCCGAGTGGTATCTCATCGAATTACTTCAACGTCGTCTTTTTGCGCGGGTGGTGGAGGATGCCGGTCAACGGGCGGTGTTTCGGGCGAGCCCCGACCTGGACGGCATCGATCTCTCGGAGCGCCTCCATCGCATCTTCGACGTGGTGTCGCTGCAGAAGGTGGGCACGACCCTGTTGGTCGACGGGCTCAATCTGGGGGTTCAGGCGATCGTGGGCGTCGGGCTGCTCGCGATGTATCACCCGCTCTTGTTGGTCTACAGTCTGGCGTTCCTCGGGGCGCTCACGGGCGTCGTCGCCTTGGGGGGCGACGGTCCCGCCACGGCGCGGGAGGAGTCCACGGCGAAGTACGACGTGATCGCCTGGATCGACGCCGTCGCGCGACGGACGCCCGTGACGGCCAGCCGAGGGGAGGCGGCCTGGGCGCTCGAGCGCATGGCCGTGCAGCTCGATCGGTGGATCTCCGCGCGCAAGCGACACTTCCGGGTCGTGTTCCGGCAGATGAGCGGCATCGTCGTGTTGTGGGTGCTCGCCACGGTGTTGCTGTTGGCCGGTGGTGGATGGTTGGTCATGCAAGGGGAACTCTCCCTCGGCCAGCTCGTTGCGGCAGAACTGGTGGTCAGTGGGTTGTCCCGCTCCTTCGCCAAGGCGGGCAAGCTCATCGAGTCCGTCTACGACGTGCAGGCCTCGATGGCCAAGCTGGGCATGGTGATGGACCTTCCCGTCCGAATCGAGTCCAGGGTCGAAGGCGGGGCGGCGGGCGAGGTGGTCTTCGAGGATTTGGTGCTGGTGCGAGGGACGTGGCGCCGCCGTCTCGAAGGCACCTTCGTGCTCGGTCCGAGGGCGCGCGTCGGTATCGACGCACCGGAAGGGGCGGGCACGTCCACCCTGCTCGAGGTCCTCGCGGGCGTTCGTCGGCCAGCGGGGGGCAGGCTGTACGTGCCGAATGCAGCGGGACCCTGCCCGGCGTGGTTGCGGGAACACGCGTTGCTCGTATCCGGCGACTCGTTGCTTCCGGGGACCCTCCGGGAACTCTTGACGTTCGGAGGGCCTTCGGCGGCCGACGCCGAACTGTGGGCGGCCCTCGCGGCCGTCGGACTCGAACGGGTGGTGGCGGAAATCCCGGGCGGTCTCGACGCCCCGCTCGACCTCGGCGGCGGCCCGCTGTCCCGCCGCCAGCGGATTCGGCTGCACCTGGCTCGCGTGTGGGTCCGCCGGCCGAGGATCGTCCTGCTCGACGGCGTCCTCGACGGGCTGCGCGACGAACCTCACGGAGCGGCCATCGCCGAACGTCTTTGCCGCCCGGATGCGCCGTGGTGCGTCGTCGTGGCGTCCCGGGACCCGCGGGTCCTTCGGCACGTGGACACCACGTGGAGCCTCGACGGAAGCGTCGAACCGGAGGTGCCCGCATGAGCAGCGAGCGTCACGAAGGGCTTCCTGCGAGCCGGGTCCCGGGCACCGGCGGGCGCGCGACGTTGTATCGACTCCTGGCCGGGTTGCGGTGGGGCGTGTTGCTGTCGGTGCTTGCCATGGTGTTCGCTCCGTGGCAGCAGTCGGTGATGGGACGCGGGCGGACCGTCGCATTCGCTCCCCTCGAACGTAGCCAGACGGTGGAGGCTCCCGTGGCGGCGCGTCTTTCGTCCGTGCGCGTCGTCGAAGGCCAGCTCGTTCGGGCCGGTGAGGTGATGTTCGAGCTGCGTGACAACGATCCGAATCTCGTCGACCGCCTGGAACGACAGGTCGATTCGACGCGGAGACAGCTCGAGGCGGCGCGGTTGCGCCATGCCGTCGCCGAGCAGCGGCGCACCGCCGTGACCCTCGGCCAGGATGCGGCCGTCGAGGCGGCGCGGACCGAACTCGCCCGGGCCCGACACCTGGCCGATGCCGCTGAGCGGGAGCGGGAGCAGGTGCAAGCCGAGGTGGAGACGGCCCAGCCCAACTTCGAGCGCATCGCCGTACTTCGGGACGAAGGACTCGCATCCCAGCGGGATTTCGAGTTGGCGCGCATGGCCGTGGAGACCGCGCAGGCGAAGTTGCGTACGGCGCAGGCGAAGGTCGCCGCCGCAGAGCGGCGGGTCGCGCAGGCGCGGGCGCGGCTTGCGGAGGCCGAGGCCAAGCGGGAGGTCCAGGTGCAGGCCGCCCGCGGCGAGGTGGCGAAGGCGGAGGCGCGCATCGCCGAGTACGAGGCGAAGCTCGCCGCCCTCGAAACCAAGCTGGCCCAGTCGAGCAATCTCGTCGTGACGGCGCCCGTCGACGGCCGGGTCCATCGAGTCCTTGCCCGGACGCCGGGCGAGATTGTGAAGGAAGGGACCGTGCTGGCGGAACTCGTCCCCCATACGGAACGGATGGCCGTCGAACTCTTCCTGGACGGCAACGACGTTCCATTCGTGACCCCGGGTCGCCACGTGCGGTTGCAGTTCGAGGGTTGGCCGGCCGTGCAACTCGTCGGATGGCCGTCGGTGGCCGTGGGCACCTTTCCGGGGGTCGTCGCGTTCGTGGATCAGCAGGACGATGGCAAGGGAAGGTTCCGCGTCGTCGTGGTGCCCGAAAACCCGGACGATTGGCCTTCCCGCCGCTATCTTCGGCAGGGGGTGCAGACGGTGGGTTGGGTCCTGCTCGATCGAGTGACGGTCGGCTTCGAGTTGTGGCGCCGACTGAACGACTTTCCTCCGGCATTGTCGGCACCGCCGGAGGTCAAGGACATGCGTTTGCCGTGAGCCAATTGTTCGCACTCTTGCTGGGAGTGATCTCACCGAATCCCGCCGAGGTCGTGGCACCGGCGCCCGCGGCGGAACAGGCCCATCGTGCCGATGGCGGAGACGATCTTTCCTACGAAGCGGTGCTTCTTGCCGCCGTCGAGCGCCACCCGATCGTGCGTGCCGCGGTGGAAGGGCAAGGCGTCGCGGAGGCCGAGGTGCTCGCCGACCGCGGCGCATTCGATCCGCTGGTCGTAGCAAAGGCTGCCGTCTATCCGGTCGGCGGCTACCGATCCTACGCCGTCGGCACCGAAGTGCGGCAGTACACGCCGTTTTGGGGCATCACGGGATACGTCGGCTACCGGATCGGTCTTGGCGACTTTCCGGTCTACCGCATGGAGGACCGAACCCTCGACCGAGGGGAGGTGCGCGCCGGCCTCCGGATCCCGGTGATCCGGGACGGTCCCATCGATGCGCGCCGGGCAGCCTTGCAAAAGGCCCGGATCGCCGTCCAGCGCGCCAAGTGCGAGGTCCGGGCCGAGGTCCTGGCGACGGCCGGCGATGCGGCCCGCGCATACTGGGCATGGGTCGTGACGGCTGCCAAGCGTGACGTCGCAACCGTGATCCTCGCCATGGCACGTCGGCGGCAGGGCCAGATCGAGCGCGGGATCGCATTGGGGGCTCGGGCCGAGATCGAGGCTGCGGACAACGGTCAGCTCGTGGCCGATCGGAGCGCCAAGCTGGCCGACGCGGAGCGCCGATACCGTAATGCCGTCGCCGATCTTCGATACGCGCTCACCGGGACCACGTTGCGGATCCCGGACCGTCCGCCCCGCCTGCCATGGTTCGACGAGCCGCCTGCCCGGATCTCGCGGCCCGATGTCGATGCAGACGTCCGCGCCGCCCTATCCGCCCGGCCCGACGTATGCATCGAGATGCGCAAGCGGGAGGATGCGCAGGTCGATCTTCGGCTGGCGCGCAACCGTATGGCGCCCAAGCTCTACGCCGACGTGGGCGTGTCCGACGACTTCGGCGCGGGGGATCCGAAACTCGACCCGACGGAACTTGCCGTCGGGGTGGTCTTCGAGGTGCCGTTGCTTCTGCGTGCGGCGCGGGGGCAACGGAAGGCGGCCGAGCGTAAGGTCGCGGCCGCCGACGCCAAGATCGCCGCCATCGCCGCCAAGGTGCGGGCCGAGCTCGAGAAGCGTCACAGCGACGTGGTCGGCACCCACGAACGAATGGTGCACCTCGACGACCGCCGCCGGGCGGCCCGCCGTGTGATGGAGGCGGAGCGAACCAGGTTCGCACGGGGCGCGAGCAGTCTCGTGGTGGTGAACTTGCGGGAACTGGCCTATGCGGACGCGACGTTCGCCTACCTCGATGCGGTCTACGACCATCTGGTCGCATCGGCCGAGTACGACCTGGCGCGGGGTGAGCTGCCGTCGAAGAGATGATCCATCCCGAAACGGATGGTGCACCTCGACGACCGCCGCCGGGAGAGATGATCCATCCCGAGATGATCCATCCCGAAGGTCATGTGTGATGATCCATCCCGAAAGAGGAGATGATCCATCCCGAGTGATGATCCATCCCGAAAGAGGAGATGATCCATCCCGAAGATGATCCATCCCGAAGGTCATGTGCAATCTTTCGTCACGGCGTGCGTTGCCATGGTGCGCGCCGTGACCAAGTAATGAGCTTCGGCGGGAAGTGTTGCCGTACGTCGGTACCGATGGACCGTAGAATCGCAACCGATGCGGCGGATCTCGCGGGAGGACATACAGAAATCGGCGACTTGCCAATTACCCCGGCCCCTTCGCTCAAGGCGCACGGGAATTCGTGCCGAAAACGGTGCGTCTCGTCAGGGCGGTGCGACCGTCTCGCAGCATACTTGGTAACGTACGCGGTAGAGCCAGGTGCCCGCCGGGAACACCACGTCACGCACGCCCTCGCGGAACCGGCGACTCGCCGCGCGGTACGCCCGGCGAAAGGCCATCACCGCCGCCGCCATCGCGCGACGGGCCTCGTCCACCAGCCCCGAGAACGTCGGGTTGCGGACGAAAAGCGGCTCTCGCTTCGGGACGGAGAGGTAGTGCACCCGGCCGGCCTTGCGTGCCCCGAGCACCGTCCGGCCCTGGCGGCGACGTTCCGCCGCAAACGCGCGCTCGCGGGCCTTCAAGCGCCGCATCACGGCCGCGCGCACCTGTGCGTCGGT
>RFGU01000210.1 GCA_003696955.1 Deltaproteobacteria bacterium | reverse complement strand
GGCGGGGGCTTCGTGGCCGGCTCGGCCACCTCCGGGCCCGACGGTACCTTCCGGGTGGGGGGACTGCTGCCGGGGACGTACGTCGTGCGAGCCGCCGGCCGCGGCCACTGCGGAACGGCCGCCCGTACCGTGACCGTCGGCCTGGGCGAGACGGCCCGGTCCGACGTGGCGGCCACGCCCTGCGGCCGGCTGAACGTGCGCGTGGTCGTGGGGCCAAACGAGCGTCCCTGTCTTGCGGGCACCGTCAGGCTCTTCGGTTTCGCGGCCGACGCCTTCGCCGCCCGACCCGTCGACGCCGACGGCCGGGCGGCGTTCGAGGCCGTGCCCCTCGGACGCCACGCCGGCTCGGCCGCGTGCGGCGGTCTTCCCCCAGCGTTCTTCTCGGCGAACGTGGGCACCCCCGGGGAGATCGAGCACACGGTGCGGATCGCCGACGAACCCTACGGCGTCCTCGAGGTGGCGGTCACCGACGACCGTGGTGCGCCGGTCTTCGGTGCTCGCGTCGAGCCGCACGCCGATGCCGCCCCGTGCTGCGGCGCCGGGACCACCGACGCTTCGGGCGTGGCCCGGTTCGCCCAGGCGGTCCCGGGTACCTATCGGATCGCAGCCGAGGGGGCCGGCGAGGCCGTGACGGCCGCCGTCGAGCCGGGCGAGACGAGCTCCGTGGCGCTTCGCCTCGAGGCCCCGGCGGGGGCGGTGGACGGGCGCGTGCGTGCGGCGTCGGGGGAGCCCGTGGCCGCCGCCCGGTTGTGGCTTCGGCCTGCGGATCCCGGCGTGCTGGTGCCCCGCGCCGTGGCGGCGATGTCCGATCCGCAGGGCCGCTTCGCGGTGGAGGGGCTCGCCCCCGGCCCCTATCGCATCGTGGTGGAGGGCGGGCGCGTGCGAGGCGGCGACCGGGTGACCGTCGAGGCGGGGACCCGCGTCGAGACGGAGGTGATCGTCGACGACCGGATCTGCGACGCTCGGATCGTCGTTCGCGGCCCGGACGGGCCCTTGGCCGACGTGCCCGTGACCCTCGAGCCCGAGGACGGGCCGGGCGGTGCCGCGGGTGGGCACACGATGGTTACATCGATCACGGACGAAGACGGCGTCGCGACCGCCGAGGGCCTGGCGGTGGGCACCTATCGCGTGCGCGCGGGCGCCGTCGGTCCGATCCAGACGAAGGCGATCCAGGTGACCTGCACGGGCGAGGGGCCGGTTGCCGCCACCGTGGACCTGGAAGAGGCCGCATCCGTCGAAGGGCGGGTCGTTCCGGCGTGCGCGGGCACTCTCGAGGCGACGCCCGTGCCGTCGGTGGTGGGTGAGGGGCGTCGCGCCGCGGTGCCGTCCGACGGATCGTTCCACCTCGAGGGGCTGCTGCCGGGGCGGCCCTACGCGCTGCACTTCTTCGGGTGCGGGCGGGCGGGCGTGGTGCAGGTGGAGGGGCTTGCGGCCGGGGAGCGGCGCACCGACCTCGTCGTCGAGACCCGTCCCGTGGCCGACCTCGAAGGTCGCGTGGTCGACCGGTGCGGCGAGCCGGTGGCCGGGGTACGGGTGGTGCCCGTGGGGGCGCTGCGCGTCGGGCACCTCATGGCCAACGAAGCCGAAAGCGACGCCGAAGGGCGGGTGCGGATCCCCGCCGTGGCGGCCGGCGAAGGTCCGGTGGAGCTTGCGTTCGTGGGCCGCTACGGAGGCGGGCGGGTGCGCGTGGCCGTCCCGGCCGGTGGCGGCACCGTGGACGTGGGCGACCTCGTCTACGGGGCCGCGCCGGCACGATGCGAGGGGACGGGCCCGTGACGGCGCGGGGCCGACGGTCGGCCGGTGGACCTCGGCGGTGGACGACGCCTGATCACAGTTCGAGCCACGGCGCGAGGTGGCGTCCCGTGTGGCTTTCCGGGTGGGCGGCCACCTCCTCGGGCGTGCCGCAGACGACGATGCGGCCGCCCTCCGGGCCGGCGCCGGGGCCGAGATCGACGATGTGGTCCGCGTGGCGCAGCACGACCGGATCGTGCTCGATGACCAGGACCGTGTGTCCCGCCTCGACGAGCCGGTCGAGGACGCCGAGGAGCACCACGATGTCCGCGACGTGCAGCCCCGTGGTGGGTTCGTCGAGGACGTAGAGGCAGGGGCCGGCGGCCGGGCGGGCGAGTTCCTTGGCGAGCTTCATGCGCTGGGCCTCGCCGCCCGACAGGGTCGTGGCGCTCTGGCCCAAGGTGAGGTAGCCGAGACCCACGTCGCGCAGCACGGCGAGGGGCCGGCGGATCTTGGGCTGGGCGACGAAGAACTCTGCGGCCTCGTCCACGGTCATGGCCAGGATCTCGGCGATGTTGCGCCCGCGGAAGTGGATGTCGAGCACGTCCGGTCCGTAGCGTGCGCCGCCGCAGGAAGGGCAGGGGATCGCGACGTCGGGGAGGAACTGCATGGCGAACCGGCGCACGCCTTCGCCGGCGCAGGTCTCGCAGCGCCCGGCGCCGGTGTTGTACGAGAAGTGGGCCGGCGAAAAACCCCGCATGCGCGCCGTCGGAAGGCCCGCGAAGAGGTTGCGCAGCTCCGTGAAGACTCCGGTGTACGTGGCTGGGGTGCTTCGGGGGCTTCGTCCGATGGGAGACTGATCGACGTGGACCACCTTCTCGAGATGGGCGGTGCCACGGAGCCTGCGGTACGGCAGTGGGTCCTTCGAAGCACCGGTCAGCTCGCGTGCGACGGCCCGCAGCAGGGTGTCGACCACGAGGGAGGACTTGCCCGATCCGCTCACCCCGGTCACGCACGTCAGGGTGCCGAGGGGCACCGACAGGGTGACGTTCGCGAGGTTGTGGCCCGTCGCACCTTCGAGCACGAGCCGCGTCGTCCCGTGTCGGCGGCCGGGCTTCGCGGGCAGGGGCGTGCGGCCCGAAAGGTACGTGCCCGTCACGGAGGCTTCGGTTGCGCAGAGGTCTTCGACGGTACCGGTGGCGAGGACGCGCCCGCCCTCGCGCCCGGCCTTGGGGCCCATGTCCACCACGAAGTCCGCCGCGCGGATCGTGTCCACGTCGTGTTCGACCACGATGACCGTGTTGCCGAGGTCGCGCAGCCGTTCGAGGACGCCGAGGAGTCGGGCCGTGTCCTGGGGGTGCAGGCCGATGCTCGGCTCGTCGAGCACGTACGTCACGCCCACGAGGCCGGCCCCGACCTGCGTGGCGAGCCGGGCCCGTTGGAACTCGCCCCCCGACAGGGTCGTGGCCGGGCGATCCAAGGTCAGGTAGGAAAGCCCGATCTCGTCGAGGAAGCGCAGGCGCGCGAGGGCCGGCTCGACCACCGCCGTGGCGACCTCGGCCTGGCCGTCGGGCAGGGCGAGGCCTTCGAGGAAAGCGACGATCTCGGTGACCGTCATGGCGGCGACGTCGGCGATCGTGCGGCCTTCGAGGCGAACGCAGAGGGCCTCGGGGCGAAGGCGCGTGCCTCGGCAGGTGGGGCAGGTCTCGTCCTCGGCGAGCAGCTCGAGTTCGGCCGAGAGGTCGTCGCCGTCGTCCGTGGCTTCGCGGGCCCGTTCGAGGCGTTCGCGCACCTCGGCGAGCAGCCCCGCGAAGCGCACGCCCTCGCCGGGTCCCGTGCCTTCCAGCAGGGCGATCCGCGCCTCGGCGGGGAGGTCCTGGAAGGGGACGTTCGTGGGAATCGCAAGGCCACGGACGAGCTTGTCGATGCGCCGTGCGAGGGACCTACGAAGGTGGGGGGTGTGGGGCAGCAGGGCACCGCCTTCGAGGGTGCGGGTCGGGTCGGGGACGATGCGCTCGGCCAGAACCGATGGTCGCTTGCCGAGGCCGCCGCAGGCGGGGCAGGCCCCCGCCGGATGGTTGAACGAGAGGAGCGACGGCGAGACCTCGTCGATCCGGTGTCCTCCGGTACCGACGGTGTAGTGCTCGCGGAAGGTGCGCTCGGCGCCTTCGAGGGGGACGATGCGTACGGTGCCGTGGCCGAGTTCAGCGGCCGTGGCGATCGCCTCGCGCAGCCGCGTCTCGATGCCGGGCCGGACGACGAGCCGATCGACGTAGACCTCGACGGTGTGGGGCTCGTCGCCGGTGAGCTTGGGTGCGTTGGAGAGGTCGGTGACGACGCCGTCGAGGGCGACCCGCACGAAGCCGCGTCGGAGTAGGTCGGCGAGCAGGTCGGCGTGGTCGCCGACGGCATCTTCGACCACGGGAGCCACCACCGAAAGCCGCGTGCCCTCGGGCAGGGCGAGCACGGCCTCCGCGATCTCCTCGCGGGTGGTGCGGCCGGCGCGGCGGCCCGTCGCCGGGTCGATCACCGTGCCGAGCCGCGCGAAGAGAAGACGTAGGAAGTCGTAGACCTCGGTCAGCGTGCCGAGGGTCGAGCGGGGGGTACGTCCGGCTGCGTTCTGCTCGAGGGCGATGCAGGGGGACAGGCCGTCCACCAGATCCACGTCCGGGCGCGGCAGGCGGTCGAGAAGGGAACGGGCCGCGACCGAGAGGCTCTCGACGTAGCGCCTGCGTCCCTCCGCGAAGATGGTGTCGAATGCGAGGCTGCTCTTACCGGAGCCCGAGGGGCCGGTGATCACGACGAGGCGGTCGCGCGGCAGATCCACGTCGACGGAGGCGAGGTTGTGGGTCCTTGCCCCCCGGACGCGGATGACGTCGGGGCGATGCTTCGGGGGGGCTGGCTCGTGCCGACCCGCCTGCGCCGTCGACGGCAGGGGGCGGGCCGGGACCTCGGGCTCCGTCGGGGGCGCGGCGGAGGTTCGGGTTCGGCGCCGCTTGCGGGGTGCGCGCGGACCGCTCACATGGGAGATCCTGCCCGAAGGTCGTGCACACGCAAGAGGGCGATCCTGCCCGAAGGCGATCCTGCCCGAAGGTCGTGCACACGCAAGAGAGGAGGGGATCCTGCCCGAAGGTCGTGTGCACGCAACGGTGAAGGGCGACGGCCGACCAGGGAACCGTGGCCACTCCCCCGCGTCAGGTCCTCCCGAATCAGGTCTTCTACGTGACCGCCCGCACCGTCACCCGCTCCATGCGCCTGCGGCCCGACCCCAACACCGTCCGCACCATC
>RFGU01000209.1 GCA_003696955.1 Deltaproteobacteria bacterium | reverse complement strand
GGGATGACGTTCGAGGGGAACGCGAGCGACACGGACCTTGGAGCCGGCAACACCATGTCGGGGATGTACGACGCGGGATGGTTCGCCAATCCCGGAGGAGGCGACTACCACCTGTCACCGTCGGGCGCGACGACGTTCGCGGACGTGGCGACGTGGAAGGAGGGTGACCCGCCGGTGGACTACGACGGGGACGCGCGCCCGGGCGTGGACGGGGCGAAGGACTACGCCGGAGCGGACGTGCCGCAGTAGCGGCGCACGGCAGGCGGCGAGCGGCCAGCGGCGCACGGTGGACGGCGGGCGGCAGACGGCGGGCAGCGCACGGCGGGCAGCGCACGGCGGGCGGCGGACGGTGGTCGTGAGGAGATGTTGCGCCTTCGACCGCCGCGGGTCGCCGGGGTGGCCTACGGGCCCGTGGGTGGCGGGCGGCGGAGGCCTTGCGGGCGTGCCCGGAGGCGGGGCTCCGTGTTCCGTGCTCGGCACGGTGCTGGTTCCGCCGAGGACACGTCCGTGAGGTGGCGCCCGACAGGACCCGCGGGCCCGGCCACGTCGAGCCTCGGACGTTTCGTCCCCACGGTCCCCACCTCCGGGCCCGTCGGCGGCAAACCGCGCACGGTGAAGGGAGGACCGCGTAGGGGGGCGGTGTCCGCGGTTGGGGGGGCGCCGGAAGGGACGGTGAGGTCAGCGGGCCAGCTCGACGCGAAGGCGAACCGTGCCCAGGGCGCGGCCGTCCAGGGCCGCCTTGGCGGCGAGGGCAGCGGACTCCGTGGCCAAGGTGACGTAGCCGAATCCGCGGCACCGCCCGGTGCTCGAGCGCATCACGATACGGGCGTCGACCACCTCGCCGAAGTCGGAGAACAGGTTCCGAAGGTGATCGACGGTGGCGTCGGGCTCGAGGCCCCCTACGTACAATGTGCGCATCGTGGTCCCTCCTCCTACATGTACCGAAACGGAGGCGGGTGTGCCACATGAATCGTACCGTGCGCCGCGTGTGGTCACGCATGGTGCGTGTACGCGCATCAATGATGCGCACAGCTGGCTCGATCGGGCTATTCGATCGGCTCCACAGGGCTAGCGCTCTCCGCGCTCCGGTGCACCGGAGGCCCGGACGCGCGCAGTAGCCGCGCGGATCTGTGCGATGTTCGTGCGGTGGCGCAGCCAGATGATGGCGGCGATGACGGTGAGCGCCACCGAGAAGGCCATCGGTCGGCCGCCCACCCACGAGGCGAGGAGCATGGCCGTGACCGCAGTCAGCGAACCCAGGGCGGAGATCCGCGTGAGCGCGAGGGTCTGGCCGTAGAGCACGAGCCCCGCAAGGCCCAACGCCGGGTCGAGGGCGAAGGTGACGCCGAGGGCACAGGCGACGCCCTTGCCGCCGCGAAAACGCAGGTAGACGGGGTGGACGTGGCCGACCACGGCAGCCACCGCCGTGGCCGCCACCCATGCACCGTGGTGGGCCGTGTCGGCTGGAAGGGCAAGGTCCGCCCATCGAACCGGCGCGTACGCCTTGGCGACGTCGAGCACGAAGACGACGAGGCCCCACTTGGCTCCGAGGGCGCGTACGGCGTTCGTAGCTCCAATATTACCCGAACCTACGGTGCGAAGATCGATACCCTTGAGGCGGGCGACGATCAGGCCAACGGGGATCGCCGCGATCAGGTAGGCGGCGAGGGGGAAGGCCCACGGCGGGAGCACCGGCGTCACGGACGGGATCTTGCCGCCTTCTCGTCGATGCCGCTACGGCCGAAGCGCTCCTCGAGGACCGCGACCACCGCATCGAGGGGCACGCAGCGCAGGGCGAGGGCCACGAGGGTGTGGAACACGAGATCCGCGGCCTCCGCGGCCACGCGCTCGTCGGTCTCCGACGCCACGGCGGTAGCCAGTTCGTCCGCCTCCTCGCGCAGCTTGTCGCCGATGCGTCCGGCCCCCGACTCGAGCAGGGAGCGCACGTAGCTCCTGCCCGTGGGGCTCGTCACGCCGCGGCCGTGCCGCCGATCCTCGATGACCTGCTCGACGCGGTGGAGGAAGGCGGCCCGGCCGGCACCCGGGCCTTCGTCCTCGTCGGCGGCCGGTACCAGCCGGCGCGAGAAGCAGCTTCGCTGCCCGAGGTGGCAGGTCGGGCCGACGGGCTCGACCAGGGCGACGAGGGCGTCTCGGTCGCAGTCGGTGCGCAGCTCCAGAAGGCGCAGCACGTTGCCGCTCGACTCGCCCTTCTTCCACAGGCGACCCTTGCTGCGGCTGAAGAACGTGACCTCGCCGCACGCGAGCGTGGCCGCAAGGGCCGACTCGTTCATGTAGCCGAGCATGCGCACCTCGCGGGTGACGGCGTCCTGCACGATGCACGGGACGAGGCCGGCGGCATCCGGGCGCAGCGACGCCCACAGGCGACGTGGGTCCGGGGCGTTCACGGGCCGAAGGGACGCACGGGGATCCCGCGTTGGGCGAGGTAGCGTTTGGCCTCGGGGATCGTGTACAGGCCGAAGTGGAAGATCGAAGCCGCGAGGGCGGCATCGGCTTCGCCGCCCCCGGGCGCAAGGCCTTCGTAGAGGTGTTCGAGGCTGCCGACCCCACCGCTGGCGATGACCGGGATCGGAACCGCCCGGCTGATCGTGCGGGTGATCGGAAGGTCGTAGCCGCGCTTGGTGCCGTCCCGATCCATGCTGGTCAGGAGCAGTTCGCCCGCACCGAGCTGGGCGGCCGTCTTGCACCACGCCACGGCGTCGAGCCCCGTGCTGCGCGTGCCGCCTTGGATGACCACCTCGTAGACCGGGTCGTCGTCGTCCTCGAAGCCGGCCGGGACCGGTGCGTCCGGAGCGGCGGGTGCGGCTTCGGGAGCCGTGCGCGGCGGCAGGCGGCGCACGTCCACCGCGACGACGATGCACTGGCTGCCGTACCGCGCGGCGACCTTCTCGACGAGGTTGGGGTTGATCACCGCACCGCTGTTGATCGCGACCTTGTCGGCCCCCGCATCGAGCAGCCGGGCCACGTCGCTTTCGCGGCGCACGCCCCCGCCCACCGTGAGGGGGCAGAAGATCTGGTCGGCCACGTGGCGGACCACGTCCACGAAGGTCGCGCGCCCTTCGGCGGTGGCGGTGATGTCGAGCAGGCAGATCTCGTCGGCACCGTGCTCGTCGTAGAGCCGGGCGGCGGCGACCGGATCGCCGGCGTCCCGCAGTCCCCCGAAGTGGACCCCCTTGACGACGCGGCCGTCCCGGATGTCGAGGCAGGGAATGATCCGTCGCTTCAGCATGCGGCGAGTACCTCCTCGAGGGTGACGAGACCTTCGTAGATCGCCCGTCCGATGACGATGGCACGGACGCCCGCCCGCTCGAGGGCCCGCACGTCCTCGACCGAGCCCACGCCGCCGGAGGCGATGACCGGGATCTCCACTTCGCGCTGCAGGGCCGCGGTCGCCTCGACGGCCGGTCCCCGGCCGGTCCCGTCGCGGGCGACGTCGGTGAACAACAGGGCCGCTGCACCCCAGGCTTCGGCCGTGCGGGCGAGTTCGGCCGCCGGGATCGAGGTGGTGGTGCGCCAGCCCCGGGTGGCGACGAAACCGTCGCGGGCGTCGACGGCCACGACGATACGGCCTGGATGGACGCGGCACAGTTCCGCGGCGGTGTCGGGGTCCTCGACGGCCATGGTGCCCACGACGATGCGGTCGGCCCCGGCGGCCAGCGCGGCCTCGGCGGCCTCGCGGGTGCGCAGGCCCCCCGAGATCTGGATGCGCCCGCCCGCCGCGTGCACCCGCGCGATGAGTTCGGCCAACACGGGGCGTTGCGCCGGGGCACCTGCGAAGGCGCCCGAGAGATCCACCACGTGGACGAGGCGCGCGCCCGCCCGGCAGAAACGCTCGGCCACCTCGGCCGGATCGCTCCCGTACTCGGTCGCGCGCGAGGCCTCGCCCCGTTCGAGCCGCACGACCCGGCCGTCGAGCAGGTCGATGGCGGGGTAGACGTTCACTTCCAGCCTCCGAGCAGGAAGGCGCGCAGGAACCGAAGCCCCGCCCGCTGGCTCTTCTCCGGGTGGAACTGACACCCGACCACGTTGCCGCGGACGACCGTGGCCGGGAACGTGACGTCGCCGTACGTGCACGTCCAGGTGACGTGCTCGGGGTCGGCGCCGTCGACGTAGTAGCTGTGGACGAAGTAGTAGTGCTCGCCGTCCGGGCTGACGTCGTTCCAGCCCATGTGGGGGATCTTCAGCCGCCGGCCCGGCAGGTCCGTCCCCGGGGGCGGCGGCTCGACCATGTCGTTCGGAAACCGCCGGGCGCGCCCTTGCAACAGGCCCAGACCGGGCCGCCCCCCGGCTTCGTCGCTGCCCTCGAACAGGAGCTGCATGCCGAGGCAGATCCCCAGGAAGGAGCCGCCCTTGTCGATGAATGCGCGGATTGCGCTTCCCAAGGGGCCGGACACGATGGCGTCGGTCTGCTCGCCGAAGGCGCCCTGGCCCGGGAACACCACGATCCGCGCCGCGGCCACGGTATCCGGGTCCGAGGTGCGCACGACCGCCGCACCCACCTGGGAGAGTGCGCGCTCTACGCTGCCCAGATTCCCCAGGCCCGCGTCGAGTAGGACCACCTGGCGCGGCATGTGCTGCGGTTTCTATCACACATGAAGGCGTGCGCGATAGTCGCGGCCTGGGTGCGGGAGGGGCGGGCCCCCGGCCTGCCGGGCCGGCCGAGCGGTACGGCCGGGGTGCCGTGGGGAGCGACCGCCGGCTCAGGGGACGACGGGCCTTTGGCCTCCGGGCGCGGCATCGGTGGCGGGGCGCACCGCAGGCGGCGTCTCGCGCACGGGGCCGGAGACGGGCCGCTCGTCGAGTTCGGCCATCATGTAGAGGACCGCCACCACCAGGATCACCAGGATGCTGAGCACCTGGAACGGCAGGGACAGAAGGGCGAGGGGCGGCCCCTCGGGTCGGGTGGCCCGGGCCCTTCGAAGCTTGCGGACCACGCGGTCGGCGAAGTCCGGGGGCGGCTCTACGGCCGGTAGGTCCGAGACGATCCGCAGCATGCGGCGCAGATCCTCGACCTCCGCCCGGGCATCCGGGTCGTCGGCGAGTCGAGCCTCGACGGCGGCCGCCTCCTCCGGGGACAGCTCGCCATCGACGTAGGCGGCGATCTGGTCCTCGTCGAGGGGGGCCGGGGTGGAGGTGGGCGGATCGGACACGGAAACGGAACTCCTGGTCAGGACAGATAGGGACGAAGGCGCTCCTTGAGGGCGAGTCGCGCGCGATGCAGGCGCGACTTGAGGGTACCCTCCGGCAGGCCGGTGACGGCGAGGATCTCCTGATAGGAGAGCCCCTCGATGTCACGAAGGACGATGAGCAGGCGCTGATCCTCGTCGAGGGCGGAAAGCTCGCGCTGGATCGCTTCCTCGAGGCGGCGGCCGGCGGCGGCGGCCTCGGGGCCTGCGACCTGGGCGGCCACGGGTGGATTGGCCGAGGCGCCGGCGACGTCCTCGACGCTGTCGAGGGGCTCGGCGCGGTGGGCGGCGCGGGAGGCGAGCTGGCGCAGCCGGGTCCGGCATGCGTTGGCGGCGATCCGGAACAACCACGTCTGGAAGCGCCCGTCCCCGCGGTAGCGTCCGATGGCACGGAACACCGACAAGAACACCTCCTGGGCGACGTCCTCGGCCTCGTGCCGGTCGCCGAGCATGCGATAGACCAGGCCGAAGACCCTGTGCTGGTAGGTGCGGACGAGTTCCTCGAAGGCGCGGGGGGCTTGCCGCTGCAGGCGGCGGACGAGGCTGCGCTCGAACGGGTCGCGGCCGCCCCGTGGTGCACCTACGGCCTTTCGCTGGTCGGCGCCCTCCGGTGTGGTCGCACCACTCGCGCCCCCGGTCACCGCCTCTTGGGGAGGCCGGGCGGCGCGGTCGGAGGCGGACGAGGACGGCACGCTGGAGGATGGACGCGCCACGCCCCCCGAGGTTCCCAGCCCGGGCCGTCGGCGGCAAACCGCCAGGTGCGCGCTCGCGGTCGCAGGCCGGGGCGGTAGGGGCGGTTTTCTTGGCGGGGGCGGGGTGCCGTGGCACCAACGGCACCATGGAGCGTTCCGATCACCGCGCCATCGCACGCGCCCTTTCGTGGGCTGCGGTGGGGTTCGCCCTGGGCGCCGCCGCGCTCGCGCGGATCTTCGTCCTGCCCCACCTCGAGGCTGGTGCGGGCCTGTTGGACCCGAACCTGGGCACGGCGGTGGCGGGCTCGGTCGCTCGGGCGACGGGTGCCCTGCTGGCGGTCTCGACCTTCGCGGTGCTCGCCCTTTCGTGGCCTGCCTCCGGCGGGCGGGCGTCGGCCACCCGCGTGCGCCTGTCGGCCGGCGTGGCGGCGGCCGGTGCAGGGTGGCTCTCGATGCGGGGTTGGCCCGACCTCTATGCCGCCTACGCCCTCGTCGATCGGACCCTCGCAAGCCCGGAGATCCATGCACGGCGGGCCGAGCACCTGCACCTGGTGGCCGACCTGGTGTTGGCCGGGGTGGTGGTGGCGCTCGCCGTGGTCCTGGCCGGGCTGCTCGCCGATCCGTCGGTCGGCAAGGGCGCGCCGGCCGATCGGCGTGAAGACGCGGCACGCGACGATTCCGTCGCCACCGACTCAGATGCGGTCCGCGAGGCGGCCTAGGGCGACGAACCCGAGGACGCCGAGGAGGGCTCCGCCGCCGACGAACACCCCCCAGAAGCGCGTGCGCACCTTGGCGGCCACGTCGTCGATCTCCCGTCGGATCTCCTGCACCGTGCGCAACGTACCGGCACGCGCCGCCAGCGGTCGGTCGGCCGAGGTCTCGAGTTCGGCGAGCAGGGGCCCGAGAAGATCGCGCTGGGCTCGGCTCTGCACGTGGTAGGCGACGGGCAGCGCGAGCAACAGGCCGACGGCGGCCGCCGCGAGCGCCCGCGCCGCCGGATCCCGTACGAGGGGCGCCCACCATGGATCGGGCGCCGGCCGCACGTCGGGCGAGCGTGGCGACACGGACGGTCGAGCAGTCTCCACACCTGGAGCATGGTCGGATGCGCCGGTCGGGTCTCCGGCGCCCGGCGCCTCCGGCGTGGCTTGGCCCCGTGCCTTGGGGGCGATGCCGGCACGGTCGAAGTCGAGTTCGAGCGGGCCGTCGTCGGTGGTCGGGCCCGCGGGCGTGGGCGCCTCGGCCGTTCGGGGCTCGTCGGGCGTCGGCGCGGAGGCAGGGACGGTGGCCACCGGCGGAGGCGGCTCCTCGTGGTGCTCGTCGCCCGCCAGATCGACGAGGGCGGGCTCGATCCCCGCCGTCACCTCGGATAGCTTCGAAGCGAGCTGCTGGGTCGGATCGCCCGCCGGTGGCGCCGGCGCGGGCGGCGTGGCCGGGACCTGCGGCCGTCCGGCGAATCCGGGTGGCGGCGGAACCGGAGCACCGCCTCCGCCGGGAAGGGGCCGCACCGTCGACGGTTCGTCGGGCTCGATCTCGGGGAGCAGGCCGGAAGGCTCGTCGTCGCGTCGCATCCTGAGGCCGTCCAGTGTACCAGCGCCGGACGGACGGTCGTGACGGGGCGGTCGGGGTCCTCGGGTTTTTTGGAGGGCGGATCGGGCGTGCCTATGCTCGCTTCGCCATGGCACCACGTCCCAGAGCACGGCCCCTTTCGCGCGCCCCACGGTGGGCCGTCGTCGCTGCCGCTGTCGGGGCGTTTTCGCCCATCGCGGCCCATGCAAGCCCCGCCGTGGAGGGGACGCGCAACGTCTCCATGGGCAACGGTGCCATCGCCTCGACCTACGGCACGAACGCGGCCATCGCCAACCCCGCGGCCATGTCCTTCGCGCAGCAGTTCTCCATCGAGCCCATGTACCAGCTCGAGATCCGTTCGCTGCGCAACGGCGTGGGGGCGGTGGTGATGGACTCGCTCAACAACGCCCGCGTGGCGCTCGCCCTGGGCTACCTGTTCATGCGGGGGGCCCCCAAGATCTACTTCGACGACTCGTCGGGAGAACGAAAGTCCCTGACCCTCTCCCACTTCGGCCACGAGGCCTTCGCGGCGGTGTCCGTGGCGGTGGTCAAGCAGTGGCTGTCGGTGGCGATCAAGCCCAAGTACCAGTACACGAGCCTGCGCTACCGGGACGAGGAGGGGACGGCGCACAACGCCCACGACAAGCTCAACTTCTTCGGGCTCGACATGGCCGTGGGGGTGAACTTCGCCGGCTGGGCCGCGCTGCACGTGGTCGGCAACAACCTGGTCGGCAGCCACGGGCCCGCCTACACCTGCGACCCCACCAAGGTGGGCTGCACGGCCAGCCAGCGCGAGCTGTCCCTCGACGGCATCGACGCCGACCCGGCCACCATCGATCACAACACGGTTTCCCGCCTTTCGGACTATCCGCTCCTGCTCGGCCACGGGTTGGCGGTGTTTCCGCTGCACAACCCCAACTTCTCGATCAACTTCGACGGCACCTACGACTTTACGTCGTATCGGGAGTCCGACAAGAAGGTTCGCATGACCTACGGAGGCAGTGCGGAGTTCATCGCCGGCCCGGTGCCGATCCGCGCCGGGAGCTACTGGGACTCCATGGGGCCGGGCAAGGCCGACGACCGCGTGTACGTCACGGGCGGCCTCGGCTACGTCAAGCCGGCCAAGCTCGGCGGCGTCGGCGTGGACGTGGGGATCGGCGTGCGCCAACAGGTCGCGGGCTTCGGCCCCAAGGAGACCTTCCTCGCCTTCCACGTCGGCCTACGCATCCGCCCCGACCTGTGACGCTGGGCAGGGGTGGCGGGGCCGTCAGGGGGTGATGACGATCTCGGCGGATTGGCCCACGATGCCGTCGACGGAGAGGATGCGTTCGGGGTCGGGGGCGGTGAGGTCGTAGACCGAGATC
>RFGU01000208.1 GCA_003696955.1 Deltaproteobacteria bacterium | reverse complement strand
TGCCAAGCCTGCGGCCGCCAAGCCCGCGCCTCCTCCGGCGGCTGCCAAGCCTGCGGCCGCCAAGCCCGCGCCTCGTCCGGCGGCTGCCAAACCGGCGGCACCGACCCGGGCGGCGCCCGCCCCCGCCGCGTCCGGCAGCGAGATCCCCATTGCGGTTCCGATCCCCTTCGTGGCCGCCGATGCACCGACGCCCGGGATCCTCGAGCGCCTGGCCAAGGCCCAAGGGGGCGCCGCCGGCCTCGACCCGAAGGTGGCCGAAGCCCTCGTGCGGCTCAGCCACGAGGTCATCGAGCAGGTCGTGTGGGAGGTCGTGCCCGAACTTGCCGAGAAGCTGATCAAGGAGCGCCAGCAAGGCTGATCGAGCTTCGCGCTCGCGGCTGCGGCCGGCGATGGATCGGGGCCTTCTGCCGGTCCGACGGCGGCGGACGCCTCCGGTCCGACGACGGGCAACGCGGGCGCGTTCGTGGTAGGAGGCAGGCCATGGCCGAACTGCGCTCGACCTACGATCCCGCGTCCGTCGAGGAACGCTGGTACGAAGTCTGGCAGCAGCGGGGGTACTTCCGGCCCGCGGACGACCCCGACAAGGCGCCGTTCACGGTGGTGCTCCCACCGCCGAACGTGACGGGACGTCTGCACATGGGCCATGCGCTGACGGCGACCATCGAAGACGCCTACGTGCGTTGGAAGCGGATGAGTGGATATGCGGCCCTGTGGCTGCCCGGCACGGATCACGCTGGCATCGCCACGCAGGTCATGGTGGAGCGCCAGCTCGCGGCGGAAGGGACGAGCCGCCAGGAACTCGGCCGGGAGAAGTTCCTCGAGCGCGTCTGGCAGTGGAAGGAGGAGCACGGCGGCATCATCGATCGCCAGCACAAGCGCCTTGGCGCGTCCCTCGATTGGAGTCGCTATCGGTTCACGATGGATCCCGAGTCGTCGGCTGCCGTCCGAGAGGCCTTTTGTCGCCTCTACGAAGAGGGGCTCATCTACCGTGCCCATCGGCTGATCAATTGGGACTGGAAGAGTCAGACGGCGCTTTCGGACCTGGAAGTGGATCCGCGGCCGGTCCAAGGGCGCATTTGGAAGATCGCCTATCCCGTGGAGGGCTCGGACGAGCGCCTGGTGGTGGCGACGACGCGACCCGAGACGATGCTCGGCGACACCGCCGTTGCCGTGCACCCCGAAGATCCGCGGTACGCCCACCTCGTCGGCAAACGCGTCGTCCTGCCCCTGGTGGGACGGAAGATCCCGATCATCGGCGACGCCATCCTCGTGGACCCGGAGTTCGGGACGGGGGCCGTCAAGGTGACGCCGGCCCACGACTTCAACGACTTCGAGACCGGCAAGCGCCACGACCTGCCGCTCGTCTGCGTCATCGGGCCCGACGGGCGGATGAACGACCAGGTGCCGGAGCGCTTTCGGGGGCGAACGGTGCAAGAGGCTCGTAAGGAGGTCCTGGCCGCCCTCGAGGAGGTCGGGGCCCTCGTCGGGGAGGAGCCCCACGAGATGGTCGTGGGCTTTTCGAGCCGCAACCCCGACGTGGCCGTCGAGCCGTTGCCTTCGACCCAGTGGTTCGTCAAGGTCGCACCCCTTGTCGAACCGGCGCTCGAGGCCGTTCGCGACGGCCGCACGGTCATCCACCCGGAGCACCGGACGGCCGACTACTACCGGTGGATGGAGAACATCCATGATTGGTGTATCTCGAGGCAGCTCTGGTGGGGCCACCGTATTCCGGCGTGGCATTGCCGGGCCTGCGGGCACATCACCGTAGCGCGGGAGGACCCGTCCGCCTGTGCGTCCTGCGGGTCGTCGGAGATCGAGCAGGACCCCGACGTCCTCGACACGTGGTTCAGCTCGGGGCTTTGGCCCCTGACCACCCTCGGATGGCCCCTGCGATCCGACGATCTCGAGCGGTTCTACCCGACGTCCCTCATGGAGACGGGGTACGACATCCTGTTCTTCTGGGTGGCGCGCATGATGATGTTCGGCATCCACTTCGGGGGAGACGTGCCGTTTCGGACCGTGTTCCTCCATTCCATGGTGCTCGGGGAGGACGGCCAGAAGATG
This sequence comes from Deltaproteobacteria bacterium, assembly GCA_003696955.1. Lineage (GTDB taxonomy): Bacteria > Myxococcota_A > Polyangia > Nannocystales > Nannocystaceae > J032. The sequence goes on along the minus strand of RFGU01000208.1, from coordinate 22,878 downwards.
TCCAAGACCCGCGGCAACGTGGTGGACCCGGTCGAACTCATCGACGAGCACGGTGCCGATGCCTTGCGCTTCTACCTGGCGACGATGGCGGGGCAGGATGCCGGGATCATCTTCTCGCGGGCGCGCGTCGAAGGCTACCGGCATTTCTGCAACAAGCTTTGGAACGCGGCGCGCTTCGTGTTGATGAATCTCGAAGGCTACGATCCGGACGCCTTCGCCGGGCGCCTTGCGGCCGGTGACTTCGACGACCTGGCGGCGGCCGATGCCTGGATCCTGGCGCGGGCGCTCGACGTGGTGGACGACGTCGCCGGCCATCTCGAGGGATTCCGGCTCGACCTTGCGGCCCATGCGATTTATCAGTTCGTCTGGTACGAATATTGCGACTGGTACCTCGAGGCCGCCAAGGTGACGTTGCGCGGGGACGATGCGTCGGCCCGGGAGATCACACAGGGGGTCTTGGCGACGGTGCTCGACGTGATCTTGCGCCTCGCCCATCCCATCGTACCGTTCGTCACCGAGGAGATCTGGCAGCACCTGCCCAAGCGTGCCGAAGAGCCCGACTCGCTCATGATCGCCGACTACCCGCGCAGGATCGACGGGGAGCGCTACGCGGGTCCCATCCCCGACGGGGGCGCCCTGCGGTCGAGCCAGATGGTGCGCTCCGGGCGACGGGCGTTCGACCTCGTGCGAGAGGTGGTGACGGCCGCCCGGGCGTTGCGGGCCGAGTTTCGCGTGCCACCCGGCAAGCGCGCCCCGCTCGTCGTGCGGGTCGACGATGCCGACCTGGTGCCCGACGTGCGTCTCGCAGCACCCGTCGTTGCGTCCCTTGCGCGCGCCGAGCCCCTGTCCATCGTCGAGGCCGGGGAGGCCGTCCCCAAGGTGGCCGCGACCGAGGTGGTCGGCGGCGCCGAGGTGGTTCTTCCCCTCGAAGGCGTCATCGACCTCGACGCCGAGCGGACCCGCATCGAAGGCGAGATCGCCAAGGCGCGCAAGCAGCTCGAAGGACTCGAGCGCAAGCTGGCGAACCCGAACTTTCGCTCGAAGGCTCCGCCGGAGATCGTCGCCAAGGACGAGGCGCGGCGCGACGAGCTGGCTGGCATGCTGGCCAAGCTCGAGGCCACGTTGCAGCGTTTGGCCGACGTGGCGGGCTGAGTGGGGCGGGGGGCCGAGCGAGATCGGGGCCCTCGGCCGCCGCTGGGGGGCCTGCGCTGGCGCCCGTCGGAGGTGCCCTCGGCACGATGCGGGAAGGGGGGACCGGGGGGCTTGACGTCGGCGAGGCCGCGCCCATGTTGACGTCGGAAGAGGTGGTGGCCGGTAGGCGTGGCCGGCGGGGATGGTCGATGGACCGGGGCCGGCGGGCGGCGGGTCGGTCCACCCCGGAAAGGAGGTAGCGCCATGACCGCACACGTCCTTCACTGGAATGGCCGCGATGGGTATGCATCGACCGACGTTGCAGCCGCCATGACGGGGATCCGTCGCGCCGTCACGGCGCTGCGCCACGCGGTCGAGTGGACGGCCGGGATCTTGCTCGCCCCGTTCGTGGCCCTGCCGGCACTCCTCGCGTTGATGGCCGCCTGGCCCGCGTTTCTCCTCTTCGTGCCGTCCATGGCGATCGCGCGCACGGTGGCCTTCTTCGCGGGCGAGTCGGTCCAGTCGGGTGACGGCACGTCACCCGCCGCACGGCGGCAGGCAACGTTCGGCGCTGCCGTGCCGGCCGCCGCGTAGCGCCCAACTCGAAGCACGACGATTCGTGAAGAAAGGAGGTTCGACGATGGTTCGCGTACGACTCTCCGATCGGATGGATCCCATCTACGCCAAGATGAGCCTGCCGCACCTTACGGTGTGGGACGTCTCGGTGCCCCGTCCGTCGCCCGACCTGCCGTGGCGATCGGCCGCCATCCGGTACGCCGGGCGGGAGGAGATGGCAGGCGCCGAGGTGATCGATCTCGCCGCCCATCGACCGTCGCGTCCCGACGCGGTGGCGCAAGCAGCGTGAGATCGCCCCATCGAGGGAGGACCGCGCCGCTACCCGCGGTCCTTCGCGTCTCGGGGTGCCGGGGGGGCGAAGTCCGCCGCGCCGAAGGGGTGGGGAAGGAGATCGCGCACCGTGCACGTCGCCTCCCGGCCCTTCGTCGTTGCGAGTACGAGTGCGGCATCGGGCGCGAACTCGTAGAGGATCTGTCGGCAGGCCCCGCATGGATAGACCGGATGATCGGCGTCCGTCACGATGGCGATGCGCTCGATGCTTCGAATGCCCCGGGTGACGGCGGCGAACACGGCAACGCGTTCTGCGCAAAGGCCCAAGGTGAAGGATGCGTTCTCGACGTTGGCGCCCGTGACCACCGTGCCATCGGCCGCAAGCACGGCGCAGCCCACTGCGAACCCGCTGTAGGGGCAGTGGGCATGGGCTCGGGCGCCGAGGGCCGCGCGCACGAGCGGGTCGGTCGTCGTCACGACGGCTCCGCCTCCTCGAGCAACTCGTCCGGGATCTCCACGATCTCCCGGCGGGCCTCGGAGAGATCGGCGGTCGTCCGTCGCAGCCGCGCGCCGAGTACCTTGAGCAGGTTCCACAGGAGCTTGACCGCCAGGGGGCCCTCCTTGCGCAGGATCTCGTGGAAGTCGGCCCGCGAGAGGGTCAGGGCCCGGCCCGGGCCCGCCGCGGTGGCCGTAGCCGACCGCGGGACCTGGTCGATGAGGGCCATCTCGCCGAAGTGGTCCCCCGCTGCGAGGGTGGTGATCGGGGCTCCGTCCTTGGTCAGTTTCACGGTGCCGTCGACGATCACGAACATCTCGTCCCCGGCCGTGCCCTCGGCGCACAACACGTCCCCTTCTTCGAACACCACCTGCCGCGTGGCGTGCAGGACCCGCACCGCCTGCCGGTAGCTCAGCCCGTCGAACACGGGCGTGCCCCGCAACACTTCGAGGACGTGGTTGAGGGCCGCCGCCCGATCCCCGGTGCCGTCTCCCGGCACCTGGACCACCAGGGCGGTGATGTTGTCCTTGCCGCCGCGGGTGTTGGCGACGTCGATGAGACGGCCCGGGATCTCCTCGACGTTGGGCAGCGCGAGCAGCGTGCGGATGTCGTTGTCGTCCAGGTATTCGTAGAGCCCGTCCGAGCACAGCAGGAAGGCGTCCCCCGGGATCACGTCGAAGTCGAGAGTGTCCACCTCGACCGTCGCATGGACGCCCACGGCCCGAGTCATGGCGTGCTTGAGCTTGGCGTAGGGGCTGTCGTCAAACTCGTCGGCGCGGATCTTGCCCTGCCGGACCAGTTCGTTCATGAGGGAGTGGTCCTCCGTGAGCTGGTAGACCAGGTCGCCGCGCAGCAGGTAGATGCGGCTGTCGCCGACGTAGGCGATGAATCCCCGATCCTCGATGAGCAGGAGGACGACCAGGGTCGTACCCATCCCGCGCTTCTCGGGCTCGCGCTGGGCCTTTTCGTGGATCCGCTCGCACGCCACGTGGATGCTGTGCTCGAGCAGGGTGCACACCTCGATGTGTGCGCGCGGGTCGCTGGCGTCGAAGCGTTCGAGCACGTCGCGTCCGGCCGCAACCACCTCGCGGACCGTGTGGACCGCCAGGGCGCTTGCGATCTCCCCCGAGGCGTGGCCCCCCATGCCGTCGGCCACGACGAACAGACGCAGGTTCTGGTCGATGAGGTAGTTGTCCTCGTTCTCGGACCGTTTGCGTCCGACGTCGGTACCGGCCCAGTACTTGATCTCCATGGTGCGGGCGATGGTCGGCGGGATGAGTCAGGGGAGGGGGGCTGCGGCCGCGGCGAGCCACGGCGCCCACGGGGAGGGGGCGTCCGCCTCCAGGGTAGCGAGTGCGGCGCCGAGTTGCGCTACGGCCACGAGGCGGCCGTCGACCCACGGCCCCGCGGGGCCGTCCGGCCGAACGGGCTCGGCTTCGCCACAGGGCTCTTCGGCCTCGTCGAGCCGCCGCAGCATGGCCGCCTCCGGGCCCACCAGGACTTCGCGCTCTTTGCGCGGACGTGCCAGGTATCGGGCGTAGTCCAGCTCGAGCCCGAGCCCGTGGGCTGCGCACATGCGAACGGCCAAGTCCTTTGCGAACGGCCCGTCGCCGGCCGGTACGATTTGGACGGAAAGCCGGCCAGGGTGTCGTCGCCGCTCGGCGAGCAGCACCGGCAGGGCGCTTCGAAGGATCGGGTCGGACTCGTCACGGGCGAAGAGGTGGACGTGGTGCGGAAGGCCGGGACCGCCGAGCAGCAAACCGTGGCCGGGTCGGGCGTGGGCGAACTCGGCGGCCCGGCGGGCCGCGTTCGAGCGGACGGGGTCGGCCGCGCGGCGTGCCGAAGCCCGGGCGGGCCCGAGGTTGGCGAGCACGGCCCGCAGGTTCCGCAGATCCGTGGCGTCGGTGGTCACGTTGCCGTCCGCGATCGCCACCACACTCCCCCGTTGCACGTTGCGCGCGTTGGCCTCGAGGGCCTTGCGCACGCAGGGGGCTTCGAGGGCCGCACGAAAGGCCTCCTCCGACACGCCCGCCCGTTCGAGCACTTCCTTGCGGGCCTTCGGGGCGTCGAGGCGTGCGCCGAGGGTCGGCGGATCCGTCGCTCGCAACAGGTCGAGGTACTCGGCGAAGCGTCCGGCCCGAACCATGGCCGTGGCGAGGGCGCGGACGTTCCGCAACAGGCGGCGCCGGTTGCGATGGTGCGGAGGAGAGACGCCGAAGTGCAGCTCGACGGCGAGCCGTTCGGTCCCCGGATCCGCCACCAACTCCGCGAGGGCGGCGACGAGGGCCGGCGTGCTGTCGTGGGCCGGGTCGAGGAAGGCGGTCACCTCGACGTCGGCCTGCCGAGGCCCGAGGCGGACGTTCGTGCCCGTGCACGGCGCGACGGCCGGGGCCGGTGGGGACGCGTCCCCGGCCTGGGCGGTGGCCGCGCCGGCCAGGAGCACCGCCCCGAGGACAAGGCCCCGCCAACCGGCGCGCACCCCCGCACTTGCGTGTAGGCACCCTTCCATGGGAACGACGAGCTTCCACCACCTGCCCGCAGGGGGCAAGGCCTTTCCCGCAGGGGGGGCGGCTGGTAGCTTCGGCGGTGCCGTGTCGCGCTGCGCGCTTCGATGCCGTCTCGCTCCGATGCTGGCCGCCGTTGCGGCGCTCGCGGGTTGTGCGGGACCGGACGCGGAGCCGCCGGCGGCGCCCACGGTCGTTCGTGCAGCCGACCCTGCGCCCGCGCGCCCGGGCCTCGACGCTGGCGCCCTCGTCTTGACCCACGGCGGGCAAGGCTCGCCGGCCGGCTTGGCCTCCCATGCCCTCGCCGGCGCGGAGGCGGGCTACGCCGCCCTCGAAGCCGGCGGTTCGGCCACCGAGGCCGCGCGCGCAGCCGTCCGGGTCCTCGAGGACGACCCCCGGCTCAACGCCGGACGAGGGGCAAACCTCCGGCTCGATGGGCGCACCATCGAGTGCGATGCGGCGGTCATGGACGATACCGGCAGATTCGGGGCGGTGGCCGGGCTCGACGGGGTGCGGCACCCGGTGGAGCTGGCCGCCCGGGTCATGCAGACCCCTCACCAACTGATGGCCGGTGCCGGCGCCCGTGCCCTCGCCGAGCGGCTCGGGCTCGAAGCTGCCGACCTGGCGACGGAACGCGCGCGCAAGAAGCTCGAACGGGCGTACGCCGTCCTGTTCGATCCGCCGCCGGAGCATCCGTGGCACGGATTCGACTGGCGCGCCTTCTGGAACTTCGACGTCCCGCCACCATCGACCGTGGAGGAGGCGCGGGCCCGCCTTTCGCGCCGTGCGGCCGAAGATGCCGCGGGCGACGGACCGCCGACGCGCGACACCGTGGGGGCCGTCGTGCGGACGGCCGACGGGCGTTTCGCTGCGGCCCTGTCCACGGGGGGAACCACCTTGGCCCTGCGCGGCCGCGTCGGGGACGTGCCCGTGCGCGGTGCGGGACTCTTCGTCGGGCCCTACGGTGCCGTGGCGGCCACGGGCCGTGGCGAGGCCATCGTGCGGGAGCAGGTGGCGTCGCGCGTCTACGCCTATCTCGAGGAAGGTCTGCCTGCGCGGGTCGCGATCCGTCGGGCGATCCTCGACATCACCCCGGCCGAGGGCGTCGGCGTCCTGGCCGTGTCCCGGTTCGATCACGCGGCGGTGGCGACGAGCCAGATGGCCTGGGCCGCCCGCGGGGAGTTCGGCACCGAGCGCGCCGATCGCTACGTGGAACGATGGTGATCCACGCACGAGCCCCGATCCGCGGCCGGTGGGCGGCGCCGATGGCGGTGGCCGTGGCGCTGTCGATGGCCGCCGTGCCGCCCGTCGCCGTCGCGGCACCTTCGGATCCTCGCACCTACGTGGGGCCCGATGCCGCACCACCCGCCGCGGCAGTGCGAACGGTCCCGGCATCCGCGGCGGCCCCTTCGCCGAAGGCCTCGGTCCCAGAGAACGCCGACGAGACGGAGCCGGCTGCCGCCGACGAGGAGGATCTCGCCCTCGACGCACAGGACGTGCCGAGCCTCGAGGAAGAGCGCATGGGATCGTACTTTCGGGCCGGTGGGATCCTGGTGGGGGTGGGGGTCCTCCTGGCCGGCGGGGCGATCGCCATGGGCGTGAGCGATCCGTGCGCGAAGGGCAGCGGGAACAACTGCCACGAAGATGCCCGCAATCGCGCTGCCCTGGCGATGGGGATCCCGGGGCTCGCGGTCCTCGCCGCGGGCATCACGTTCCTGGGCCTCGGCGGGCGCCTACGCCGCCGGGTGCGTGCGGGACTCGCCATCGGCCCCCGTGGCGCCCACGGGGCGATCGCCGTTCGCTTCTGACGATCCATGGAGATCGCGGCCGCGCACCCCGAAGCCGGATGTCCGCGCCTTCGGGCCTACGCGCGGGTGTTCGAGGCGTGGGGGGCGCGCGTGCGGGTCTTCGAAGGTGCCGACAACTGCGTGCGGCGTACCCCGTCCGGTTTCGTGGTCGAGGTCGAGGGCACGGCCAATCTCGTGCACGAGATCGCCCACGCCCTGGTGGCCGGTCGGCTCGAAGACGACCACGGGTTCGACTACGGGAAGATCCCCGTGGACCCGACGCGTGCCGAAGGGCGGGCGATCCTCTTCGACGAGTTGACGGCGTGTGCGATGAGTTGCGCGTTCTCGCGACGCGACGTGCACGCGTGGTTTCGCGAACAGATTGGGATCCAACACGTGTTCTACGGCGCCGCCGACGTCCACGAACTCGTCGCGCGGACGGCACCCGTGGTCGTCGCGCACGCCCATGGGTTGCGCGCCTTCGAGCGGCGCGTTCGTGCGCGGTTCGATCGCGCGCTCGTGGCCGTCGGGGCGCCCGCCTGGATCCGCCGACCGATTGCGTCCATTTGTCTGGACGATCTGTGGAAGCACCACGTCGAGGAACTTGAGCGCGGGGCGTCGATGCCGTAGCGTGGGATCCGATGCCCATGCGCAGTCTCGACGTGCGCACCCTCGGCGCATTCGTCCATGCCCTACCCTTGCCGGCATGGGTGGAAGGCCCCGACGGACGGGTCATCGCGCGCAATGCCGCGACATCGCTGGTCGCCGGCCTGGACACATCATCCCATCATGGAGCATGTGGGGGGCGTGGCACGTTTCGCGTGCCGGTACGCATGGGGGAAGAAGGCTCCGTGGGCCATCTGGTCGTGGACACGACGGCGGCGTCGGGCACGCTCGACCTTGCACTGCTGCGCACGTTGCTGGCCGCTTCGGCCCAGGATCTGCGCAACATCCGGCAGGTCGTGGCCATGGTGCGCGATGCCGTGCACGCCGAGGACGGCACGACGAGTGCGACGCCCCTGGCGCTGTCGGCCCTCGAACGAACCCTCGAATGGGGACAGGATCTCGTGTGTGCCCTGCGGGTGCTGACGCCGGCGGTGCGGCGTAGCAGCACGGCCGACGCCATGCGGGTGTTCCGTACGGCATCGACGTTCGGTGACGTCCTCACCCGGGGCGGACCGCGGACGCGCATCGAAGTGGCGCGGGAGCCGGCATGGATCGCAGCGGACGAGCGCCACCTCGTCCGCACGTTCCTGCACTTCGTTCTCGCCGCGCGCACGTCGGCGGCGCGGAGCGGAGCGACGGAGCTTCGGATCGCGGCACGGGGGATCGAAGGGCGCCGCATCGTGTTCGAAGTGCGACACGACGGAACGGTGCCGGCCGACGATCCGCTGGTGGCGTACGTCGATGCTCTGCGGCGGGGGCCTGGGGGAAAGGGGGTGCGGGCGGCCGTTTCGACCGGCAAGGGGTCCCGGGGGGCGGGCTTTTCGCTGTCGCTCGTCCTTCCCGAGGCGGCCGTCCTGCAGGCGGCGTCCTTCGTGGGCCGGACGATGATGGGGGTCGGCCTCGCGGACGCGGGACCGTCGCTTTCGGGCCTGGCGGCGGCGTCCGGCTTCCGCTGGGTCGACCGGGGTGACGCGCTGGCCACGGCGGAACCGCCGGCGGTGATGGTGTGGAACGCGGGGACGACGACGCACGATCCGTCGCAGGTGGCAGCAACGGCGGCGCGGTGGATCGTGGGCCACGGGACGACGTGCCTCGTGCTCGCCGGGGACGGATCGAGCGCCCTTGCGGAGGTTCGCATGCTCGAACACCTCGGGGCGGTGGTGTTCCACCGGTTCGACGATCTCGTCGAGCACCTCCGTGGTCTCGGGACCTGCGGCGTCGACCCGTGTGCGGACGGGGCCGACGTGCCGGCGTTTCGGATCCACGAGGCCAGCTGACCGGCGCCCGAGGACGGCGAAAGGCGCTACCGTTGCACCCCGTGCCGCGGTGCACACATGGTCTCGCGCGCCTCCTCCGGAACGCACGGTTTCCCCTCGCGCTGTTCGTGGCGGGGCTCGTCGTGCGCCTGCACTGGAACCTCGAGGTACACCCCCTCGAGGACTACGTGTACTCCGACATGCGCGGCTACTGGACGCGGGCGGCACGCTTCGCGGCGGCCCCCTTCGAAGCGCGTCCCTACCAGGCCTTCTATCCGCCGGGGGTGCACCTTTTGGCCGGGATTGTCCGCATGGCCGTCGGCGCCGATGCGGCGTGGACCGTGCTCGACGTGGTCTACGCGATCTTCGGTGCCCTCGTGCCGCCCGCCGTCTACGGGATCTGCCGTGCCGCGGGTACGGGGCGGTTGGCCGCGGCCCTCGCCGGAGCCGTGATGGTCGCCCACTACCCGTCGATCTCCCTCGGCGGCTACCTCTTGTCGGAGCCCCCCTTCGCCGCCGCCCTCGCAGGTTCGACCTATCTCGCGCTGCGCTTCCTCGCCGCCGGGCATCGGCGCGACGCCGTGGCGTGCGGCCTGTGCCTCGGACTCGGCGCGTGGTTTCGCCCTCAGATCCTCGCCGTCGTACCGTTTTGGCTTGCGCTCTTCTTCTACGCGCGACGCAGGTTCGCCGCGGCTCCGAAGGTGGTGACGACACTTGCGTGCCCGCTGGTCGCGGCGCTGTGCCTCGTGCCCACCGCCGTGCACGTACACCACCACACCGGCCGGTGGGGCCTCGTTTCGGAGAACGGCTCGCTGAACCTGGTGTTCGGACGGTGCCACGCGACGGGCGTCGTCGCCCATCCGGCCGAGCCGGGCCAGGTCCGGACGGCATTTTCGCCGCCATCCCTCTTGCAGCTCGCGCGGCGCAAGTCGCGGCCCGGTCGGCCGTTTCCCCAGCTCGATCCCGCCGGGGCCCTACGCATCGAGTACGACGGTTACATCGGCGACGCCCGGATCCACCGAAAGCTGGTCCGTGAGTGCATGGAGGCGACGGGACTTGCGCGCCAGCTCCGCTACGCCGCCGTCCACGTGTGGATGCTGGCCTACGACAACGTCATGTGGCCGGATTCGGGCCGCCGCATGTGGCGGGCTCCCGCCAAGTGGTGGGAGCGCACGATCGGCCGGACGGTCGTACCGCTCGCGGCGGTTGCGCTCGTCGTTTCCGTCGTCGGCCTGTGGCGCCGGGCGTGGCTCCCCTTGCTCGTCCTCGCGGGCCATCCCCTGGCGCTGCTGGCCGTCGCCGCGGTCTTCTTCGGCAGCATTCGCCTGCGGGTGCCCTACGACGGGCTGCTCGTTGCGATGGACGCCGTGTTCCTTTCCCTCGTGGGACGGTCGGGAGTGCGCGGGGCGCGCCGCCTGCGCCGAAGGGGGCGGGGGGCGTCCGGCGAAACCGGGGACGAACAGCGGGGGTCGTAGCGTCGGAGGTCCCGCCGTGCGAACCTGGTCCCCCATGCTCCGTCGATTGCCGGCCATCGTCGCCACCCTCGGCGTCGTCGTCCTTCCGACCCTGGCCGAAGCCGCCGATGGTGGGTTCGGTGGCTTCCTCGGGCCGCCTCGCCACTACGGCGCGCCGTGTCCGGGCGGGGGGCCGAGGACGCTGGCGTTCGTCTCGATCTTCGGCGCCGTGGTCGTGCTCGTTGCGTGGATGCGCCTGGCCGCCGAGAACCGCCGCCTCGACGTGGTCCGCCGATTGGTCGAAGCCGGGCGTGACGTGCCGCCCCAACTGCTGACGGGGACGGCCATCATGGACCTGCGCCGGGGGATCGTGCTCATGGCGGCGGGCGTGGGGCTCGTCCTGGCCGGGTGGCTCGTCCACAGCCGGGCGTGGGCCGTCGGCATCGTCCCGGCGTGCATCGGCATGGGCTACCTGGTCAGCTACCGCCTCGGACTGCGGAGGACCTTCGGTGACGCAAGGAGCGAGGAACGTGGCGCGTAGCCGTGCGATCGCCACCGCGGGCCCCGGCCTGCGTGCGGGGGTGCGCGACGTCGCCGACATGGCCCTCGTGGCCCGGGCCCAGCAGGACGCCGACAAGGAGGCGTTCGCCGAGTTGGTGCGGCGGCACCACGGCCGGATCCGCAACATGTTGTTGCGTCTTTGCGGGGGTGACGCGGCCCTCGCCGACGATCTCGCCCAGGACGTCTTCCTCCGGGCCTACCGGGCGTTGCCACGGTTCGAGCGGCGGGCCGAGTTCGGAACCTGGCTCTACCGCATCGCCTACAACGTGTTCTTGAACCACACCACGCGGACGCGGCGGTTCGATGCCCTCGGTGAGCACGTCGAGCGGGGGCGGCCGGCGCCCGCCTCCGACGAGCCCGACGGCGGGGACGTGCGCCGGGACGTGGAACGGGCCATCGCCGAGTTGCCGGTCCACTACCGGGCCGTGGTCGTGCTCTACTATCTGCGCGACGTCAGCTATCCCGAGATGGCCGAGATCCTCGGGCTGCCCTTGGGCACGATCAAGACCCACCTGTTCCGAGCACGGGCGCGGTTGCGGGAGATCATGATGGCGTGGGACGAAAAGGACGGCACGGCCGACGAGGTGACGCCATGAGTGGCCGCCGCGCCGAGTTGCGATCGTTTCTGCGGGGTTGCGACGTACCCGTGCGGGTGCTCGACCGCGACCCGACGGGGGCATCGTGGTTGCCGGAGCACCTGCGCCCTTGGGCGCTCGAGGACCCTGGGGCCCAGGCGGAGATCCGCCGCTTCGTCGAGGCCGAGCGTTGTCTTTCCGAACTCGCCCGGCCCATGGAGGAGGCGATGTTCGTGACCGACGTGATGGCGCGCGTCGAACGGGAGGGGCGCGAGGACGTTCGTCCGTGCCTGCGGGCGACGGTGCTCTTCGCGGCACACCTGGCCGCGGTGGTGCTCGGCGTCTATGCCCTCGGATGGGCGTTTCCCGACGCCGGTCGGTACGTCGAGACGGCGCAGACCTCCATCGAGGATGCGGCCGCATGGGCGGCGGCGGCTTGGTTCGACGTTGCGGACGGCCTGGTCCTTGCGGCGGCGGGGCTCGTGGCGGTCCTCGGCGCGGTGGCCTTGCGGTACGCGCGGCGCGGACGGATGCCCCATACTTCGGGCGCATGACGCCCACCCCCCGCCACCCGGCCTTTCGATCGGTCCCGGACGCACAGTGGAACGACTGGCGCTGGCAGCTGCGCCATCGGATCACGAAGCTCGAGCAGCTCGAAGCCGTCGTCGATCTCACGGAGGAGGAGCGGCGGGGGATCGTGGCACGACGCTCGGAGTTTTCCTTCGCCATCACGCCCTACTACCTGTCCCTCTTCGGAGGTCCCGATTGTCCGGTGCGCCGCCAGGCGGTGCCCCATGCCGACGAAGTGCGGACCACGCCCGAGGACCTCGCGGACCCCCTCGCCGAGGACGCCCACGCCCCGGTCGCGGCCCTGACCCATCGCTATCCCGATCGCGCGCTGCTCTACGTCAGCCACACCTGCCCCGTCTACTGCCGCCACTGCACGCGGCAGCGCAAGGTGGGGGACGCCCGCTCGGCGCCTTCCCGCGACGACCTCGACGACGCCTTCGCCTACCTCGAGAAGACGCCCGCCGTGCGTGACGTCCTGGTCTCCGGGGGCGATCCATTGAGTCTGTCCGACGATCGGCTCGTCGAGATCGTGGCCCGGCTGCGTCGGATCCCGTCGGTCGAGATCATTCGCCTGTGCACGCGAAACCCGGTGACGCTGCCCCAGCGGATCACCCCCGAGCTGCTCGACCGGCTCCGGGCATATCACCCCATCTACGTGAACACCCACTTCAATCACCCCAAGGAGGGGACGGCCGAGGCCGCGGCGGCCCTCGAGCGCTTGGCCGACGCGGGCTTCGTCGTGGGCAACCAGATGGTGTTGCTGGCGGGGATCAACGACCGTCCCGAGGTCGTCGAGGCCCTCGGCCGGTTCCTCCTTCGGCACCGGGCGCGGCCCTACTACATGTTCCAGTGCGATCCGGTGCGCGGTACGGCCCATCTGCGCACACCCGTGGAGCGGGGGGTCGAGATCGTCGACGCCCTGCGGGGTCGGGTGTCGGGGCTCGCGATCCCGCACTTCGCCGTCGATCTTCCGGGGGGCGGGGGCAAGGTGACCTTGGTCCCCGACCGGCAGCTGGCGCGAACCGGCCGTGTTCGGGTCTTTCGGGGGGCGCAGGGCGCGGCCCACCGGGTGGCCGATCCCGAGGCGAACGCGTCGTCCGGGGCCGAAGGTGGCCCGGAGCCGACCTGCTCGAGCGTGCGCACGCGCACACCTCCGCGGTAGGTGCCCCTGTCCACGACGACGGGCCCTTTGCATACTTCCGCCGCCGCCTGCGTCCAAGGGCGCGCCCGAGCGAGGAGATCCGCGATGACCATGCCGCGACGTAGCTTCCTGTGCCGTATCGCCGCCTTCACGGCCGCCGCCAGTGTGGGCCTGGCCGCACCGGTCGCCCGGGCGGGCGACGCCGTGGGGCTCGTCGTGATCCGCGAGCACGGCGTCGGTTCGGCCGCCCAGGCCCAGCAGTATCTCGACCGCCTCGCCTCTGCGGCGGCCAAGGTCAACGGCTGGCCCGCGGTGGAGAGCAAGTACTTCACGTCCCGGAAGCTGGCTGATCGCTGGATCGGAGCGCACCGCCCGGCGTTCGGCATCATGACCCTGGGAGCGTACCTGGGCCTGCGGGCCGCCTACGGGCTGAAGGTGGTCGGGACGGCCGACGTCGCCACGGCGGGTGGGCGCCGGTACTACGTCGTCGCCAAGCAGGGCGGCGATCTGTCCGCGTGCAAGGGCAAGCGCCTTGCGACGAACTTCGCCGACGACCCGCGATTCGTCGAGAAGGTGGTTGCGGCCGGAGCCTTCTCGCTCTCGGATTTCACGCTCGTGCCCACGCGCCGGCCGGTGCAGACGATCCATGCCGTGATCCGGGGGGACGCCGAATGCGCCCTCATCGACGACGCCCAATTCGCGGACCTCGGCGCCATCGAGGGGGGCGCGGCCCTGCGCCCGGTGTGGACGTCGGCGGAGTTTCCGCCGATGGTGGTCGTGGCCTTCGGCACGGCCGACGCCGCTTTGGTGGCGAAGTTTCGCAAGAACCTGCCCAAGGTGTGCGCGGGGGAGGGGGCCGAGGCGTGCAAGGAGGTCGGGATCCGTCGCCTCGCCCCGTCGAGCGACGCCGCGTTTCGCAAGTACGTCAAGGCGTACGGCCGCGGCGGATAGGTCGCCGTGCTTCTCCCTGCGCAGTCGGTCGGGCGGCCGGTCGATCCCGTGGGCGACGGCTCATGGCGAGGCCACGCACAGGGCACCGGCCTCGAGCCACGTTCGCAGCCAGGAGGCGAAGTGCGCCTGGGAAAGTCCTCGTTCGGCGGCCGCCGCCGCGAGTTCGGCGAAGGTTGCACCCGTCCGCGCCCGCAGCAACACCCACCCGGCGTCCTCGGGTAACCGGTGGACGTGTACCGCGTGGTGGGGGCGGACCAGGAGATCCCAACCGGGGCGTGCGACCGGGACCACGGCCTCGCCACGGGCAAGGGCCGTGGCGGCGGCGCGGTAGTCCCATCCCGACTTGAACATGCGCACCGACGGATGCCACGAAAGGCACGTCCCCAGCAGGTTCGTGGCAGAGCGGCCGGCCAGGTCGTCGGGGCGGGCGGGGGAGGCGTCGGGCGCGACGAGGGCCTCGAGCTCGGCCCACTCGCACCGTGCGAAGGCGGGCACGTAGGGAGGATCGCGCCGACAACGGGCGAAGGCATGGAGGAACGCGGGAAGCCGGTCGCCGGCCCGGCTCAGATCTGGACGTCGAGGCGGCGCCATCCACAGGTAGTCGGTCACGAGATCGTGGAACGCCTCGGCGCCGAGAAGATGCCGAACGAGGGGAAAGACCTCGGCCAGGGCGTCACGGATCCGGTAGAAGTACGCGTTGGCGTAGATCTCCATGCACGAGACGGCGTCGAGGTGTCGTCCCCCCGCGAAGACGGCCGCGAACCGGTTGCGCGTCTCGTCGTCGGACCGGGCCAGGAAGTCGCGCACCCCCGTGGGCCACGCGATGGCCTCGACGAACAAGGCCTGCACGTCGGCCGCCTTCACGGCGCGGTCGCCTCCTCGGTGACGGTGCGGGCTCGCTCGGCCTCGGCGACGAGCGTCGTCCAGGGGGGCACGTCCTCGTCCCACTCCACGATGGTGGTCACCGGTCCGAAACGTGCGACGACGCGCCGGTAGAGTTCGAGGACCGCCGACGGGACCGGGCCGCGGTGGTCGTCGATGGCGTGGGTGCCATGGTCGGTGTGTCCCGCGAGGTGGATCTGATGGACGCAACCGCGGGGCAGCGCCTCGACGTATCGCCACGGATCTTCGCCGAGGTTCTTCTCGCACACGAGCAGGTTGTTGACGTCGAGCAGCACCCCGCAGCCGGTCCGCGCGACGAGTTCGGCCATGAAGGTCGCCTCGTCCATCTCGCTGGTCCGATGGGCCACGTAACGGGAGACGTTCTCCAGACAGAACGGGCGGTCCCAGGCGTCCCGTACCCGGTGGATCCGGTCCGTGACGAGATTCAGGGTCTCTTCGGTGTAGGGGATCGGCAACAGGTCGTGGGTGTCGTGACGACCTGCACGGGTGAAGCACAGGTGATCGGAGACCCACGGGGGATCGTAGCGATCGAAGAGACGGCGGGCCGCCTCGAGGTACTCCGCGTCGACCGGGGCCGTGGACGCGATGCCGAGCCCCACGCCGTGGAACACGATGGGACGCACCTTCGCGATGTGATCGAGCACCGCCCGCGGCCGGCCGCCGGGATGGAGGAAGTTCTCGGTGATCGCCTCGAACACGTCGACGTGGGCGCATGCGGCGCCATCAAGGAGGTCCCTGTAGTGACGCACGCGCAGCCCTACGCCGTGGCCGAGGAAGGGGACGCTGCCGTCGAACGCGGGCACGGCGAGCCATGGTAACGTCCCCGGCGCCGCGGGCGTTACCCGCGGCACCTACGCGAGTATCCGAACCCGACCCATCCGACGAAGTCGTCTCCTGCGAGGTTTCTCGATGCCCCACCGTCTCTTCATCCTCCGTTCCTGCTCGATCGTCGCGGTCGCGTTGGCCGCCGTCGCGTGCAAGCCCAAGGCCGCCGAGCAGACCCCTGCCGAATCCCCGGCCTCGGGCGAGAAGAAGGCTGCGGCCACCGAGCCGGGCGCCCCAGGCGTTCCGTGGGCCGAAAAGACCCACCAGCAGAAGATGGAGTTCATGGGGATCTACGTGCTGCCCAAGATGTCGGCGCTCTTCAAGGAGCACGATGCGGAGCGTTTCAAGGACTTCAAGTGCCAGACCTGTCATGGCGACGACATGGAGTCCGTGGACTTCCACATGCCGAACGACCTCTACCCCCTGCCGACGGCGAACACCATCGAGGCGGCCAAGGAGTACGATCCGGAGATGACGGCCTTCATGATGGAGAAGGTGGTCCCGACGATGGTGGAGCTGCTCGGCGTCGAGCCCTACGACCCGGCCACCGGCAAGGGCTTCGGGTGTTTCTCGTGCCATCCCACCGAGGGGTGAGCCCGTAACGTACCCGGCGTGCGCGACGTTCGTGGAGACACCTTCGAGCCGGCCGCGCACGCGCGTACGCCGAGTGCACGAAAAGGACCGACACGCCATGAAACACGACACGATCGCTTCCTACGCCCTCGGAGCCGCCGCTGCGTTCCTGCTGTCCGCCTGCGGCGGCGACAAGTCCGCGACGGCACAACCGGAGGACGCGGCATCGGCCGACGCCAAGGTCAAGTGCGTCGGGATCAACGCATGCAAGGGCCAGAGCCAGTGCGACATGCCCACCCATTCGTGCGCCGGGCAGAACGAATGCAAGGGCAAGGGCTGGTTGCTCGTGACCAAGTCCGAGTGCGACGCCAAGGGTGGCACGCCCAAGGCGTAGCGCGCCCGGTTCGCCCCGGCGGGGCGTCGTTCGGCGGGGCGGGCGGCCTCGGAGATCTCGTTAGGCGCGGTGGAGACGACGAAGGCGACGTCGGTGCCGCGCGACGATACGAAGTCGTTCCAGGAAGACCCCGAGGCTGGCGCCGAGCGCAAGGCTGACGGCGACGACGGGCAGCACGGGTGGGGCCGTCGGCGCGGATGGGGGGGCGCTGTCGCGCACGGTGAAGCGAACGACGATGCCGTCGGGGGGCGCCTCGGGAACGACCCCCCTTGCGATCCGGGCCACATCGGCCTCGAGGTCGGCGCTGCCGATTGCGACGACGGTGATGGAGGCCGGTCGTCCGCACCGGTCGGGAAGTTCCACGTCGGCGCGGACCTCTTCGACCGCCGGCAGTTTCCGGGCGAGGGCTTCGATCTCGGCGGCCCGCGCGACTTCCTGCCGGATCCGCTCGGACGCTCGAGACGGGAGGAGCAGGGGCGAGGCGAAACCGCGGGCCTTGTCCGTGCCGCGTACGGCGGCGGGCCGCGGCTGGCGGGCTTCGTCCCGGCTCGCGCCGCAAGCCCCGACCCACAGCAGGAGGCCGAGGACGATCCGGCGATCCGACGGTGCCACGGGCCGAGCATGGAGGAGATCCGCCGCAGCGCCAAGAAAACGGTCCGGCGCGCTCGGCCATGCGGCCGTCTCAGGCTCTCGACGCCCGATGGGGCCGAGCGTCCCCCTCGCCCGACAGGGCACGGCCGAGACGTTCGAGCAGCCGTGCGTGCCTACGGCTTATGGTGCTCGCGTGGACGCCGAGTCGCTGGCCGACCTCGCTCGCCGTCGCGCCCTCCACGTAGAGGGCCTCGTAGAGGGCCCGCTCCTCCGGGGACAGGCGTTCGAGGGCGTCGCGCAGATGGGCGAGCATGGCTTTGCGGATCGTTGCTGCCTCCGGGTTCGTCTCGTCCGCGGGCAATTGCTCTTCTTCGTAGGCGGCCGTCCTACGCGCGACGATGCCGGCGACCGTGGCCTGCACCAGGCGAGCCGCGGCGTCCACCCGTGCCTTGGCGTCCTGGCGTAGCGCTTCGCTGGCGGTGGCCGTAAGGGCGTCGAGGGCCCGTTGCTCCTGTTCCAGGCGCCGCAGCGCACGGCGGTGCTGCCGCACGCCACGATTCTGCTTGCGAAGGACGTCCATCACGGCTCCTGCGACCCGCGGGCGGGCGAAGGTCCAGAAGGACGCGCCCTGCTCCGGATCGTAGCGACGGGCCGCGACCACCAGGGCCTCCTTCGCGACCGAGACCAGGTCCTCGGCATCGACCGACGAGACCAGGTGCTCGGACTTGCGTCCGATGCTGCGTGCGACCTTCTCGGCCGCGTCGAGGTAGCGGCGGATCCGCTCCTCCTCCGCGGGCGAAAGCGACGGCCGCGGTCGATCCCTCATGATGCGGTGTGGGCGCCGTGGATGCAGCGCCGCAGCTCCTTGCGTTGGGCGTCGGTTACCTCCACGAAACGCAGCCCGCAGCCCTCGTCCCGAACGCGGACGACCTCGGCGAGCAGGGCCAACCTCCGGTCCTGCGCGGGGATCTCGAGGAGCAGCCCCACGCGATCGCCCACCGTCGCGTAGATCGGCACGTCGAGGCCGCATCCCCCCATGCTGAGATCGGACAACGGGGCCCCGAGGACCACTTCGGCTCCGAGAACGTCCGCGCGTCCGTGGACGCGTAGCCTACGGTGGCGCCTGAGTTCCCGTGACACGCTCCGCAGGATACCAGCGTCGTTCCGACCGCTGCGAACGGGTCCTACGGCCGAGCGCACCTACGGTTGCGCGCTCGGCGCAGATGCGACGGCCTTTCGGCCCGCTGCGTGGGGCGTTTGCCAAATTGGCAGAAACATCGCGCTTGCCGAGCGCCTCCGGCGTAGAAGGCAATGGAATTACATTGGGTTGTGTCTTGGCGCGAATCCTGCTTCAAGGCAGCGCACCATGCCCATGAGGATTGCGCGCGCAATCATGTTGTCCCTGGTCCTCGCGCCCGCCGTCGGCGGGTGCAAGCAGGCGGCGACGATACCGGGGACCGAGATCCCCGATACGCCGGAGAACCGCGAGGTGCTGCAGACCCTCGAGAACTACCGGATCGCCATGGTGCAGAAGGACCCTGCCGCCGTCCTCGCCACGGTGCACGCCACCTACTACGACCACGCGGGAACGGACGATCCCGCGGACGACCTGACCTACGACCGGCTCGCCGAGATCCTGCGCAAGCGCATGGAACAGATCGAGTCGATTCGGTACTCCATCGACTATCTCGACGTGTCGGTCAAGGACGATCGAGCGGTGGTGCGGGCTTGGATCGACGCAAGCTTCCGTCTTCGTGCCGTCGCCGAGGACGAGGAGGACGCTCCGAAGGTCGAGGGACTCACCCGCGAGAAGAGCCGCTACGCCCGGGTGCAGGACTTCAACATGTTCGAGCTGGTTCGCGACGGCAAGACGTGGCTCATCACCCGGGGGATCTGATCTCCCCGGTCCGCAGGCGCCGGTGCGCCTCGATGCGGCTTCGCCAGCGCGCAAGCCACCGGCGGGCACCGTCGGTGGGCGGCAGGAGCGCTTCGAGGCGTTCGAGGGACGCGGTTGCGCCGTCGAGATCGCCGGCCGCGAGGGCCGTGGCGGCGTCGAGTTCGTAGAGGGCACGGGAGAAGTCCGCGGAAAGGGCGGCCGGGTCCTCGTCGAACACGGCGCCTGCGCGGTGCAGGGCATCGTGGGCCAAGTCGTGGACGGCGGCGTTTGCGAGTTGGCGGCCTTCGAGGTACGGCCCGAGGGCCCGGCCGGCGCTCGTGCGCCCGATGGCCGCCGCGGCGGCGATTCGTCCCGCCAGCAGCGAGATGCCGTCCTCGCGGCGGTCGAAGCGCCGCAGGTAGCGCAGGACGAGATCCCGCAGCGTGGGTTCGGTGACCGCGCGATGGACGAGTTCGAGGCGCCGGCGCCAGGCGCTCGGCACCGGCAGTTCTCTGGCCGCCTCGATCGCACGCTTGGCATCCTCGAATGCCCCCGCGCCGACGTGGACGAGGGCGAGTCCTTCGTAGGCCTCGGCGCGGCGTACCGAGGGGACGGCGCCATCTTCGGCGAGGGCCGCATAGACCTCGACGGCCCGCCCGACCTCGCCGACGGCGGCGTACTCCTCGGCCAGGGCCAGGCGGTGCCGCGGTTCGAAGGGCTCGAGGTTGCAGGCGGTCTCGAGGCCCTCGAACACCTCGTCCTCCTCGCCCCGGGCGCGCGCGCGGGTGATCTCGCCGTAGAGCCGTGCCAGTCGGTGGGCGCAGGGCCGCTCGAAGATCGACCGCACCGCAAACCGGGCGCGCTGGGCCTCGAGCACCTCGTCGGGGATCACCTGCCGGTCCAGGAGCGCATGCCACTCGGCTTCGACGGCATCGAGGGAGACGCCGAGGACGGCCTCGGTGTCGCCGCCCGCACGGTAGAGGGCCACCAGGGCCGCATCCGAGTAGTGCTCGGCGACGAACGCCGCGAAGGAACCGGCGGCCGTGTAGGCGTGCCTCCCGGCGACGGTCCAAAAGCCGGTCCCGAGGATCCGGCCAAGGGGCGGCAGCTTGCCGAGCCGGCGCAGCACCGCCGCTTGCTCGTGGATCGACAGGTCGTCCACCACCGGGTCGGCCATGGCCGTGGCCACGCCCTCCACGAGCCCCATGTTCGGTAGGCCGCCCCGCAGGCTCAGACCGAAGAGCGGATCGCCGATGGCCGATTCGAAGGCGTGGGCCAGTTCGTGGAGGAGCGACGCCTGGGGGAACGGCTTGTGGTGCAGGTAGAGATGTCGGCGCCACGGGGGCGCGACCTCCACGCGTCCGGCACCCATCACCGCGCGTTTGGTGCCGGCGTCCGGAAAGACGAAGCTGTGGATCGGCCCCTTGGGTTCCGCCCCCACGCGGCGGGCGATCTCGGCGTAGGCGAACTCGTGCTCGGCGGCCAGGGCTTCGATCTCGCGGTGGGTCGCCGTCTGGGGCGCGAAGTGGAGGACGAAGTGCTCGGTCCGCAGGGTGCGGGGCAGGGCGCGCTCCAAGGTGCGGAGACTTGCGTGGAAGCCCCGCATGTCGGCGGTCGCCGCCAGGTGGATCGTACGTCCCGCGAGGGCGGCGAAGAGCACCGACAGCAGTACCGTTCGCCGCGATCGCCGTGGTCTGCGCAGGGTGAGGGTGCGAGGGTCGGTCAGGAGCAAGGCGAGTACGATGCCCGCGCCGATCGCCAGGGCGTTGTAGATCCGATAGGCGACGAAGGTCGGGCCGACCTCCACGTGTTCGTCGTAGATGGCGCCGGCGAAGTACCCCCAGTACGGGTCGAACGCGAACACGGCCGGGTCGCGATAGAGGCGCAGGAGGGCCACCGCCGTCGAGGCCAGCACCGCGCCCACGGCCAGCGCCACGGCTCGCCGCCGAGAGCGCGTCGCGACGGCACAAAGCGCCCCGGTCCACCACCCCGCGACGCACGAAAGGCCGGCGCCCATGGCGAGGAGCGCGAGGCCGCCCGCGGGGTCGCATACCCGCTGCCAGAGGAACGCCGTGCCGAGCCCCGCGGCGAGCGCAAGGCACGTAAGCCCCGGGCCCACGACGCTACGCGTCGCCAAGGCCTCCCAAGGGGCCGCGTCCGGGGCGGCCCGGACGCGCCCGACCGCGCGCACGGCGTCCATGAGGCCCAGGATCGAGAGGACCGGCGCACAGACGAGGGAGCTTTCGTAGCCCCACACCCCCACCAGGGGCCACGGCGCGAGCACGACGCCGAGCACGAAGGCGGCGACCGCGAATGGTTCGGCACGCAGGAGCCTGCGGACCGCGCGGAGCTTGGGGGAGCTTGCGGGCAACGGGCGCGAGTATAGGGAACGTCCGCCGAGGCCGAAGGCGCCGGCGCACACCAAAGACGGGGCGCCCGTCCCCCGTGGGGGAGCGGGCGCCCCGAAGGATGGACCGCCGACGTCAGCGCAGGAGGTTCAGCGCGACCTGGGGTCCTTGGTTGGCCTGCGCGAGCATGGCCGTACCCGCCTGCACCAGGATCTGTTGCTTGGTGAGGTTCGCCGTCTCGGCGGCGACGTCCACGTCCACGATCCGCGAGTTGGCCGCCGACAGGTTGGTGGCGTACGTCTCGAGGTTCGACATGGTGATCTGCAGCCGGTTCTGGGCCGCACCGAGCGTGGCGCGGCGGCTGGCGATGGTGTCGATGGCGGCATCGAGCTTGCTGATCGCCGTCGACGCGTTGGCAGCCGTCGAGATCGTCTGCGTGGCGAGGCTCAGGGCCGACGTGCCGGAGTCTGCGATGGTGATCGAGATCTGGTCGTCGCTGGTATTGCCGGCGCCGACCTGGAAGGCGATGCCGGACGACTCCGTCCCGTCGAGCAGTTGCACGCCGTTGAACTCCGTCGTGTCCACGATACGGTCGATCTCATTCTTGAGTTCTTTGAACTCTTCGTCGAGGTAACCGCGTTGGGTGGCGTTCAACGTGCCGTTGGCGGCCTGGACCGCAAGCTCCCGCATACGGCCGAGCATGCTGCCGACCTCCTTCAAGGCGCCGTCGGCCACCTGGATCAGGCTGACGCCGTCGTTCGCGTTGCGGCGGGCCTGGTTCAGGCTTCGGATCTTGGCCTTGAAGGACTCCGAGATCGCAAGCCCCGCCGCGTCGTCGGCTGCAGACTGCACCCGAAGACCGGAGGAGAGGCGACTCATGCTCTTGGACAACGCGAAGGTTGCCTTCCCGAGCGACTGCTGGGCGAACATCGAGGTGACGTTCGTGTTGACGCTAAGTGCCATGGTGGTGTTCCCTTTCTTGGGAGAAGGGCCCTTAAGGGCCTTGGGCTCCATGCCCGGTGCTGTGGGGGCCTTGGGTGGCCGTCGCGGATTCCCCCGGCGTCCGCGACGGTGGTGGTTGGCAGGTTCAAGTCAAGGAAGAACGGTCGCTTCGCCCCCTATCGCAGGAGATTCAACGCGACCTGGGGCGCTTGGTTGGCCTGGGCGAGCATGGCCGCCCCCGCCTGAACCAGGATGCTGTTGCGGGTCATGTCCGCCGTCTCCGACGCCACGTCCACGTCCACGATGCGAGAGTTGGCGGCCGCGAGGTTCGTCCGGTACGTCTCGAGGTTGGACATGGTGATCTGCAGACGGTTCTGCACGGCGCCGAGGGTGGCGCGACGCTCGGAGACGTCCTGGATCGCCGCGTCGAGGACGCTGAGTACGTTCCCGGCCTTCGTGACGGTGGAGATGCTCGCGGCGGACAGGCC
>RFGU01000207.1 GCA_003696955.1 Deltaproteobacteria bacterium | reverse complement strand
GGATACGGGGGTCGGGGGTAGGCGTGTGGCGAACGTGCGGGTGGCTGCCGTCACGGCGGTCGGCGTGGCCGCCGTGGCCGGCGTTTCGAGGGGTTCGATGGCGGTGGTCGTAGGCGTTTCGGTCGGACGGCGACGAAACACGAGGGCCTCGGCGACCCGCGCGACCTCGCGGTTCGTGGTGGTGGCGGCGTGACGGGCCAGCACGGGGGCGAGGGCTTCGAGGAAGGCACCCGCGTCGGGGTACCTGCGCTCCGGGTCGAGGGCGAGGGCCCGCTCGATCACCGGCCGAACGTCGCCCGGGATGTCGGACAGATCCGGTGGCGCGTAGACGCCGGCGCGGGAGAAGGCCGGCTCGAGGGTCAGGAGTTCGTAGAGCAGGGCACCGATGCTGAACACGTCGGCCCGCGGATCGGGAGCCGCGGCACGCTGTTGCTCCGGCGCGGCGTATCCGGCCGATCCCATGCGGGCCCCTTCCGTGACGTGGGCGAACATGGCGATGCCGAAGTCCACGATGCGAATTTGGCCGCTACGTTCGACCAGGACGTTGCGGGGAGACAGGTCGCGGTGGACCAGTGGAGGGCGGGATCGATCCCCGGTGTGGG
Source organism: Deltaproteobacteria bacterium (assembly GCA_003696955.1). Lineage (GTDB taxonomy): Bacteria > Myxococcota_A > Polyangia > Nannocystales > Nannocystaceae > J032. Next base: position 31,368 of record RFGU01000207.1, on the reverse strand, counting down.
CGTAGGCCATGCCCTCGAGGATCTGGCGCACGATGTGCAGGGCAGGACCGTGGGGCAGCACCGCCCCGGCGCGGCGGGCCGCGGACACGAGGTCGGACAGGGGGGCCCCGTCGATGTAGGCCATGGCGATGTAGAGCACGCCGTCGTGCTCCCCGAGTTCGTAGATGGGCACGATGTTGCCGTGGGACAGGAGCACCGCCGTCTTCGCCTCCGCGGCGAACATCTCCACGAATCGCGGATTGCCGGACAGCTCCGGCAGGATCGTCTTGATCACCAGCGTCTGCTCGAAGCCCAGGACCCCTTCGAGGGTGGCGAGGAACACGTCCCCCATGCCCCCGCGTGCGAGGTGCCGGACCAGGCGGTACTTGCCGAAGGGGCGAGGAAGCCCCGGAACCGTGGCCGCGTTCGCCACCTTCGGCCATGGTACCATTGCGGCCGATGCCCGCCCGCGTGCCGGCGTGTCCGCGCCCCGAGCGACGTGCCGGACGGTTGCGGCGACACCGCCGACGCATGGGTGCGGTCGGCGTCGCATGCGTGGCCGCGCTGGCCGTGCCGGCATCGGCATGTGCGCCGGAACGACGCCTTCGCGCCGTGCACGGGTGCGGAACGGACGACGCGGCGGATCGGTTGCGGATCTCGGCGCGTGGGGACTTCGCGTCGAGCCCGGTGTTCGTCGACGACGACGCCACCTTGCCGCCCCTGCCGGATCGCACGCGGGCGCTGACCGTCGAAGGCCTGGTGGGAGAGGACCCGGTGGCCGTCGGTCGCACGGGCCCCCTCGGCGCCGCCAAGGGGGATCTGGCCGTCTACTACGCCCGCGCCGACGGGCTGTGCGCGGTCGTCGGGGGTGGCACGCCGCGTTCCGGCGGGGCCGTCGGGGGGACGGGCGCGATCGCCGTGTACGCCGGCGGGCGGACGCCCCAGGGAAACCTCGTCGGCGACGTCGTGGCCACGCGCCGGGACGAGGCCACCGCCCGGGTGGTCGCCACGTTGCCGATCCCGTCGGCCGAGGGGTTCGTCGTCGGTGAGGATCGCGACACGGTGTGGATCGTCGGCGGGATCGGTCCGGCCGGGGTCGTGGCGAGCGGTACGCGGATCGATCTCGACAGCGGTACCGTGGGCGACCCCGTCCCCCTGTGGACCGAAGACGGCCCCCTGCGCATCGCCGGGGCGGCGACGGTACCGCTCGGCGAAGGCCGGACGTTCGTCGCCGGCGGGTGCGCCGCTGCCCTCGATGGCGTGTGCGATCCCTCCTCGGCGCAGGCTTCGACGTGGATGTTCGCGGCAGACGACCACACGCTCTCGTGGGATCGCGGTCCCCCCCTTCCGGGGCCGCGGTTCCACGCCTTCGCCGACGCCCTCGAGGACGGAACCGTCTTCCTGGCCGGCGGAGTGGACGACGCGGGAAACCCGGTGCGGGAGATCCTCCGCGTTGCGGATGGAGGGGTCGTGCCGTTCGGCGGGGCGTGGACGGACCTGCTCGCTGCCGACGAGGTCCTTGCCGGATTCGCCGCCGCCGCGCCGGCGGCGGCGATCGTCGTCACGGATCTCGGACGATGGATCTGGGTCGGCCCCGACTTCGCCGAGACGATCGCCGTGGGCGTGGGGCTCGACGTGCCCCGATCGTACCGCACCGTGCATCGCCTGCCGGGAGAGCGCTTCCTCGCAGGCGACGTGATCCTCCCGTTGGCCGTCGTGGGGGCCGACGCGACGGTCGATCAGGGCGCGGGCAACGCCCCCGCCTTCCCGGTGCAGCCGACCTTGCGCACCCCGGGGCCGCGCCGCTTCGCCGCGGCGCCCGTGCCCCTCGAAGACGGCACCGTCGTGCTCTTCGGTGGATTCGATGCGTCCTCGGAAATGCTGGCCACCGGTGCGTTCGTGCGGCGACTACGTCCCGGTATGGACGGGCCGGACGAGGTGTCGACGAGCCTCGGCGGGCTTGCGGGGGCATTGATGGCCGGTGTGCCGGGCGTCGCGCTCGCACCGGGGGGCGAGGTGCGGCTGCCGGCCGGGGCCTCGCAGCCGGACATGCTCGCGGCCGGCGTTCACGTCCGGGGCTTGCGGGGCACCCGGCTTCGATTCGGCGCGGTGGTCACGGCGATGCCCGACGACGGCGTGCGGCTCGTCCACGGGACGAGTCGCTTTCGCGGCATCGAGTTCGCCGCCGGCCCCCAAGGGGTGTCGAGCCGGCGCGTCGGGCCGGGGGCTGCCCCCGAGTGCACGGGCACGGGCACCCTCGGATCCGGCCAACGGATCGAACTCGAGGCGGACGAGGGCAGCTACACGTTGCGCATCGACGGCGCGACGGCACTGGTCTGTACCATCGAGGATCCACCCTTCGGCTACGCGGGAATGGCTTCGGGCGACGGTGGCGAGGCGCGCGTACGCGAGCTTTCCGTGGCGCGCCTACCGCCCTAGCGGCCCATCGGGGTGTCGGACGAATCCCTCGGGCGAGCGAGGGCGCGGTCGATCTCGGCGGCCGCCTGCTCGTGGTGGAAGACGACGTTGGCGGGGGCACCGCGACGCCGTTCGACGTCGGCCAATTGGCGGTGGATCTCGGCCGTGCGTCGGGGAGCGGCGGCGTGGCGGAGGGCCGTGGCGAGGGCTTCGTCGAGGTGGCGCCGGGCACCTTCGAGGTCGCCTAGGGCGACCTCCGTCTTGGCGAGGGCCGAGAGCCATCGTACCTCGCTCGCGGGATCGTGTCCCTGGGCCCGACGCAGGCGGAGCCCGCGCACGTAGAGCCGCCGCGCCTGGTCGTGGTCGCCCATCTTGGCCCGGGCCGTGGCCAGATTGTAGATCCAGGTAGGTAGCATGGGGGCCTGTGAACCGAGGGCGGCCTCCGTACGCCGGACCAGCTCCGAAAGGGTGTCCGCGGCGCGGCGCGTCCGTCCGGCCCGGGCCAGCGCGGTCGCAAGATTGCCGGCGATGGACAACGTGGCCGGGTCGTCCGGACCGAGGTCGGCCACCGCTCGGGCGTGCAGGGCCTCGAGGGCCCGGATCGCCTGGTCATGGCGGCCGCGAGAACTGTCGACGATGGCCATGGCCGCCTCGGACGCCAAGGTGGCGGGATGGGTCGGTCCGAAGTGTTGCAGCCGCAGGCGATGGGCGCGCTCGTGGGCCGCCGCGGCCTCGTCGAGTCGGCCGGCACGCGCGAGCACGGCACCGAGGTTGTTCTCGAAGTCCGCCCGCACGGCGTCGTCGGCGTCCACGGCATCGAGGAGGCTGCGGGTCTGGTGGGCGAGATCGAGGGCTTGGTCGACGTCCCCCCGGATGCGGCCGACCACGTAGACGAGGTAGGACGATGCCCGCGCCCGGGCCAGATCGTCGCCCGCGCGTTCGGCCGCCACCATGGCGAGCCGAAGCTCTTGTTCGGCATCGTCACGGCGTCCGAGGCGCTCGAGCGCTGCGCCGAGGACGTAACGTGCCCGGGCTTCGAGCCCCGCCGCTTCGGCGTCTCGGCTGCGCTCGACGACCCGCCGAGCGAGGTGCTCGGCTTCGCGGTAGGCACCGCTGCGGGCGGCGAGCCGCGCACGAACCAGGTCGGCCACCGCGCCTTCGAGGCCGCGCGGATCGAAGGGGGCCGCCCCATCGGCCCGAGGATGCAGGCAACCTTCGGGGGGAGTGAGGTCGGCGGCCACGGCCGCCACGAACGGTGTGCGGTGGGGAGCGAGGCTCGGGACGATGTCGAGGAGCGCACGGCTCTCGGCCATCGCCAACCGCAGGCAGGCGTCGGTGTGGGCGGCCTGCTCGGCCGAGACCATCTCGGTCCTCTCGGCGATACACGCATCGACGTGAGCCTTGCCGAGGGCCTCGAGGTGGCGCGCAACCGATCGGCTCGCCGTGGTCTGCCAACCTTCTCCGGACGCGTCGAAGAGGGCCTGCGCGGTGGCCTGCAGGGGGGCGACGATCTCGGCAGCACCTGCGCAGGTTGCGGCGAGGTCCTCGTTCGGGGCGGCGAGGTAGGCCGCAAGGCCCGTGGCCGCGGCCAGCACCGCCGACACGCCGAGTCTGCGCCACGTCCTGAGCGGGTCACGGCGAAGATCGGTGACGACGGCCGCCATGTCCGGGTACCTGTCGCCGGGGGCATGGGCCAGGCATCGTTCGACGACGCGTCGGACATGTCGGGGCACCGCTGGGGTTCCCTCCGGCACCGGCCTACGTCGGTTCTCCACGATGGCGACGGCCCGCGAGAACGGATCGTCCCCTTCGTGGGGATACGTTCCGAACAGGGCGAAGTAGGCGGTGACCCCGAAGGCGAATTGGTCTGCAGCCTCGTCGGCCGGTTGGCCGCGCAGCCGTTCGGGCGCCATGAAGGCCGGGGTGCCGGCCATGGCCAAGGCGTCCGCCGAGGCGGGACCGCCCGTTTCCGGTGGCAGGGTGTGGGGCGAGCGACGATGGGCGAGCCCGAAGTCGACCACGCGGACGCGGCCGTCGTCGCCGACCAGGACGTTGGCGGGCTTGAAGTCCCGGTGGACGATGCCCGCGGCATGGGCAGCAGCCAGCCCCTCACCGGCCTGCACGAGGGCGTCCACGATGCGGTCGACGGGCGGCTGGTGCGTCCGAAGCCAGTCGCCCAGGGTTGCACCCTCCACGAATTCCATGGCGACGTAGACCGAGCCTTCGAAGGTGCCGACCTCGTGGACGGCGACCACGTTGGGGTGCGAAAGGCGCGCGAGCACCTTGGCCTCGCGGCGCAGACGGGCGGCCTCCTCCTCGTCGTCGGCTCCCGACGCCGCGACATCGGCGAGGATCTTGATCGCGACCTCTCGGTCGAGATCCGGGTCGTAGGCCCGCAGCACCCGTCCCATGGCGCCTCGTCCCACCAGTGCGCGCACCTCGAAGCGGCCGATCCGCGCAGGCAGGTGCCCGTCGTCGGCCGGGCGTCCTTCGTCCGCCGTCGCGTCCCCACCGAACAGACGCGCGCGAACCCGCGCCGCGACGGCGGCTTCGTCGGCGAGGGCCGGTGCGTCGATCGTGGGGGTGGGCGTGCCGGTCACGGGCATCGCCAAGCATGCATCACCGGCGGCGCCACGGCATCTTCGGGCTCAACCGGGGGGCTGGAACGACGCGCACGTGGACACGCCCGCGCCAGCGATGTGGATCCCGGTGTTGGGGTTGTAGGTGGAAAGACCGCCGCCTTCGTTGCCGTCGTAGTCGAGCCGGGTGACCTTGCTGACGCCGGACAAGGGGGAGGTCTCCGTGAAGAGGTACACGTCTCCGCCCCAGAAGGCGAACGCGAAGGCGTTCGTGATGTCGATGGAGAGGTTCTGGGACGCCTTCTCGGCCGCCGTATCCTTGTCGAACTCGACGAGCTTGGCCGTCCCTTGGGAGACGGCGGCGAACCCGAACAATCGGCCGTCGCCGGTTCCGGTCAGCTCGGCCACCGGATAGGCCGCGTCGCCGATGACGTCGATGACGTGGGCGACGTCGTCGTACCGGCCGAGCTGGGAGCCGCCCGGCGAGAAGTTCGGGTACTCGAGGTAGCGATCGCTGCGGTAGACGAACAGTTCGTCGCAACTGCTCTGGGGGTCGGTGACCGCGTAACCCATGCCGAGCAGCCACCACGACTGGTTCGGATTGACGTAGGGCAACTCCTCGCACTGGTCGAGGGCCCACAAGGGCGCCTTGAACATCTTGCCCGTCTGGCTCGTGACCTCGTAGTAGTTGATCCACGCGTTGCCCTCCCGGTCGATGGCCATGGAGTTGGCCGTGAACCCGGGCGGTGCCGGACAGGAGAGAGCCCCGATCTGCGTGAACGTGTTCGCCGGCGGATCGAAGAACCAGACCGAAGGGGGATCGGTGTTGAGGACGTAGATACCGTCCATCACGTTGGTGCATCCGCATGTGCCGTCGCCGGCCGTATTGCCGCCGCTCGACTCGCCGACGTCGAGCAACATGCCGTCGTCGCCACCGTCGTCTGCGGCCGACGTACCGGGGGCGCCGGAGGTCCCCGAGGCGGACGTCAGCCCTGCCGTGATGGTGGGGTCGATCCGTTGCTCTCGGTCTTCGCAACCGCTTGCCGCGAAGCATGCAACGAGGACGATGATGCGCCGAATCCGAGGGGCCGAAGCGTCCATGGCTACGACCGTAGCGCATCGAGCCGCGCCGAGGCACGCCCGCGTCGGTGCGGCGGAGCCGCTACGTCGATCGAACGAGACCCGCAGGTACCGGACTCGGCGGACCTCTTCGCGTCCTGACGGCACGCGGCGACGGCGAACGGCGTTCGGCTCGAAGATCGAGCCGGCCGGATCCGGTAGGATCCGGGTGTGCCCGCCGACGAGACCGACGAGGAGCTTCTCGCGGCGTACCGTGCGGGGCGCACGGCTGCCGGCGAGGCCCTCTTCGCGCGACATTTTCGATCCGTCTACCGGTTCTTCGCCAACAAGGCCGGCGACGACGCGGAGGATCTGGTGCAGCAGACCTTCGAACGGTGCCTCGTGGCGAGCGCCGGGTTCGAGGGGCGCTCGTCGTTTCGCACCTTCCTGTTCGGCGTGGCGCGAAACGTGCTGCGCGAGCACGTGCGCCGCAAGGCACGCCATCGGGCGCGATGGGACGATCGGGAGCCGCCTTCGGTCTACGACGTGGGGCTCTCCCCGGCGCGCTTCGTGGTCGAAAAGCGCGAGCAACGGGTCTTGCTCGAGGCCCTGCGCCGCCTGCCCCTCGAACACCAGATCGTGCTCGAGCTGTACTTCTGGGAGCACCTTTCGGGGCGCGAGCTCGCGGAGGTGCTCGGCGAGCCGGAGGGCACGGTCCGCGGTCGTCTGCGCCGGGCACGGGCGCGCCTCGAGCGCGAGTTGGCCGAGGTCGCCCGCAGCGAGGGCTTGCTCGCGTCGACCCGTACGGATCTCGATGCGTGGGCCGCGTCCTTGCGGGAGCGCGTGGGGCTTGCCAATGGGGCGGGGGACCCGGACACGTGAGCCGACCGGGCGCGGCCCCAGGGGAACGTCAAGGGGCCTTCGCGTCGGCACGCGTCCGCCCGCCGCCGTCCGGTGGGCAGGCGTGGAGGTGTTCGGCGAGCCACTGGGCGGCCGGTCCGAGCGCCTGATCGCGACGCGTGAGTCGATGCAGCCGTACGCGCAAGGGGGCGTCACCGAAGGCCGCGATGCGCAGGCGCGCAAGCCGTCCGGCGGCGAGATCGCCTTCGACCATCACCCGGGGGAGGTTGCCCCACCCGAGTCCCGCCAGGATGAGCTCACGCTTCGTGGCGGCGTCGGCCACCCGCCAGGTCGTCGGCGAGAGCACGGCCCGGTCTCCGTCGGGATCGTCCTTGCCCCTGCGACCGATGACGATCTGACGTGCTCCCACGAGATCGGGTTGGTCGAGGGGGCCGGGACGCCGTGCGAGGGGATGGGTCGCCGCGACCACCGGCACCATCTCGAGTTCGAAGAGGAATCGGGCGTCGAGGACGGGGCGGGTGATGCCCTCGGGGCCGCAGACCGCCAGGTCGACCTGGCCGCGGGCCACCAGATCCACCACACCGCCGAGCACGTCGGACCGCACGTGCAGTGAAACATGGGGGTAGGCGTCCTCGAAGGCCTTGCCCACCGCAGCGAGCCATTCCGTCGGGCAGATGGCATCCACCGCGAGCCGTACCTCGCGCTCCACCGCACCGGCGAGAGAGGCCGCCGCCGAGCGCATTCGGCCGACCTGCGCGAGCACCTGCTGCGCGTGGGGCAGGAGCGTTCGTCCGGCGGTGGAAAGCCGGGTCCTTCGTCCCGTGCGTTCGAAGAGCGAAACGCCCAGGACCTCCTCGAGGTTCGAGATGCCGTAGCTTACGGCCGACTGGGCGCGCCCAAGTTCCCTCGCCGCGGCCGAGAAGCCGCCTGCGTCCGCCACGGCGACGAAGAGCCGGATCTGGTCGAGCGTGAGCCCGTCGAGCACGGTCGCAGTTTCATCGAAGGCATCGATGGCGGCAAGCGAGTCCCTCGGGGTTTGCACGACGCGGTCCGTGACCAATTTGCCCGTGCGCCCGAGCGGGCGCGGCCGGCCCCATCGAGGGGCGGGCAATGCGCAATCCCGACAAAAGGAGGTTTCGCCATGTCCGTCCGTACCGACTACCTGTACCCCGTCGCACGAACGCTGCTGGCCCTCATCTTCGTGGCCAGCGGTCTCGCCAAGATCCCCGGCTGGGATCGGACGGCTGCGATGATGGCGGCGGAAGGCATGCCGTGGGTCCCCCTGTTCCTCGTCGGCGCCATCGTCGTGGAGGTCCTCGGAGGGCTTTCGGTGCTGTTCGGCTATCGCGCCCGTTGGGGCGCCCTCGCCCTGGCGGCGTTCCTGGTGCCGACGACCCTCATCTTCCACGACTTCTGGACCTTCGCGGGGATGGAACGCCAGATCCAGATGATCATGTTCATGAAGAACCTGTCCATCATGGGTGGTCTGCTCTTCGTGGCCGCCACCGGAGCCGGTCCCTTCAGCCTCGACGCACGGCGCGAGGGGAGCGGCGACGGTGGGGCGCGCGTGGTCGGCATGCCGTCGTCCTCGGCGACCGCGCGGGCGGCATGACGCGCGGTGCCGTACCGATGGGCTGGTGTAGTGCAATGTAGGACGCGCTCGGCCGGCGGCGGTGAAGGCGAGTGCACGTTGCCTCGCCGTCGGCCGGCCGATACCTTGGACGTGGCATGACATGTGTTGGGCCCCATCACGGACTCGTCCCGGGCAGCCGCGCGGCCGTACCGGCGTTGTTGATCCTGACCCTCGGGTGCGGTGACGCCGGATCCGATCGTCGCCAGACCAGCGGCACGTCCATCACGACGGGAAGCCCGACGACGAGCGTGACGGGTGGCGACGGCGGCGAGACGGGGGACGACGGAGGCTCGGCCACCACGTCCACCTCCGGCGGCGCGGATACGGGCCCGTTGTTCGACGTGGGCACCCCGGACACGAGCGGTGGCGGTGGTGACGGGGGCAACCAGCAGGGCTGCAAGAAGGTGGATTTCCTGTTCGTCATCGACAACTCCGGGTCCATGGGGGACGAGCAGGACTCCCTCATCGCCAGCTTTCCCGGGTTCATCTCGACGATTCAACAGACCCTCGTGGACGCCCAGGACTACCACATCATGGTGGTGGACACGGACGCGGCCTGGGGAGGCGAGTGCGAGCTTCTGTGCCCGCTGTGGAACAACATCTGCCCCGCGTTCCCCCAGTACCCGTGCGGTCAGGGACCGCCCTCGGAGTGTGATCGCACCCTCGGTGCCGGCGTGACCTATCCCATCGGCAACGACGCTTCGAACATGCTGTGCTCGTTTTCGACGGGTCGTAGGTACATGGACAGCACCGAACCGAACCTGTCGGCGGCCTTCCAGTGCGCGGCCAAGGTGGGGACGGACGGCGACGGCAGTGAACGTCCCATGTCGGCCATGGTCTCGGCCCTTTCTTCCGATCTCGCCCAGCCGGGGGCCTGCAACGAAGGGTTCTTGCGAGACGACGCCATCTTGGTGATCACGGTGATCACCGACGAGGAGGACGACGACTCCACCGGTACCCCCGCCGGCTGGTTCGCGAACGTGGTCGCCGCCAAGGCGGGCAAGGCGGAGAACATCGTGGTGCTCGGGCTCATCAACGACACGGATGCCGCCCAACCGGTGTGCAGCCCGGACGTGCAGGACCCGGCCAAGGTGCGGGCGTTCATCGACATGTTCCCCAACTCCATTCGGGGCAGCGTGTGCGAGCCGTCCTACAACTCGTTCTTCCAGCAGGCGGTCGACCTCATCGACACCACCTGCGACGACTTCGTACCACCGGGTTGAGCGGCGCCGGCCGCGGCCGGCGACGCCGCGGCGGCGCGCCCCGCGGCGCACGTAACATCCCATGGGGGACCGACGCTTAGGAGGCGGCCACCGAGAAGGCGGCCGTTTCCCGAGACGGAGGATCCACCATGGCCAAGATGTGCCCCATCGACGCGTGTTCCAAGAAACCAGGTCTTTGCATTCACGAGAAGATGATGATCGGGATGGGGATCGTGGGGATGGTCGTCGCGCTGTTCTTCGCGATGACGTAGCCGCCGGGAGGTCGCACCGATGGCGGCGCAGACCCTGGCGTGGAATCGCGGCGGACTCCTGCCGGAGTCCCCCACCGCGACCTTCCCCTACCGCGTCCTCGAACCGGTGGGGGAGGGCGCGATGGGGGCGGTCTTTCGTGCAGAGGACGTGGAACTGGCCCGTCCCGTCGCCATCAAGGTGGTCCGTCCCGACTTGTTTCGTTCCGGTGCGCCGGGACGCGGGGAGACCTTGCGGCAGCGACTCGTGCAGGAGGCGCAGGCGGCGGCGCGTCTGCGTCATCCCGGGGTGCCTGCGGTGCATCGGGTCGCAACCATCGACGGTGTGCCGTACATGGTGATGGAATGGGTCGAGGGAACCCCCCTCGACGTGTTGCTCGCCAGGGACGGTCCGGTGCGCCTGGAACGGGCGATCCGGTGGACCTTGGAGGTGCTCGACGTCCTTCGACTCGCGCACGGTGAGGGAATCGTCCATCGCGACATCAAGCCGGGCAACCTCATGGTGCGGGCCGACGATCACGTGGCCATCCTCGATTTCGGCATCGCGCGTCTCGACGCGGGACGGAAGGTCGAGACGGCCTTCGGCACCGTGCTGGGCACGCCGCAGTACGCAGCGCCGGAACAACTCGCCGGTCTGCCCGTCGGAGCGCCGGCGGATCTCTTCGCCGTGGCCGCGGTCCTGTTCGAGCTGTTGACCGGACGGCCGCCGTTTACGGGCCGCACCCTGGCGGAGCTCGTGCGAAACGTATCGGAGGCCGCTCCCCCATCCGTGCACGCATATCGGTCGGGCCTGCCCGATGGTCTCGACGACTTCTTCGCGACGGCCCTCGCAAAGACGCCCGACGAACGGTTCGGATCGGCCGAGGCCATGGCCCGATCCGTCCAGGCATTCCTCGTGGAGACCACCGGCGGGCTGCATGCAGGGGCGTCGGGGATCGTCCGCGGCGGGACGAACGCTGCTTCCGTGGTCTCGACCGGCGCGGCCGGGGTCGTGCGCCGCGTCGTATCGTCCATCGATCCCGTCCGGATGGCCGTGGAGGTCGTCGAAGGAGGCGACGGCCGGAGCATCGACATGGCGCCCGTCGACGACGTGCTCGACTGGCTCCTCGACGTGCCGTTGCACGCGCCGCCCTTCGCCGGGATCCTGCGGGTGGAGGGGGCGAGGTTCTTCGTCGCCGGGGGCGTCGTCCTGCACGCCCTCGGTCCCGAGGGGCACGCGGCCGCGGTCACCGATGCCACGCGCGGGACGACGGCCGACTGCGTGATCTTTCACGTGGACGGGCCGCGGGCCGCCGGCGTGGTCGCGGCCCTCGCGGCCGTGGCGGGGGCGGGGCGGGTGGTACTCGCCGGGCTGGACGCCGCGGTCGTGCGGCTCGAACGGCTCGTCGAGCGACTTCGCGACGAGGGGCGCGTTGCGGCGCTCGTCGTCGAGACCGAAGGCGCATGTGCCCTCGTCCTCCCGGGACGTTCGTCCACCTGGATCATCGTCGGCGGCGGCTTCGAGGACGTCGCCACGGTGGACGACCTCGCCCGGCGTGCGGCCGCTCGTGCCGCGACGATGCGGGTCGTCGAGCCGATCTTCGCCCCGCTGATGCCGACCTTCCGCCGCCGCCTGGCGGGCACGCGCCTGATGGTCGATCGGGATCGGTCGGGCCGGCTCCGGAGCCTTACCCTGGTGCAACGTCCGGGCAACGAGGCGACGTGGGGGGAGGCCACCTCACGGGATCGGTTGCTGTCCCACGATCCGGTGACCGAAGATGCGCGATTCCTCCTGTGCGAGGCGCGGGGGATGTTCGAACGCTTCGACCGGGTGCGCCAGTGGCCGGACGTCGTCGCCGCGTGCGAAGCCGCCCGCACGGTCCACCTCTATCCGCGTACCTCCGTACTGGCATCGGTGGCCTTCGACGCCGTCTTCGCGGACGCCGCGGAGCGGGTGCGGCTCGGCCTGGTCCGGCTCGCCGACGGCACGCCTGCCGAGGTCCTTCGCGTCCTCGAGGAGGTGAAGCAGGCGCTCGGCAGTCCCTGGGGCGAGCATCTCGATGCCGTGGTGCTCGTGGCGCTCCTTTGGCCCGAGGAGGCGATGGCGGCCTATGCTGCCGCGCTGGAACGGTCGAGTGCTTCGGCCGGGTTCTCCGGGCTCCTGGCGCGTCTTTCCGACCGCCGCGGGCGGTTGTTCGCGGGGGGGCGAAGTGCGCAGGTCCTGCTGGTGACGGACGAGGCGGGTCGGCGGCGGCCGTTGGTCTTCGAATAGCTCGAACCGTCAGCTTCCGCGGATGCGCGCGAGCACGCGATCGAGGGGGAGGGTGGCGTGGGCCGTCTCGTCGGCCGACCCGGCGGGCGCCGCCTGGGCATCGCGCAGGTGTAGGTGTGCGAGATCCACGTGGGCGAGGGACGCAAGGAGGCTGCGGCGCGCGTCGGGGACCTCCCGCGAGAGATCGTCGAGGAGGCGTCGCAGCCAGATCCGGCGCTGGTCGGGCTGGCTGCCGCACACGTTGCAAGGTGCGATGGGCACGTCGAGGGTGCGGGCATAGGCGGCCACGTCCTCCCCGAGTGCCCAAAGCAGCGGGCGAACCACCGCCGGGTGGCCGTTCCGTGCGGGCAGTTTGGGAGGCATCGCCTTGATCCGGCCGGCGAAGAACTGGTTCAGCAACAGGGTCTCGATGGCGTCGTCGCCGTGGTGGCCGAGGGCGATCTTGTTGGCGCCCAGCCGTTCGGCCACTCGGTGGAGGATGCCGCGGCGCAACCGGCTGCACAGGGGACACGTGGTGGCGCCCGGCGGGAGCTTCTCGCGGACCACCGAAAGGGTGTCCTGGTACACGACGTGGTGGGCGAATCCGTGGCGGGCGAACGCCTCGGCCAGCGCGTCGGCGGGAAAGCCGGGGTGGCCCTGGTCCACGGTGACCGCCACGAGGTCCACCGCGAAGGGCAGGCGCCGCACGTAGGTGCGCAGCAGGAAGGCGAGGGCCCACGAGTCCTTGCCCCCCGAACAGGCGACGAGGATTCGGTCGCCGGGCTCGATCAGATCGAAGGCGCGGTTGAGGCGGCGGATCTGCCCGACGAGCCGCCGCTCGAGGGTGGGCGCCGACGCACCGCTCACAGGATCCGTCCTTCCCGGCACTCGATCCACAAGGTGACCGGGCCGTCGTTGACGAGGTGGACGTGCATGTGGGCGCCGAAGCGTCCGGTGGCCACGGTCAATCCGCGGGCCTCGAGGTGTCGCGCCACGGCGAGGTAGAGGGGTTCGGCGCGGTCCGGGGGCATGGCGGCGTCGAACGACGGCCTCCGGCCCTTGCGTAGGCTCGCGGCCAAAGTGAACTGGCTGACCACCAAGCACGCGCCGCCGACGTCGAGCACGCTGCAATCCATGGGGCGGGCCCGGCCCCCCTCGTCCGCGATGCCGGGGAAGATCCGAAGCTCCGCCACCTTGTCGGCGGTGGCTCGGGCGCAGGCCTCGGTGTCGCCGCGCTCGACCCCGACGAACAGGAGCAGGCCGCGTCCGATGGCGCCCACGGTCTCGCCGTCCACGTCCACGTGGGCTCGGTCCACGCGCTGAACCAGGGTGCGCACGGCGGCGATGGTAGGCGGCCCACCCGGCGGCGTCCAAGGGCCCCGTCGTGACCTGCTACCCTGCGTTCGCGGCCCCGTTCCCCGTGTCCGACGTCCCGCACGCCCCCGTCGAGGATTTCGCCTCGAAGTACACCCAGGCCGGCCCCGTCGGGGCCTTCCTCATCGATCGCTTCTTTGACGGGGTGTTCGACCTCCTCGGCCGGGTCCGCCCGCGCAGCGTGCTCGAGGTGGGGTGTGGCGAGGGATTCAGCACCGAAAGGCTCGCCGCCCACCTCGGACCGGACGTGCGCTTCGAGGCCAGCGACGTCGAGCCCGCCCTCGTGGAGCGGGCGAGGGCGCGCAACCCGAACGTCGAGATTCGCACCGAGTCGGCCTATGCCCTCGACCGATCCGACGACGCCTTCGACGTGGTGGTCTGCCTCGAGGTCCTCGAGCACCTCGAACGCCCCGAACGGGCGCTGCGCGAGATCTGTCGCGTGGCTCGGCGGGCCGTCGTGCTCTCGGTGCCCCGCGAGCCCATCTGGCGGGCCCTGAACGTCCTGCGCGGCAAGTACGTGGCGGCCGCGGGAAATACGCCGGGCCACGTGCAGCACTGGTCGCGGCGGGGGTTCGTGCGCTTCGTCGGCCGACACGCCGACGTGGTGGCCGTACGCTCCCCGCTGCCCTGGACGCAGGTGCTCGCCCATCCCAAGGTTGCGGCCCACGGGCGGAAACCGGTAGCGTAGTCCCCGGAAGGAGCCCCCAACCCTTGGGCGAGCACGACGTTCCGGACAACGCCGACGACCGACAGCTCCGCGCGTTCATGCGCGCGCTCCTCGAGGACGTCCAGGCGCTCGAACGCATGCTCGAGGAGGGGCGCTTCGAGACCGGCGTACGCCGCATCGGGGCCGAGCAGGAGGTGTTCCTGGTGGACCGCAAGACCCTGCGGGCGGCACCCGTCGGGCCCAAGGTCATCGAAGACCTCCGAGACGGGCAGATCACGACCGAGCTTGCGAGTTTCAACCTGGAGATCAACGCAAGCCCCCGCACCCTGGGGGGGACCTGCCTGTCCGATCTCGAGCACGAGCTTCGTACCTTGGTGGACCGCGTGGACGAGGCTGCGCGGCCCCGTGGGGCCCGTGCGGTGTTGACGGGCATCCTGCCCACGTTGACCCGAGCGGACCTGACCTTGGACAACATGGCGCCCGTGCCCCGCTACCGTGCGCTCAACCGGGCCGTCATGCAGATGCGCGGCGGCGACATCCACGTGCGGATCAAGGGGCTCGACGAGATCGAGATCCATCACGACAACGTGATGCTCGAGGCGTGCAACACGAGCTTCCAGGTCCACTTCCAGGTGGACCCGGACGAGTTTGCGCGCCTGTACAACGTGGCGCAGGCGGTGACGGCGCCGGTGCTCGCGGCGGCGGTCAACTCGCCGCTGCTGCTCGGGCAGCGCCTGTGGCACGAGACCCGGGTCGCCCTGTTCCAGCAGGCGGTGGACGCCCGGTCGGCGACGCACACGGCGCGGGGAGGGCGGCCGCGGGTCCACTTCGGCGACGCGTGGGTCCGCGAGTCCGTGCTCGAGATCGTGCGCGAGGACATCACCCGGTTTCGCGTGGTGCTCGCCGCCGACCGGGACGAAGATCCCATGGCGCGCCTCGATGCGGGCGAGATCCCGAGCCTGAGGGCCCTGCGGCTGCACAACGGCACCATCTATCGCTGGAACCGGGCCTGCTACGGCGTGGGCGCCACCGGAGCGCACCTGCGCATCGAGAACCGCGTGCTTCCGGCGGGGCCCACGATCACGGACGAGGTGGCCAATGCGGCGCTGTTCTTCGGCCTCATGTCCGCCATGCTCGAGACCTACGGCGACGTCTCGAAGGTCATGCCCTTCGACGATGCCAAGGGCAATTTCTTCGCGGCGGCCCGCCACGGGCTGCAGGCCCAGTTTCGCTGGATCGGTGAGGAGAGCATCTCCGCCGACCGCCTGTTGCTCGACCGCCTCCTACCCATGGCCCGCGAGGGGCTCGCGTCCTCGGGCGTGGACCGCGGCGATGCGGAGGGCTACCTCGACGTCGTGCGGCGCCGGGTGGAACGTCGCCGCACCGGCGCCCAGTGGATGCTCGACTCCCTGGCCCGCATGGGCAAGAAGGGGACCGCCGAGACCCGACTCGGTCGTCTGGTACGAGGCATGATCGAGGCGCGGTCGGAGAAAGGGCCGGTCCACACGTGGGAGCCGGTGGACTTCGACGAGGGCGAGGCCTGGACGGCCATGGGCTACCGCACGGTCGGGCAGATCATGTCCACGGACCTCTTCACCGTGCGCCCGCAGGATCTGGTGGATCTGGCCGCCAGCGTGATGGACTGGGAGCACGTCCGGCACGTGCCCGTCGAGGACGACCAGGGCCACCTCATCGGGATCCTCACCCATCGCTCGCTCTTGCGGCTCGTGGCGCGGGGCGGTATGGGGAGCGAACCCGTGGCCGTCCGCGACCTCATGACTCCCGAGCCGGTGACCGTGACCCCGGACACGCCGACCGTCGAGGCGATGCGGCTCATGCGCGACAAGCGGATCAGCTGCCTGCCCGTGGTCGAGGACACCAAACTCGTAGGGATCGTCACGGAGCGGGATCTCATCGACGTGTCGGCCCGGCTTCTCGAAAGCCATCTCGAGACCCTGGCCGAGCCCACCGAGCACGAGGACTGACCCTGGACCTCCCGCCGCCCACACCCCCGATCCACGACGACCGCGAGGTGTGCCTCGACGGTCTGCCGGTGCCCCGCGTCCTCGGGCGCGTCGGCCGCAAGGGCGGGCCCGTCCTCGTCCTCTTCGGCGCCGTCCACGGCAACGAGCCGGCGGGGGTGCGGGCGATCCGGCGGGTCATGCCGGAACTCGAGGCCCGCGCCGACCGGCTGCGCGGCGAGGTCGTGGCGCTCGCGGGCAATCGGGGGGCCCTGGCCAAGGGCGTGCGGTTCGTCACCCGCGACTTGAACCGCAAGTGGACCTTCGAGGGGATCGAGCGTGTTCGCACGTCGGACCCTGCGAGCCTCGCCGACGAGGATCTCGAGCAGCGCGCGATCCTCGAGCAACTCGAGCCGGTCCTCGCCCACGCCCACGAGCCCGTCACGGTCCTCGACCTGCACACGACCTCGGGCAGCGGCGCGCCCTTCTGCTGCATGTCGGACACGCTGCGCAACCTCCGCATCGGCCTCGGTCTTCCGGTGCCGCTGATCCTCGGACTCGAGGAGGTCATCGACGGCACCATGCTCGGCTACCTGAGCGACGTGGGGCACCGGGGCATCGCGTTCGAGGGGGGGCGGCACGACGACCCGGTCACCGTGGACCATCACGAGGCCGCCATCTGGCTCGTGGTGGCCCGCACGGGACTCTTGCCGCCGGGCGAGATCCCGGATCTGGCGGGCCACCGTCGTCGGCTCGAGGCGGCCTGCCAAGGCCTGCCACGGGTGGTCGAGGTGCGGTACCGGCACGTCGTGCACGAGGGCGACGGTTTCGAGATGCGGCCGGGGTTTCGGAACTTCGATCCGGTGCGCAAGGGACAGGTGCTCGCCGAGGACCGCACCGGCGAGATCCGGGCCCCCATGTCGGGCCGACTGCTGTTGCCGCGCTACCAGGGGCAGGGCGAGGACGGATTCTTCCTCGGTCGCGTGGTGCCGCGGTCGGTCCTGCGCCTGTCCCGCTCCATTCGGCGCCTCGGGCTCGACGACGCACTCGGCCGCCTTCCGACGGTCCGGCGCGATCCCCTCGACCCGGATCGCCTCGTGGTACCCCGCGCCGTCGCCCGCGGGCCCCTGGTCGACCTCTTCCATCTGTGCGGGTATCGCCGTCGCGTCGACCAGGGCGAGCACGTCGTGTACGTACGGCGGCGGCAGGATCGCCTCCTCTAGCCCGCCGTGCCGACGCCCGTCCCTTCGCCGACAGCCGCCGCACGAAGCCGGCCGCCCCGATGGCCGAGGCCGGGCGCGGCGTTGTTCGACCTTGCGAGCCTGGCAATCATGGTGGTGGCCGTGTTCGTCGCGTTCGCGACGTTTCGCGACTACGGGATCACCTGGGACGAGTCCTGGCACCACACCTACGGCAACTACATCCTCGAGTGGTTTCGGACCGGCTTTCGGGATCGCTCGGCACTGTCCTATCGCGGCGACTACCTGTACGGCGGGGCCTTCGACGCCCTCGCCGCTCTCTTCGCCCGGTCGGTGCCCCTGCCGTGGTTCGACGCCGTCCACCTCTTCGGTGCCCTCGTCGGCGTGCTCGGGCTCGCTGCCACCTGGCACCTGGGGCGGACGCTGGGCGGCCCGGCGGCGGGGTTCTGCGCGACGGCGCTGCTTTCGGCCTGCAGCGTCTACCATGGGCACACGTTCAACAATCCCAAGGACGTGCCCTTCGCCGTGGGATACGCCCTGGCCGTGGCCGAACTGGTCGGCGCGGTGCGTGCGTTCCCCCGCCTCGACCGCCGCCGGATCCTTCACCTCGGGCTGGCGGCGGGGGCCGCCATGAGCGTGCGGATCGGCGGGATGCTGATCCTGTGCTACCTGCTGGCCGCGGTCGCGATCCATGCGGCGCTCGTCTATCGGCACACGCGGCACCTCGAAGTGGCGGAAGGGATCTTCGTTCGCCTGTTCAAGGCCTTCTTGGCCGTCTGGGCCCTGGGGTGGGGCGTGATGCTCGTCTTCTGGCCCTGGGCCCAGCTCGACCCGGTGCGTCGCCCGTTCTTCGCCCTCGGCCGCATGACGCGATTCAACCTGCACGTGCGCAAGATGCCCTTCGGCGATGCGGAGATCGTGACGTACGACGTGCCGTGGGACTACCTGCCGCGCTACTTCCTGTTCAAGCTGCCGGAGCTGCTGCTCGTGCTGGCCGTCGTGGGGGCGGTGCTCGGGGTCCGCAAGGTCATGCGGGCGTGGAACGATCCGGCGCGCATCCGAGAGCTGACCGCGGCCGCCGTCGTGGTCCTGGCCATCGGCTTTCCGCCGATCTGGGCCATCGCGGTGCGCTCGACCCTCTACGACGGCTTGCGCCACTTCCTCTTCCTCGTCCCCATGTTGGCGGGCGTCGGCGGCTGGGCGGCGGTGGAACTGGCCCGGCGACTTGGCACCGCCGGGGGCATACCCGTGCCCGTGTTGCTCGTGGTGTTCCTTTCGTGGTGCGCGCGGGAGGTGGCCGTCATGCGAACACTCCATCCCCACGAGTACGTCTACTTCAACCGCATCGCAGGGGGGCTGCCCGGGGTGCTCGAGCGCTACGACACGGACTACTACGGCAACGGCTACCGCGAGGCCTTCGATGCCCTGCGGGACAAGCTGTGGCGCACCGACCGTGAGGGCTACCTGTCGAGAACGTACAAGGTTGGTGGTTGCATTCCCGCGTTCATCGCTCGGGAGTACCTGCGCAGCGTCCTGGTGTGGCGCGAGCGCGGAGACAAGGCACCCCTGGACTTCTTCCTCGGCTACCAGCGCAACCGATGTTTCGAACGGCACCGGCACCGCCCCGTCTTCGTGGAGGTCGCGCGGCAGGGAACCCCCATCGTCCTCGTACGGGACATGCGCCGGGTGCGCAACGCGAACCCCGAAGAGCGGAAGGCCGGCCGCGACCCGCGACCGCGGCCCCGCATCGTGCCCCGGCGGGGCGAGGCGCCGGCACCCGACGCCACCGCCGTCCCCCGGGACGGGAAGGCCGCGGGGCTTTCCCCCCGCGAGTGAATCTGGCATGGGTAGCCGACCACCGATGACCGATCCGCCGGCACCTTCGAGCGATGCCCCCTCGTCCCTCGACCGCGCGTGGGACGAGTTGGCGGCGGCCGATGCCATCTTGGTGTGTGCGACGGCGTCGGCGGAGCGTGCCCGCGGCCATCTCGAGGCGGCCCGCGAGGCGGCGCTGGCCGACGGGATCGACGTGCCGGCCCTTCCCGCCGACGCGGATCGCCGCGCGCTGATCGCCGCGGCCCGCGAACTCGCCGAGCGCATCGAGGCCGAGCGCCGCCGCCGACTCGGCCCGGCCCTCGTCGGCCTGCGCAGGCGTCGCGTGCTTCGTCGCATCGCGGTGTTCCTGGCGTGGTCGAGCCCCATCCTGGCCTATGCCGTCCTGCGCCCCTTCACGTGGCGAGAAGGCCCGTGGCGCGGTGCGTTCTATCCGGCCAAGAACTTCGAGGGCGAGCCCAAGGTCCGGCGGTACAGCGACGTCGCCTTCAAGTGGAAGGAGGCGGCGCCGTTCAAGACCTTCCCGGAGGACGGTTTCTCGGCCCGCTTCGACACCTGCGTCGTCCTCGACGAGGAGGTCGAGCCCGTGTTCCGTCTGTCGTCCGACGATGGATCGCGCCTGTTCGTCGATGGCCTCTTGGTGGTCGACAACTGGGGCAGCCACCCGCTTCGGGTGCGCTCGGGGAGCATCGCCCTCGAGCCCGGTGTGCACCACCTGCGCGTGGAGTACTTCGAACACACGGGACCGGCCGAGGTCGAACTCGACGCATCCTTCGACGGCGATCGACCCAGGGCGATCCCGGCCAGGATCCTGCGCTATCCGGGGGACGAGCCCGATCCCGAGGCACCGTGCGCGGAGGTTGCCGCCGCATCGGCCGACTGACGGTGTGCGGCTAGATTTTTGGTAGCCTGCGCCCGTGACCACCCCGAATGCCGAACGCGGGGGCGACGCACCCGAGATCTCGGTCGTCGTGCCGCTCTACAACGAAGTGGAGAGCCTGCCGATCCTCCACGAGCAGCTCACGGCCAGCCTCGTGGGCATGGGGCGGCCCTACGAGATCCTGTTCGTCGACGACGGCAGCACCGACGGGTCGTCGGACGTCCTGCGGCGCATCGCCGCCGCCGATCCCCACGTCCACGTCGTGTTCTTCCGTCGCAATTTCGGCAAGTCGCCGGCCTTGAACGCGGGGTTCGAGCGGGTGCGCGGCCGGATCGTGCTGACCCTCGACGCCGACCTTCAGGACGATCCGGCCCTCATTCCCGAGTTCGTCGATCGCATCGAGGCCGGCGCCGACCTGGTGTCGGGCTGGAAGAAGAAGCGCCACGATCCCCTCGGCAAGACGCTGCCGTCCAAGGTCTTCAACTTCATCGTGCGCAAGCTGAGCGGGGTGCCCCTGCGGGATTTCAACTGCGGCTTCAAGGCCTACCGCATCGATTGCATCCGCGAACTATCGGTCTACGGTGGCTTCCACCGATTCCTGCCCGTGCTCGCCGGGGAGCGTGGCTTTCGGGTGGAGGAACTCGTCGTCCGCCACCGCCCGCGGCAGCACGGGGTGAGCAAGTTCGGGGTCCGCCGGTTCTTCGACGGCTTCCTCGACCTGTTGACCGTGTTGCTCGTCACCCGCTACCGCACGCGGCCCCTCCACTTCTTCGGGATCCCGGGGAGCCTCTTGATGGCGGTCGGTATCGCGTTGCTCGCCTACCTGACGGTGCTGTGGGCGGTGGGGGAGCCCATCGGGACGCGACCTTTGCTCACGTTGGGGGTGTTGTGCACCATCACGGGCTTTCAGTTCCTCGGGCTCGGCCTCGTGGCGGAGCTTCTGGTGCGCACGACGATCCGTTCGAGCGAGGTCTTCTCCATTCGGGACGAGATCCTGCCCCGCGACTTTGCTCCACGGACGGCGGAGGCCGAAAACGGTGCGCCGGGTTCGGAACGCGCCCCGGCGGCGCCTCGCGAGTCCGGGTGACGTTCGCCGGCCTCCACGCCACCGTTGGCCACCGCATCGACGTACGGCCGTCGTGACCGCCCGCCTTGCGGGCGCGGACACACGCGATAGGCTTACGCCCATGACTCGACCCTATCTTTCCTTGACCATCGCGATCTCGGCCCTGCTCTTCGCCCCCGGCTGCTCGGGGGACGACGACTCCACCGGGGGCGGCACGGAGACCGGCACCTCGGGCGGGAGCACCGGCGCCTCTACGTCCACCTCGACGTCCACGTCGACGTCGACGTCCACCTCGACCTCCACGACCGGTGACACGGACACGGCCACCGACACCGGAACCGGCGACACGGGCACCGGCGACACCGGAACCGGGGACACGGGCACCGGCGGCTCGGGGACGACCGGCGGTGCCACCGCGTGCGAGGCGTTCTGCGCCGACTACTTCGCCGTCTGCGGCGCCACGAGCTTCAACGACTACGGCACCGAGGCCGACTGCGTGGCCACCTGCGAGGGCTGGACCGAGATGCAGCTTTCGTGCCGGCAGATGCACCTCGGTTTCGTGCAGGATCCGGACAACGACGGCCACTGCGGTCACGCGAGCGCCGACGGCGACAACGTCTGTTCCTGACGACACGAGGTCCGCGCCCGGCAGCGGGCATACGGGCGGTGGCCCCGTGCGTCCGTTGCGGCGTCTCGCGCGCCGGCAGGCGGGGCCGTCCTAGGCTGCGGCCGAGTCCTCGGCGGGCAGCAGGGCGGTCTCGAGGACCTCGTCGATGTGTTCGACGTAGACCAACTCGAGATCGTCGCGGACGCGGGGCGGGAGATCGACTTCGTTCTTGCGGTTGCCCACGGGTAGGACCACCGTGCGAATCCCTGCGCGATGGGCGGCCACGAGCTTCTCGCGGATCCCGCCCACCGGCAGCACGCGACCGCGAAGGGTGACCTCGCCGGTCATGGCCACGTCGGGCCGCACGCGGCGACCCGACAGGGCCGACACCAGGGCACAGGTCACCGTGACGCCGGCGCTCGGGCCGTCCTTGGGGACACCGCCCTTGGGGACGTGGACGTGGATGTCGTGCCGCGCGAAGAAGCCGGGATCGATCCCGAAGCGTTCGGCACGGCTTCGCACGAGGCTCGAGGCGGTCTGGCCCGACTCGCGCATCACCTCGCCGAGCCGTCCGGTCAGGCGAATGGTCCCGTCCCCCGGGGTGGCCAGGGCCTCCACGAAGAGCAGGGATCCACCCGTCGGGCTCCATCCGAGGCCGGCGACCAGTCCTACGGGCGGCGTCGTCTCGGCGACCTCCGGATGGTACCGCGGGGGGCCGAGTACCTCGACGACGTGTTCCTCCGTCACGGACGGAGCGACCGGCCGTCCCTCCGCCACGGCCATGGCCCGGTCCCGCAACAGGGCCTCGAGCGTGCGCGCGAGGTTGCGGACGCCGGCCTCCCGCGTGTAGCGCTCGATGAGCAGGCCGAGCACGCCGTCGTCGAGTGCCGGTGGCGCGCCGCCGAGGCCGTGGTCTTCGGCCAGCTTCGGCCACAAATAGCCTTCGGCGATGGCGATCTTGTCCTCCGTCGTGTACCCGGTCATCTCGATGATCTCGAGGCGGTCGCGCAGGACGACCGGGATCTGGGACGTGTCATTGGCGGTGGCGATGAACAACACGCCCGACAGGTCGTAGGGGACCGCGAGGTAGTGATCCTCGAACGCCGCGTTCTGCTCCGGGTCGAGGACCTCGAGCAGGGCGCCCGCAGGATCCCCGCGCAGATCCGGCGCGACCAGCTTGTCGATCTCGTCGAGCAGCACCACCGGGTTCGTCGTCCCGGCGCGCTTCATGGCCTGGACGATGCGTCCGGGCAGGGCACCCACGTACGTCCGGCGATGACCGCGGATCTCCGCATCGTCGCGCACGCCGCCCAAGGAGATCGACGTGAACCGGCGCCCCATGGCCTCGGCGATGGAGCGGGCGAGGGACGTCTTGCCGACCCCGGGGGGACCGGCCAGACACAGGATGGGCCCGCGGAGGGCGGGGGCGAGCTTGCGCACGCTCAGGTACTCGACGATGCGCTTCTTGGCGCGTTCGAGACCGTGGTGTCGGGCTTCGAGGAGCCGTCGGACGGCGTCGAGATCGAGCCGGTCTTCCGTGCGTTCGTCCGGCCCCCACGGAAGGTCGGCCACCCATTCGAGGTAGGTGCGGGCCACCTGGGCTTCGCTGCTCTGGGGATGCATGCGCGCGAGTCGCCGCAGCTCGCGGTCGACCGATACTCGCACTTCGTCCGGGAGCTTCTTGCGTGAGAGGCGTTCGCGCAGCCGTTCGAGGGGGTCCTCCCGTGAGGTCTGGCCGAGCTCGGCCTGGATCGCGCGCAGCTTGTGCCGCAGGAGGGCGCGCTGCTCGTGGCGGGACAGGTGCTCCCGCACGTGTTCGTCGAGTTCCCGTTGCACCTGCAGGGCGCTGATCCGTCGGCTGACCTGCTCGAGCAGCCGCCGCAGCCGCTCGGGTACGCTGGCCTCCTCGAGCAGTTCGAAGCGCGTGGGTTGGGGCAACTCCACGTGGGCGGCCACGAGGTCCGCCACCCGGCCGGGCCGCGTCTCGCTGTCGATGGCGGCACGGGCCCGCGACCTGCGCGCCGACTTGGCCTTGGCGGGCAGCATCTCGTCGTGGGTGCGCACGAGATCCTGCAGCGCCCCGGCCATGGCGTAGGCGAGGGCGGGGTCTCCCATCTTCTCGTGGAGGGTGGCGAAACGCACCGAAGCGAACCCGTCCTCGGGAATCCACTCGAGGAGGTTGACGCGACCGAGTCCGCGGACGATGGCCGTGGCGCGACCGGGGATCCCCTCCATCACCCGCAGGATCTCCGCGAGGATCCCCACCCGCGAGACGTCGTCGAGGCCCGGATCCTCGGTTCCCGGGCGCCGCTGGATGGCCACGACGATGCGCGGTGCCCGACCCTCCGACGACGCCAGAAGACGCGCGGCACGCACCGCCCGCAGGGAACCGTCCCGCGCCAACTCCACCGGCAGCGTGACGCCGGGAAAGAGCACCACGTTGCGGACGGGAAGTACGGGGAGGACGTTGCGCGAGGGGTCGGCAGGTTCCGGCGCCATGGTCGCGGCAAGCGTAGCATCCGGCCGCCGTAGGACCGCCGCGGATCTGGTACACAAGGCGCTACCATGTCCGGTCCCCCCGCAGGCTCGCCGAACGTCGCCCCCCGCGACGTGGGGCTCTGGGCCGCGACCCTGGTGGCCCTCGCGGGTGGGGCGGTCGTGCCGGTGGCGGGGGTTCTCCCCGCGCTGCTGATGGTGATTGTGGGGATCGGGTTGGCACGTTGGGCCGTACCCCGCACGGGCGGCCGGCTCTCCCTCGCCGGAGAGATCGTCCTCGCCCTCGGGACGTGCGGGGCCGCCTGCGTGTTGGCCGCCGTGGCGGGCCGTGTGGCCGGCGGGGTGTTCGTGACGGTGCCCGCGGCCGTTTGGGGCGCGGGCGCCGGGATCGTGGGGGCCGCGGTGTGGCCCCGGGGCCGTCGTGGGGCGGGGCTTGCGGCGGCCGTGCTCGCGGTGGCAGGGGCGCTCGCGGGCATCCGGTACGAACGGGCGGGGCCGTCGGCCCGGGGCAAGGCGGTCTCCGGCCCCATCTACGGCATCCACCCCTTCCAGACCACGGCGATCCGCATCGACGGGTACGGCCCCTTCGATCTGCCCCTCAACGACTACGTGGAACCCGAGGCCCACCGCGGCTACGGGCCCGAGGAACTCGCGGACGCCGTGGCGCTCGCCCTGCATCGGATCGCCGAGATCCACTTCGCCGACGGTCCGGCCCAGGCCTACCAGGCGTTTGCCGGCGCGACGGCCCACGCCGAGCACCTGCCGGCCGTGCGGGAACGCCTCGACCGTGAGCCGCCCGCCCCGGTCCAACCGCGCTTCGTAGTGGAGTCGGGCACCTTCGGCCCGAGGTCGAGGGTCGAGTTCGCGTGCCCCGGCAGTCGCAACGACCCGCGAGGTTTTCGGCCCGTAAGTCCCATGGTGAAGATGTGCCCCGACAAGTACGCGTCGGAGGCCACGGCGGGCCTGGGCGTCACCGGGCGCTGGGCGGGGTACACGGAGTTTCGCGGCCAGGCTCGCACGTCCCTCGCGGCGCTCTTCGGCGCCGCCCGTGCCGACGACGAGAAGGGGCGGCGCGTCGTGCGGGCGGAGCGGCTCGGATGGGCCCTCGTCGTCGGCCTGATCGTGGCGCTGGCCGCCGGGCGTCGCCGCATGGCCGACGGCATCGGGGCCGCCGGCTACGTCGCCGGTTGGTGCCTCGTCGCGGTGGTCGCGGCGGGCCTCGCGAGGGGGTTGCCCGCCACCGTCGTATGGGTGCAACCCCCGTGGAGGGCCGAGGCTGGCGAGATCCTGCGCAGCATCGTGGTGGTGGCGGCCGTGCTGGCCGCCGTGGGGTGGGCGCCAGCCGCTCGGCGGACCGCCGCCGGGGGCACCTTCGGGTCGCACGAGGCGGTCGGGTTGGCCGCGGTGCTCCTCGCCCTTTCGACCCTGTGGGCCGGCGTGGACGGGCGCGCCCTCGGATGGCTGGACCCCGGCCTCGTCGACGAGGCGGCGACGGCACGGGCACGGTGGATCGCCGCTCTCGCCGGTCGGGCGTCCCTCGCCACGGGACTCGACGTCCAGTCGCTCGAGGCGGTCGTCGGGAGCTTCGTGGTCCTCCTGTTGCTCGGGACCGCGGGGGCGGCGGCACGGACGGCCGTCGGGCGGCTCGAGCCGGCCACCTCGTTGGGGCTGGTCGCCGTGACGGCCGGGATCGGGGTCGGCGCGGCGCTGC
The DNA here is from genome assembly GCA_003696955.1 of Deltaproteobacteria bacterium. Taxonomy (GTDB): domain Bacteria; phylum Myxococcota_A; class Polyangia; order Nannocystales; family Nannocystaceae; genus J032. The sequence goes on along the minus strand of RFGU01000207.1, from coordinate 5,344 downwards.
TCGCCGTGTTCGCACCCCGGGCCGGCGGCGGGGCGACGTTGGTCGGCGTGTTGGTCGGCGTGGGACTCGCCGCCCTGGCCACACGCATCGAAGGTCACGGCGTGGTGGTGGGCGCGGTGCGGGCGTCGGCCTTCGTCGCCGCCGTCGCGGGGCTCGCCACCCCCCTGTTCTCCGGGGGCACCCCGCCGAGTCCGGTCACCCTCGGCGGGGTCGTCGCGGGTGCGGTCGTGGCCGTCGTGTCGATCACGGCCGGACGGCGTCGCACGGCCGATGGCGACGCCTCCGGCAGTTGAGCCCCTAGGAGCCGGCCGGTATGATGCCGCACCCCACCCCCTAGGGCCCTTCGTCCATGACCGTTTCCCATCGCCTTCCCCTCGCGCACCGTGTCCTCTCTGCCGCCGTCGCGGGTTGCCTGACCCTGGGCGCCGTCCCCGCCGCCGCCCATGCCGCGGGACCGGCGGAGGCATCCGCCGCCGCGGAGGCTCCCAAGCAGGTCTCCGGGACGGTGGCCTTGCTTCGATTCGACGGGCCGGAGCCCGCGCGGGACTACCGGGCCGCCGTGCAGGAGGCCCTTGCCGCCGAAGGGTTCACCGTCAAGGGCGTCGCCCTCGATGCCAAGGGCGCGGCCAAGAAGGCCAAGTGCCGTGGCGGCGAGATGGACGACGCGTGTCTCGAACGGCTCGGCAAGTGGCTCAACAAGTCGTCGAAGACCGCCGCCGACTTCGTGGCCTTCGGCAGCGTGACCGGCGAGGAGGGGGCGCGGCGCGTCCGGATCGTGCTCTACGACGTGGCGAAGAACGAGACGGTCCGCACGTTCGAGGCGGCCATCGATCCCGACGACCTCATCCTCCCGAACGTGTTGCCTGGCGCGGTCGCGCGGGCGCTCGCCCATCACGTCGTACCGCCGGCCCCCCCGAGCGAAGAGGAACAGCGGATCCTCGCGACCCTCGACGAGCCCGAGAAGACCGCCGAGGAGATCGAGGCCGAAAAACGCAAGATCGCCGAGGCCGAGGCCCAGGCCGGGCAGGTGGGCGCAGGCGACGTGGACCTGTCGGGCATCGAGTACGATCTCAAGGCGGATTTCAAGGACTACTGCCGAAACGGCCCGCGAAAGAAGCGGGAGTCGAAGGACGACGACATCGATCCGCGCCCGTCGTGCAAGCTCGGCCCCTTCTGGGGGTACTGGCAGCCGCGGGCATGGGCCTTTCTCACGATGACGGTGGCCGGCGTGGCCACCACGGGCGTGATGTACGGGCTCGCCCTTGGTGCCCGCAAGGGCTACAAGGACGCCGTCGGTGTGGTGGAGGACTACGAGGCCATGGTGGGCGGCGATCCGTCCCGCGACCCGAACCTCGCCTGTTCCGGGGACACCTGCTACAAGGATCTTGCGTTGGACGTGGCGAAGAAGAGTGCGCGGATGCGGCGGTTCGCCATCGGGGGCGACGTGGCCCTTGGCGTCACGGTGCTCTTCGCTGGCGTCCTCGGCATCATCATCTACCAGGACCGCAAGTACGCCAAGTACAAGCTGACCGAGGAGAAGCGGTTGCGCGCCCTGTCCGACCTGCGCGTCGCACCTGCCGTCGGCAAGGGATTTGCGGGCGGCATGCTCGGCTTCCGATTCTGACCCTGTCTCGCCGCCGGGCCGCCGAGGCGGGGCCTCAGCCCTCGGGCGGGGGGAGGTTGTCGCAGGTGACGACCATCTCCTCGAGGGCCGTCGCGAGGGTCTGGGCGAGGTCGCCTTGGCAGATGCTGCCGAAGAACCCGTTGGGCACCAGATCCGTGAAGGTCTGGAGCTTCTCGGCGAAGATGGCGTCACCGAAGGCGCCCATGCACGGTCCCGGTCCCGGGCCGGCGATGACCACCACCCCGTAGCGGTCCTCACCGCCCGCGAGCCCGTCGAGGAAGGCCTTGGCCTGGGTGGGGTTCGACATGGAGTCCGGGTCTTCGTCCTCGTCGGTCGGGATGACGACGACGAGCAGGCTGTTGGCATCCTTGTGGTAGAAGCCCTCGTTCGCCTTGCCGGGGGCGAGTTCGCCGCCGAACTTCTCGACGACCTCGAGGGGAACCTCGTGGCCGCAGTCCGTCCCACCGCCGGCCGGGATCGGGTTGACGGCCAGGCACGCGAACTGGTCCTTGGCGTTCGGGCTCGGGCCCTCGATCCAAGGGTCGGCGCCGAGGCCACAGTTGCCGTTGCCGTCGAAGAGCCGTCCGTCGAACCCCATGGTCGTGGTGCAACCTTGCACCGTGCGGTTCACGCTGCTGTTGGTGACACCGATGCGATAGCCCGAGAAGCCGTTGTCGGCGGCGATGTGGTCGTCGAGGACCTGGACGAAGGCGTCGAAGTTGGCGGCGAGGTTCTGTTTCTCCTCGAGCATCGAGGCCGAGATGTCCATGACGAACAACAGGTCGATGCGCGCACAGCCGCCCGTTCCTCCGCCGTCGTCGCCGGCCGACGCTCCAGTGCCCGCGCCGACGTCGAACTTGGGCATGTTGCCCGTTTCACCGCTGGCCGTGGAGGCGCCGGCGGTTCCGGCCGACGCCGCCCCGGTTCCGTCGCCACCCGTGGCGGACGCGGTACCGCCGCCGTCGCCTGCGGTCGAGGTCGGAGGTGCACCCGTCGGTTCGAACACGGCGCCGTCCCGGTCGCCGGGACCGCACGCACCGAGCAGACCGGCGAGGACCGAGGCATGAAGGCGGACGCGTGGCGACACGACCCCATGGTGGGCGTCACGACCCCAAGCGGGTCAAACGAGATGGGGGCTGCGGCCGTTTAAGGCGCGCCGTCGCCGCACGAGGAGCGGAAGGAGGAGGATCGCCCATGCCATGGGGCCCCCGCCGGTACGGCAGCCGCATCCCGCGCCGTCACCGTCGTTGGTGCCCGCCGTGTCGGTGCCACCGGATCCATCGGAGCCGCCGACGCTCCCGCCGGTCGTCCCCGTGGTGCCCCCGGTTTCGCAACGGTCGTCGGGTTGGCCGTCTTCGGGATCGGCGGGCGTGAAGTCGGAACAGTGGGATGGTTTGATCGGCACGTCCGGGTCGAGGCACTCGGCCGTGCTGGGGCCGATGAGCCGGAAGGCCGAGAAGGTCTCGTGGGTTCGCCCCATGGGGTCCGTCAGCGTTCCGACGAAACGCACCTGGGCGGACGCCGTTTCCTGGGGCAGCACGAAGGGAACGTTGGTGACCGGGTCCTCCACGGGAAGGCACGCTGCGACGATCCCCGAAAGCGGCTCCTCCCCGGGAAGGACCGACGTCTCCCACGACAGATCCAGCGTCGAACCGTCCATGCTGTCGGTACACACCTTCACCTGGTACTTCTGTCCGGGAAAGTAGGTCGTGCCCAGGGAGAGATCCTGGATGTACAGGCTCGGTCCCGCGGCGTCCGGGTCGGGGCCGTCCACCACCTTGAACGCGCCGGGAAATCCGAACCAGGTATTGAAGCGGCCGGCATCCACGTACGCGAAGATCAGGTAGGTGCCTTCGGGCAGGGCGGCGGGGTCCCAATCGAAGCCCATGGCCGCCTGTTCGGCCGTCACCGGGACGGGGTCGCCGAGGGCATAGAAGGTGCCGGCGAGCTCGGCGTTCTTCTCGAGGATCTGCTCGTCCGGGACCACGCCCACCTCGCAGTCCGAACCCATGAACAACGCCGTGGCATCGTCGACCTGTTGTTGCGAAAGCCACAGCGGCAACGTGGAGGGGCGCACCGAGAACGCATAGAAGTGGATCCACTGCTCCCACCCGGGCTGGATCATCGCAAGCTGCTCGGGGGGATGGGTGTAGGCGAGATGGACCGTGGTGCCGGCCGTGCGGTCGACCACCGAGATGCACTCGCCGGATTCGAAGTCCACGCTCACCGGCGTGGCGGCACAATTGCTCGCCCGGGCGGACGGGGCGAGGGAAACGAACGCCAGTGCACCGGCGAGCACGGCGCAGGCTGCGGAGGGGCGGAGCATGGCCCTACTCTAGCAGGCGGCTCCGGAGACCGAGCCCCGCCCGGTCGAGCGACAACCTGGCGGATCGAGGGGCCTTGCCCGATTGCGGTTCTATTCGGGCGGCGCGCCCTTGCCGGCCGCATCGGTCTTTTCGGCGTTCGCGTCGTCGTCGCCTGCGGGCGACGCGGATGCGGCGCCGTCGTCGCCGGTCCCGTCGTCGCCGTCGGCTTCCGGCGACGATGCCTCCCCGGGGTCGGCGGCGCTCCCGTCGGTGGTCGCGGCATCGGCGGGCGCGTTCGCGGGACATTCCTCGAAACCCACGTAGTCGGGGTCGCACGGGTCGGTGATCCGCTGGCGTTCCACCTCGACCGCTCCGGCGGCGTTGCCGTCGGCGACCTTGCGCCAGGTTACGTCCACCTTCACGAAGGTCGTGCCTTCCTTGGGATCGAACTTGCGCAACTCGCCGTGGCGCTCGGCCAAGAAGGCGTCGGTGATCGAGAAGTAGGCGTCGGTCTTGCCGTTCCACTCGTTGCGCCGGCTGCCCGCCTTGGTCGTGATGACCTCCTCGCCGCGGTCCTCGATGGACAGCAGGGCCAAGGTGGCTTGGGTCTTGGGATCGCGATAGAGGCCCTTGAAGGTCGTCTTGCGCACGCCCTGCCGGTACCGCCCGAGCTTGCCCTTGCGTCCTTTCTTCTCCTTCTCCTCCCAGGTCTCACCGGGCGAGAGGGTATCCTTGGGGACCTGAAGGAACGCTTCGTCGAGGCTGTCGAGGACCGATTGGATTACCAACCGAAGCTGGTCGTCCACCTCGGCCGGGATCGGCGGCAGGTAGTGAACGGAACCGTCCTCGCCCACGTTGAAGCGGATCTCCATGCCCTGCACCTGGCGGACGGCGTTCTGGATGAACTCGTCCACCGAGATGTTGAGCCCGCTGCTCGGCGGCAGGGTCCACTGGATCTTGACGTTGTGGAACGTGGCGCGGACCAGGGTGTCGCCGCGGTTGGGATCCTTGCCGGCGATGGTGAGCCGGACGTCGTACTCGAGGACGCGGTTCAGGTTGCCGAAGGAGCCGCTCACCGTCTCGGAACGGCGTACGTGGCCCTCGAAGGTGCGGCCCGCCGACAGGTCGTAGGCGAGGCGCACGCCCTCGGCCGGCACCTCGACGGCTTCGTACTTGGGACCGCATCCGGAGAGCACGGTGGCAGCGGAGAGCCCGAGGGCGGCGAAGACGGCCAGGACGACGGAAGTACGGCGGGGCGAGAGCGACGGACGTGGCATGGCGCGGCGAAGCCTACCAGGGCCGGCCCGCGGCCGTGACGTGGTGGCGGCCTGGGTCACGGGCCTTCGGCCCCGATCCGGGGGGCCGCTGCGGTCGGCCGTCGCGGCGGGATCGGTCGTCGCCCAGGGAGGGCGGG
>RFGU01000206.1 GCA_003696955.1 Deltaproteobacteria bacterium | reverse complement strand
CCGTGAGCGGATGGTCGGGGCCGAGGGCGCTGCGCCAGATCTCGTGGGCACGCTCGAGGCTGGCGCGCGCGTCGTCGTTCTGCCCTCGTTCGAGGAAGACCTCGCCGAGATTGTGGTAGGCGTGGCCGAGGGATGGATGGCCGCTCGGTAGGGTGGCCTGCTTGATCTCCAACGACGTGGCGTAGCTGGCCTGGGCGTCTTCGAGTCGGCGCAGGGCGAGCTGCGCCGTTCCCAAATTGTTGTAGAGCTGTCCGAGTTTGGGATGGAGCCGTCCGTAGGCGGCTCGCATCGTCGCGGCTGCTTCGAGGAGCAGTACGACGGCGCGTTCGGGCTCGCCCATGCGCCGGTAGGCCGCCGCGAGATTGGCCTTCTGTTCCGCGATCCGCGGGTCGTCGGGGCCGAAGGTGGTCTTCATGACCTCCATGGCACGACGACGCATCTCGATGGACCGTTCGTTGTCGCCGGCGACCAGGAGCGCGTTGGCGCGATTGGCGAGGGCGGCACCGTGCAGCCATGCATCGTGGGGCACGCGTTCGAGCAGTGGGGCGACCAGCCACCACCAGGTCTCCGCGGCCTTGGGATCCCGTAGGCGCGTCGCCGCCAGGTGGACGCCGGTGACCGCGGTCCAGGCCGCGACGTCGTCGGCGCCCGTCTCGAGAGCGGCCGCGAAGGCACGGTGTAGGGCCTCGTCCGCGGCCTGGTGTTCGCCGGCTTCGAGCAGGACCTGGCCCAATACCAGGTCCCGTTTGGCCGAAAGGGGAGGCCAGGCCAGGGCTTCGGTCGCGTCGGCGAGCCCGGCGAGGCGTTCCTTGGCTTCGGTGTGCTTGCCGGCACGCAACATCGCCTGGGCCCGGACGATCTCACGGTCGATGCGTTCGGCTTCGGCACGTCGCGTCGGATCGTCCGGCCAACGGCCGTGCTCGGCCAGCCACTCGGGGTCGTCGCAGGTCTCCACGGGCGGGATCCCGGCAGCGACGTCGTAGGATCGGGCGAGGGAGGCGGCGTCGGCATGGACGACGAGATCGACGGCGTCCGCGAACGCACGCTTGCGCCGTTCGAGGCAGGCCATGCGCAGGTCCAACGCGCGCTCCGAGCGTTCCCCGTGGATCCTCGTCTCCTCGCAGGCGCGGCGGTGTGCCGCGGCCCAGCGCTGGGCATAGGCGTCGAAGGCGGCGTCGACCGATGCTTCGAGCGAATCTCCGTAGGGCAGGTGCGCCCGGTCGAAGGCGTCACGCACCTTGGAGCGGACGGAATCGTTCCACACCGCGGCGATGCGCTCGGTACCCGTTTCGCACTGCTGCTCTTCGGTCGCGGCGGCGGCGAACCATCCGGCGAAGGCACCGACCGCGAGGAAGGCCGCCGTCGCGGCGATGCGGCGGCGCACGGTGCGCCGCTCGAGGGCGCCGACGAGCGCGTGCATGTCGGGAAATCGCGCATCGGGATCCCGCGACAGACCGCGACGGAGCACGCGCAGCAACCATCGGGGCACCCTACGTCCGGCTGCGGGCGGCGCGATCCCACCGGACTCGGTGGATTCGACGAGTTCGAGGAGGCTCGCACCGGCGAACGGACGGGTTCCGGCGACCGCTTCGTAGAGCGCGACGCAGAAGGCGAACTGGTCGCTCTTCGGGTCGGACGGAGCCCCCTGAAGGACTTCAGGAGCCATATAGGCCGGCGTGCCGACCAATGCGCCGGTGCGCGTAAGATTGGCGGCATCGGTCGATCCGGCCCCCGCGGCCATCCCCGGCGTGGCGTCAGCCGGAGTGTGCGACAGCGGCGCGTCGGATTCGTCCGTGACAACGCGGACGAGCCCGAAGTCCGCGACCTTGGCTCGGCCCTCCGCGTCGAGCAGGACGTTGGCCGGCTTGAAGTCGCGGTGGACCAGGCCGGCGTCGTGGGCGGCAGCCAGGCCCCGGCCTGCCTCGACGAAGATCCGTAGGATCTCCGCCAACGAAGGCCGTCGCTCTCGGAGATACGATCCGAGGTCTCCGCCGGGCGCGTACTCGGTCACGACGAACACCCGGTCGTCGTGCCGGCCGACCTCGAACACGGTCAGCACGTTGGGGTGCTGCAGTCGAGCGAGCCCTCGGGCCTCGCGGACGAGCCGTTCGGTCGCCGCCTCGGTCGGCGCGCGGGTCGAAAGGAGCTTGATCGCGACGTTGCGGCCGAGGCTGGGATCCCAGGCCAGGTACACCACGCCCATGGCGCCGCTGCCGATGCGCCGGCGAATCTCGTAGCCGCCGATCGTCGGCACGTCGTCCGAAAGGCCCATGCGCGCTCGAATTCGAGCGAGGGCGTCGGCTTCGTCGGTCGTTTGGGCGCCGTCGCGTGCGGCCGCCATGGCTTCCTCGACCACGGCGTCGCTTGCGTTCGAGGGGGCGTCGGATCGTTCGGATGCCAAGGATCACCCCACCGCATCCCGTACGGCGACGGCCCATGCCTCGAGATCGTCGAGGGAGGACTCCACGTCGTTCGCGTCGTCGAGGAACTCGGGCAGCACCGCGCGAAGGGCCTCTCGGGCGCGACGCATGCGGCTCTTGGCCGTACCCGTCGGGATCTCGAGGACCTCGCCGATCTCCGTCATGCTCATGTCCTCCCAGTAGTGGAGCTCTAGGACGATCTGCAAATCCAGCGGAAGGCGCCTGAGGGCGAGCAGGAGGGCCTCGCGCGAGCGCTGCGATGCCACCCAGTCGGTCATGGAGACGTCGAGGTCCGCGACCGAGTGCTCGAGGGGATCGAAGGCCCGTCGGCCACGCTTGAAGTGGCGATACAGCTCGTTGCGTGCAATCCGAAAGAGGTAGCTGCGAAAGCTCGCGTCGCCGCGAAATTGCGCCGGCGCGGCCAAGCATGCCGTGAGGGTCCGCTGCACGAGGTCCTCGGCCTGATCTCCCACCTTGTTGCGGAAGAATCGATAGAGCGATTCGAAGTAGCGGCTCAAGAGGGCGTTGCCCGCATCACGGTCGCCTGCACGCCACCGGTCGAGCAATGCGGCGTCGGAATTCACGATCCCATCCTATCCGACGGACGGTGGGGCCTCAAGCGGTGATCCGATTGGTGCCGCCGGGACTCCTACGGGGGTGACCATGCGACGCATCGTGACCATCTGTTGTGCTCTCGCGTCCGCCCACGCCCTGACGGCAGCGCTTGCGCCCGCCCAGGCGGCCGGCTGGCCGGCTGGTGTTCGAGCGCTGTCGCCCGTAAGCGGCGTGACCCTCAAGGTCCGCGGCAACCTCGCCCGGGGCAAGAAAATCGACCTGGGGTGGGCGGACGACAGCTCCGTGGCGTGCTTTCCCGCCACGCGCAACGAGATGTTCACGGGAAACCACGTATTCTTCGCGTTCTCGCTGCCGGCGCACTCGACGGTCGAGATTCGTGCCGTGCCCGCTGGACGAGACGTGGACGTCAGCCTGTACGCATACAGCATCGGGTCCACCGATTTCTCGCGCCTTCCGCCCAACGTCACGAGCGTCGTAAGTTGCGAGGCGTCCTACGAGCCCATGGGGCGCGCGAACCCCGGGGCTACCGAGAAGGTCACGTTGAACGCCGTCAACAACCCCTACAACGTCGTCGTGGCCGTGGCGGGGGCGAAGGGAGCGGTGAAGGGGAAGTTCCGTCTCGAGGTCGATCTTACCACCAAGCCGGCGGCGACCGGGAGTACGAAGCCGCCCCCCGTGAAGGACTTTGCATCCGAGCGCGGCAAGAAGGTCACGGTCAAGGGGCGGCTCGAGGACGGCCATCCCATCGTCCTCGAATGGGCCGAAAGTTCGCAGGTTGCGTGTTTTCCTGCGACGAAGTTCCAGCACTTCGACGGTGCACACGCTCTGTTCCGGACGGATCTTCCGAAGTACACGACGATGAAGGTGACCCTCACACCGGACGATCCGAAATTGGATGTCAGCCTCTACGGCTATACGATCAGCCAAGGGGATACGACCCGGGTGGCGCCCAACGTCACGACCTGCGTGTCCTGCGAGGCGTCGTATCCCCTCTCGGGCACCAATCCCGGCAAGCCCGAGTCCATCCAGCTCGTCGCCATCAACAACCCCTACACGGCCGTGCTCGGGGTCGTGGGGGCCAACGGGGCGACGAGGGGATCCTTTACGCTCGAGGTCGAACTCGTGCCCCGGTGACCCGCCCCCTAAAATGCCGGGGCCGAGTACCGATCCGGAGGGCCCGGCCGCGCGTTCCCGCCACTTGCCATGGCGTCGGGGACGCGCGGTCCGGAGCCCCTTCTTGCAGGGACGCGGGGCGGGGCGCGGTAAGGGGGCGGGAGCGTGATCCGAGCGCGATCCTGGTAGCTTCGAAGCGATGGAGAGCGCCCTCGATCACCTCGAATGTTCCCGTTGCGGCACGCGCCGCTCCCACGACGAACTCGTGAACCTCTGTTCGTGCGGTGGTCCGCTGCTTGCGCGCTACGACCTGTCTCGGGCGGCCCGGACGATGACCCGTGCCGCGGTGGGCGAGCGCCCGCCGACGATGTGGCGCTATCGCGAGATCCTGCCGCCGGGCGAGCCCGTCACCCTCGGGGAGGGCATGACGCCCCTCGTGCCCGCCAAGCGGCTGGGCGCCCTGCTCGGACTTGCGGACCTGTGGGTCAAGGACGAGGGGATCCAACCGACGGGGTCGTTCAAGGCACGGGGGCAGGCCGCCGCCGTGACGCGGGCGCGGGCCCTCGGTGCGAAGACCCTTGCAATCCCGACGGCGGGCAACGCCGGTGGGGCGCTCGCCGCCTATGCTGCACGCGCCGGCCTGGCATGCGTGGTTGCGATGCCCGCCGATACGCCGGCGGCCAACGTGCTCGAGTGCCGCGCGCTCGGGGCGCGCGTGGAACTCGTCGACGGGGTGATTACCGATTGCGGCGCATACATCGCCCGAAAGGCGCAGGACCACGGCTGGTTCGAGGTCTCGACGCTCAAGGAGCCGTACCGAATCGAGGGCAAGAAGACCATGGGCATCGAACTCGTGGAGCAGCTCGGGGCGCTGCCGGACGTCGTCGTGTACCCGGCGGGAGGCGGCGTCGGGCTCATCGGCATGTGGAAGGCCTTCGACGAACTCGAGAAGATGGGCTGGATCGGCCGCCAGCGGCCGCGCATGGTGGCCGTCCAGGCGGCGGGATGCGCGCCCATCGTGCGTGCCTTCGAACGAGGTGCGGAGGAAGCCGAGCCCTGGGAACGACCCGAGACGATCGCCACGGGCCTTCGGGTGCCGCGAGCCCTCGGGGATCGGCTGATGCTCGAGGCCCTGCGCGAAAGCGGAGGAACCGCCGTCGCCGTGTCGGACGAGGAGATCCTGGCGGCCGCGCGGGAACTCGGCCGCACCGAGGGCATCTACGCCGCTCCCGAAGGGGCGGCGACGGTCGCGGCCGTCCGGCGTCTGCGCGAGGCGGGATGGCTCGAAGAGGACGCCAGGGTCGTCGTCTTCAACACGGGCAGCGGGATGAAGTACGCCGAGGCGTGGCGCCGGGCGTGTTCCGCCACGGGCCCGTAAGACGTACGGCCGGAGGGTGAGGGCCCAACGGGCGATGCCCCAAAGGCCATCCTGGCCCGATCGGGCGACGCGGTGCCCCGCCCGGTGCGCAGCTCGCTGCAGCTCATGCGGCAAATCTCCGAAGGCCGCGACTCCATCCGCTCGCACCTTGCCCCTGTGGTACCTTCGATCGTGGGGGATCATCCTTGGCGAACACCACCAGGCCACGCATCCTCGGCATCCCGACCATGGCGCTTGCCTTGGCCGTGGGCGCCTGTGCCCAGGGCAAGACGACGGCCTCGGACGCCTTCGGCAGCTTCTCCGGCGGCGTGTCCGCGGGCATGACGGCGACGGCGGGAGACGGTGGCACAGGACCGAGCGGGTCGTCCTCGGGCACCGGTGAGACGACGACTTCCGGCGCATCGACGACCGGTCCGCCGCCGCCCAACTGTGGCGACGGCATCGTCGATCCCGACGAGGAGTGCGACGACGGCAACGACGACGACACGGACGATTGCCTGTCGAATTGCGTGCGGGCATCGTGTGGCGATGGCCACGTCTGGCAGGGGGTCGAGGCGTGCGACGACGGGAACGAGGACGACACGGACGCCTGTCTATCCTCGTGTCAGGAGGCCACGTGCGGTGACGGCTTCGTCCACGCCGGCGTCGAGGAGTGCGACGACGGTAACGACGTGAACGAAGACGCATGCCTGAACACCTGCGAGCCGAATACGTGCGGTGACGGCTTCCTGGGGCCGGGCGAGACCTGCGACGACGGCAACCAGATCAACGAGGACGCGTGTCTGGCCACGTGTGAGCCGAATACGTGCGGTGACGGATTCGTAGGTCCCGGCGAGGCGTGCGACGACGGCAACCAGAACAACGCCGACGGCTGCACGACCGAGTGCCAGACCCCCGGCTGCGGTGACGGGTTCGTGCAGGCCGGCGAGGAGTGCGACGACGGCAACCAGGTGAACACGGACGCCTGCGTCGCGTGCAAGAACGCCACCTGTGGCGACGGCTACGTGTGGGCGGGCAACGAGGAGTGCGACGACGGCAACCAGGTGAACACGGACGCCTGCGTGGCCTGCCAGAACGCCACGTGCGGTGACGGCTACGTGTGGGCGGGCAACGAGGAGTGCGACGACGGCAACACCGTGGGGGGTGACGGTTGCAGTGCGACGTGTACGGTGGAGGCATTCTGCGGCAACGCCGTCTGCGATCCCGGTGAGGACGATTGCTCGTGTCCCCAGGATTGTCCCGACGATCCGCTGTCGTGTTCGTCGTGCGAGTGCGGCGGCAACGGCGGTGCCTGCTGGTGCGACTCCTCGTGCATCCTGTTCGGCGACTGCTGCTGGAACGGGCCGTGCTGAGGGGCGCCCGGGAGGGTGCACCGGCCCCAGGAACGCGGAGAACGCGTCAGAGGTACTCCGCCAGGGCTGCCAGCCGTTCGGCGACGGGGACCGTGAAGCTGTTGTCGGTCCAGTAGTCGGTGTGGGCGGCGAAGACGGTACCCGTCTGGATCGGGATGTCCTCCTCCACCGCGTCCTTGTAGTTGGGCAGGCCGCGCAACGGAAATCCCAAGATGTCGTCGGGGTCGTAGAAATTGGTCCATTTGAGGACCTCTTTG
>RFGU01000205.1 GCA_003696955.1 Deltaproteobacteria bacterium | reverse complement strand
GGGGCACCCGGAGCCGGACGCTTCGAGTACGACCTGGGCGTGCGCATCGAGGCGAAGGTTCGGTTCGACGTACAAGGGCAGCAGTGGGAATCGGATCTCCTCGGTCCCTACGACTGGGCGATCGAGTCCGTCGAGATGTTCACACCGTACCTGCTGGAAGGGAACCCGGACCGTCCGGCGAAGATCCACGACGAGACGGACTACGTGGACGTGGCGTCGATTCCGTTGACGCCGAACCTGATCGTCGCCGAAGGCACCTTGGACATCGCCCTGAAGGCCGTGGTGGATGCTGAACTGTCCGGCGAGCGCATCGAAGTACGGGATCTCGGACCGTTTGCGGCATCGGCGGTGGTGACCGAGGAGGCAGCCTTCGTCGAGCTGGATCCGGGGCCCGGGCCAGGTAGCCTCGACACCGAGGGCCGAGCGTTCTGCACCGTGCGAACCATGCCGGACGTCGTCGTCCATCCCCACCTCGTCTTCACGATTCTCGGCCAGGACTTCGACATTGCCGGCGTCGAAGTGCCGGTCGAAGTGCCCACCCTCGACGACGAGATCATGCTCGAGCCCGTGGAGATGCACTTCGTGGAGCGGCCGGCCTCCGATCCGGGAGATTCGGGGGGCGCCGGGGGCACGGGAGGCGACAGCGGGACGGATGGAGGGGCGACCTTCGGCACGTCCATGGGAGGCGGTTCGACGGGTGATACGGACGGAAGCGGCGGCCTCGAAGATGGGGCCGGCTGCGGGTGTACGACGCCTGGTGGGCGGAGCGGTCGTCCGCTCCTATGGCTCATGGGCGCCGTGGCGCTCCGTCGACGTCGGCACGAGGTGCGGACCTAGGGGGCCCCGCGACGTGCCCGATCGCTAGACCTCGACCGCCGACCGACCGCCACCCATCGGTCGAATTCGGATCTGCGCGGGGATCTTCTCGCGCAGGGCCTCGACGTGGCTGATCAGGCCCACCTGGCGCCCACGAGCTTCGAGCTGTTGAAGTGCGGCCATCGCCGTATCGAGGGTGTCCGCGTCGAGCGTGCCGAAGCCTTCGTCGAGCAAGAGGGTCTCCACGGGCATGCGGACTTCGCGGTAGTCGGAGAGCGCCAGGGCCAGGGCAAGGGACACCAAGAAGCGTTCTCCACCGGACAAGGTCGCGATCGGCCGGATTCTACCCTCTTGCCAGTCGTCCCGCACGTCGAAGTCGAGGGTTGGGCGCCCGCCTTCGTGGCGCTGCACGAGGCGGTAGCGTTCGTGGAGATGGGCGAGGTGCGCGTTGGCCCGTGCCAAGAGATCGACCAACCCCAGGGACTGGGCGAACCGGCGAAACTCGGCTCCATTGTTCACCCCGATGAGGTGGTGAAGCCGTTTCCACACGGCAGCCTCGCGCTCGGCCTCCTCGATTCGTCGTCGTAGTTCGTCGTATTCCTGCATCGCGCGCGTCAGCTCGCGATGCTGCAAGGTGGCTTCCTCCTGGGCCGATCGCGCCATCTCGAGGCGTTTCGCGGCCTCGGACACACGGCGTCGGAGCGCGGCCTCGTCGGTGCCGTGGTCCCACGGGCTCGGGCGGTCGGCCCGGTGGTGCTCCAGGGATTCCTTTCGTTCTTCGAGTCGCGCCTGTGCTTCGGCGCGGCGCGTCTCGAACTCGCGGCGCTCCTCGCGAAGACGGGAGAGCTCTTCGTGGGAAAGACGCTGCGTGCGTACCGTGGCGACGTCGATCCCATCGAGCTTTGCAACCACGTCGTCGAGGCGACGTCGTGCATCGCGCTGCTCGGCCTGAAGGCGCTCGATCCTGTCGTCGATCCGCTCGAGCCGGCCACGCAGCCGATCCGCCTCTCGCAAGGCGTCTTCGTGCTTCGTACGCGCGGCGTCATGCGCATTGCGACATGCCTCGACCCATTCCGACTGTTCGCGCTCGGCCGTGACCTCGTCGATGGCAGATGGGAGCGTCGCGTGGCGCTCGGGATCACCGGCGAGGACCTCCGTCCACATCGTCGCGAGGTCCTTCAGGGCGAGGTCGAGCTCGCCTTCGGCGCGTGCGAGGGCCTGTTCGGCGGAGGCCGCCGTCGATGCGGCGCCGTCGAGCAGGCAGCTTGCGTCGTTTTCCCGCTCCCGGGCCGCGTCCAGACGGTAGCCCGCGGCTTCGGCCTTCCGCTGCGCTTCCTCGAGCGTTCGTTGCCGCTCGTGGTAGTTCTCCACGCAGGATTCACCGGCCTCGTAAAGGGAACGCAAGTCGGCATCCGGGTCCCTGAAGCCGAGTTCCTCCATGCGTTGCCGAAGGGCTGCAGTCCGTGTGTCGAGGTCGCGGCCTTGCCGCTCCACTTCCTCGCGACGCTCCTCCAGGGAGCGCTGCTCCGCGCACAGACCGCCGTACTCGGATGCGAGCGCCGATAGACCTTCGCGCAGCAGGGTCGCCGCTTCGGACAGCGCCTCGGCCGCTGCGAGGGCGCGCGACACCGCGTCCGGATCTGCATCGCCGCAAGGCTCGACCTCGGCAAGGGCCGCCCCGGCAGCTTCGCGACGGCTCTCGACCACGCGCCCCGCGTGCTCGAGATCGTGCTCGCACCGTTCGAGGTTGGCCTTCTTGGCCGCCAGAACCGCGTGGGCGTCGTCGCGCTCGGCCCGGCGCGCCTCGAATTCGGCCAGGGCGCGTTCGAGGTGGTCGCGGGCAGCGGCGATCCGTCCGTCTTCGGGAACCTCATCGTCCCTTCCGGGGCGATGGGCCGCGGGATGCTCGGTGGCGCCGCATACGGGACAAGGCGCACCCGCTTCCAGATCCGCCCGAAGATCCGCCACCAGCGCCGTCCGTTGCAGTCGGTCCACTTCCTCGCGCGCATCTTCGGCACGGCGACGCGCGGTCGCGAGGGCGGCATCGGCCCGTTCGAGGGCAGCCTCTGCGTCCGAGGCCACCCGTCGCGCCGCGTCGAACGTCTCCTTGGCGTGGTCGAAGGCGCGCTCGGCATCGCGCAGCTCGGCGACGGCTTCGTATGCGTGCTTGAGGACCTCGATGCTTCGTTGCGCGCGGGCGTGGAGTTCGTCGGCTTCGCGACGCGCGACGTCGAGGGGGGCGGTGTCGAACGCGTCGAGCACCTTGGAAAGCGAGGGGGCCAACTCGCCGACCTCGTCGAGGTAGGGGGCGATCCGATCCCGTAGCGCCCGGCGCTTGGCGGCGAGCTTCGACGCAGAGGTCTCGAGCGCCGCGCGCTTCTTCTCGTAGGCGCGTCGTTGCGTTGCGAGTGCCTCCTGCAACCCGAAGCAAGTCTCGAACTCGCCGCGTAGCTTGGGCCATGTACGCGCGAGGTCCTTCGCCCGGGGATCCTCGTCGAGGGCTGCTCGGGCGCGCTCGACCTCGGCAACGGCTTCCGCCCGCTGGCGTTCGGTCCGTTCGCGCTCGACCCGGCGCTCAAAGAGGACGTCGTCCTGCTGGCGGGCGTGCGCCCGAAGCTCCGTGGCCCGCTTGCGCCGATGTGCAACCTCGGTGCGGGCCTTCGTGCAGCGACGGACGACTTCGCGAAGCCGGTCCGCATCCCGTTCGGCCCGGCGCATGCGCGCGGCGCAGTCGCGTTCGGTCGCCGCGTGATGGTCGGTGGCGGCGCGGGCCTCCTCGGCGGCGCGGGCCACCTCGTCGCGCTCCTTTTCGAGTTCTTCGAGTGCCGTGTTCGCCCCGTCGAGCGCGTCGAGGGCGTCGAAGAGACCAGCGTTTTCGTATCGTTCGTGAAGCGCCACGGCATCGAACGACGCGCGAGCGGCCGCGAGGGCGTCCGTCACCTTCCGTACTTCCTCGTTGGCACGTTCGACGGCTCGAACGAGCCGGACGTCCTCTAGGTACCACTCGAGGCGGCGATGGGCGTCCGTGTAATCTCGTTCGGCCGCTTCGAGCTGCTTGCTCGCTCGGTCGACGGCCGCTCGTGCCCGTTCGATCTGCTCGGGCGTGACGCGTGCCTTGACACTGCGACTGGTCTCGAGCGCGGTGACTCGGTCCTTGTGCTTTTGCCATTCGAGCGCGGCGCGACGGCCGAGTTCCAGGTAGATCGAAGTGTCCGTCAAACGCTCGAGGATCTCCGCGCGGTCGTCGGGGGCGGCCGAGAGGAACGCATCGAAGGCGCCTTGGGCCAACAACATGGACCGCCAGAAGTCCTCGACCTTCATGCCTTCGAGAACGTCGGTGAACTTCGGCTTGTAGACGTGGGCGTTTGACGAGGAGACGATGGGCTCGGGCATGCCATCGTCGCCGATCCGTTCGAGGCTGCGTTTGGGGGGCTGCAGGTTGCCATCGGGGCGCTTGTGGGCGCGATGGGCCGTCCAGCGGGCACGGTACCGGACCCGGCGGCCGGCTTCGAGCTTGGAGAACTCCACCTCGGCGAGGCTGTGGCCGGTTCCGCGACTCATCACTTCCCGGGGATCGGAGTACTTCTTGCCCTTCTTGGCGCGGAGGCGGGGGGTGCACCCGAAGAGTGCGAGGCTGACGGCATCGAGCAGTGTGCTCTTGCCACTTCCGGTCGGGCCATGGATCAGGAAGATGCCCGCGCCGCCCAGGACGGCATCGAGGTCCACGACGTGTTCGCCGTAGAGGCTCGCGAGGTTCACGACGCGGATGCGGTGAAGTCTCACGGTGCCTGCTCCTCGCCTTGGGCCTTCGGTGGAGCTTCGAACGCGTGCCCGTCGTCGTCCGATTGCCGGGACGCGAGGCTCGAGAAGGCCCGGACGAGCACCGCGCGCTCGTCTCCTTCGATGCCTTCGAGGTCACACAGGCGCTCGAAGACCTCCTCGGGGCGAAGGGCCGCAAGGGGCTTGCGTTCGGGCTCGTCCTGCGATGCCTCTCGTTCGGCCTTGGCGATCTGGCGCACCTCGACGATGCAAGGGCGCGCGTGGTCGGGATGTTGGGCCAGTGCTTCGTCGAGGCGACGGGGCAAGCCGACGTCGCCCTCGAGACCATGCACCTCGACGTGCAGCAGGGGGGGCGACGGGGTGGACCACGACAAGGACGCAAGCCGCTCGACGACCTCGTCGGCCGTGCCGACGAGCCGTTCGATGCGGCGTTCGACGGGAACCGGTACCATCTCCACCGCGACGCCGCCGTCTTCGCCGATGTCGACCACCAGGACGTGGCGGGGCGTCTTGGACTCCACGACGGAGTAGGGCACGGGCGTGCCCGAGTACCATGCGCACGAACCCCCCACGCGATAGGCACGATGGATGTGGCCGAGGGCGACGTACGCGATGTCGTCGGGGAGGATGTCGGTGGGCAGGGCCTCGATGGTGCCCACCTGGTGGATCGCCTGGGGATAGTCGTCGCGCGTCGCGCCGCGGCCGAGGGTCAGGTGCCCGGTGGCGACGAGGGGCAGCTGGCCGAATCGTTCGCGTGCGCCCCGCACGAGTCCGTCGTAGAGCGCGCGAAACGACGCGCGGAAGGCGTTGCGGACGGCGGTGGGATCGTCGTCACTGGTTCGAATGCCAAGGTGGTACTCGTGGACGTAGGGGACGGCGAGACATGCCCCTTCGATGTCGTCGGAGCCGCGGGTACGCAAGGGCACGATCATCGCGTCGAGATCGCGAGCGTCGCCGGGGGCCCGCCATAGGCCACCGACGACGTGGACGTCGAGACCGGCGAGCACGTCTCGTGGTGCATCGAGACGCGCCGGCGAGTCGTGGTTGCCCCCCACGACGACCACGTTGCGCACGCCGGTGCTTCGGATCCCGGCGAGGAATCGAAAGTAGAGGGCGAGGGCTTCGCTGCTCGGTTGTGCCGTGTCGAACACGTCTCCGGCCACGACGAGGGCGTCGACCGCCCGTTCGGCCAGGAGCGCTGTCAACCACTCGAGAAAGCGCTCCTGGTCGCGAAGACGCGATACGTGGCCCGTAGAGATCCCCAGGTGCCAATCGGATGTGTGAACGATGCGCACGGTCGGGCGTTTCGCGCGAACTTGCGGTTGCGGTCGCAGCGCCATCCTATCCGCCCTACGCCGGCAGTTGAAGGCATACGGGGATCCGAGACGGATCGTCATGGGGCCGCGCGCCGCGCGTCGCGGTGCGCCGACCTCGTCGAGGCCGCCGGCGATTGCGCGTGGCCGCCGGCTCGTGTATGCGCCGCCGGGTGCCCCTCGATCTCTATGTGATGCCTCTGTCCCGTTACCTTGCCGGCGAGTTCGATCCACCGCCGCCGCCCCCGGGAGAAACCCGCTACGGCCGTACGCGGCCGGCTGATTCCCCGGAGGAGGCGCGTCGTCGCGTCGCGGCCATGTGGCGCCACATGTCGGACACACTCGGGCGGGAAGTACGCTGGCGGGACGACGGCGACGTGGTGTTCGCGGCGAGCACCGACGTTCGATGGCTGCATGGGCTTCGGGCCGTCGCCGCCCACGGAGAATATCCCCGTCGTATCGGTCCCTTGCGACTTGGATTTCGTCTTCCGCGGGATCCGCGGCACCACCGGGGACTTCGCCGGATCTACGACGGTGCGCCGACGAGCTATCCGCACCTGATGCGACATTCCGACAACCGCGGCTTCTGGCTCCCCATCGAGTTCGACGACCCCATGGAGTGCGGCGAACCCCAGTGGTGGAAGGTGGGCAGCGCCGTGCGGCTCTCGCGGGAACTCGACGCCGTGGCTCGCGAGGTCGCGCGTCCGCGTGTCGGGCGTGTGCGGGCGCAGATCGAGCGGTTCCTCGATCTCTTTCGAAGCGCCGCGGCGACGGCCGTGTCGGCGAGGCTTCCCATCGTGATCGAAGGTTGATGCCGTCCCGTCGTGGCTTCGCCGAAGGTCACGGGGTGCCGGAGCGGGTGCGTCCGGGCGTCGTGTCGAATCTCCGGTGTTCGTGCCGTTCGGACGCCTCGGTGATCCGAACGCGGCCGAGGTGACTCTATACGCGGCGTGCGCCCCGACGGCCGGGGTCGCGAACCGACGCAAAGGAGTTTCGCCGTGAAGCCATCCATTTTCTCGATCCCCATCACACTTGCAGCCTTGATCGCGTTGCCCGCGACGGCCTCCGCCGGGTCGAATTGCAAGTCCATCTGGAACAAGGCCACCGGCAAGATCGAGAAGGTCGCCGGGCCGGTCGCCAAGCTGGTGTGTGCCGGCATCGCGGTCGAGACGCCCGCGACCGCGCGCCAGTGCCTGGACCTCGTCGAGAAGACCTCGAAGGAGGTCGACAAGATCGTCAAGTCCTGGAACGAGGACGGCGACAGTTGGAACATCGGTCCCCGTCCGCTTCCCCACGACCGCTACCAGACGGGAGCCGTCTCCACCGAGCGGCAGTTCGTCGGGCAACCGGTCCTCGGCGACACCTACTCCTTGACCATCGAACGTACGGGCGGCAAGGCGAAGAAGGGGCTGGTCGTGAAGGTATGCATGGTCGACGAGAACGGCTACGACGTGAAGTACAAGTCGTTCACCTTGAGCAAGGATGGGCCTCGAAAGAAGACGGTGACCTTCCGCGGCGTCGCCGGGACCTATCCCCTGATCCACCTGAACAACCAGCGGTGGGGCACGAATGCCCACAAGTACACGATCAAGGGCGGGGAGTCCGGGGAAGCCCCGAACGTCGCCAAGGCCCGCGAGATCCTGGCGGCGACGCGGTCCGTCACCACGAAGACGCGCAAGTAGGCGGCATGCGGCCCGCTGCGACGTCGCGCACGGCGCCCCTACGGTGGGGCGCTGTGCGCAGCGGCCGGCCCTGCATGCTCGGCAAGCCAAGCTTCGACGGCCTCGACCTTCGGTTGCTTTCCCGACTGGAGGAAGATGTCTCGGGCGTATCGAGCCCGTGCCACGGCGGCGTCGTGATCGGAAGGACCGGCCGCTTCGAGCAGTTGGGCCAAGCGAAACGCTACGTCCGCCGCCGTCTCGCCGCCGACCGTGACCCGCTCCTCGAGATCCGCGCGCAAGAGGTCGATGGCCCGCT